>CAOKQK010000087.1 GCA_948470905.1 uncultured Lachnospiraceae bacterium | reverse complement strand
TCCGATCTTCGCCGTCCCTGTTTTTCTGATATGCTTCCTTGCCGCTCCTGCCCTGTCGCCGGACAAAAAAACAGACTCCGAAATTTTTATGACAGATTCTCCCATTTCCGGACAGGCAGTCCCTTCCGCTCCTGGACAGACAGTCCCTTCCATTCCCGGACAGGCAGACTCCTCACTCCCGGCTCAGACGCCTGCCCCTTCCACCCCTTCCCCGGAACCAGTCTTTGAAGAATACGACATTTCCCTCATGGCACTTGGGGATAATCTCATGCACATGGGAATTGTAAACACCGGCAAGAAAAAGGACGGCACCTACGACTTTTCTTTTTTGTTTCATGACATTGGGGATTTCCTGGACAACGCGGACATCAAGATCATCAATCAGGAAACGATCTTCGGCGGAAACGAACGGGGCTTTTCCGGTTTCCCCAAATTTAATTCCCCCACCGAGGTAGGGGATGCCATTGCCGCCTCCGGCTTCAATGTGGTCCTCCAGGCGACCAACCACGCCGCGGACCAGGGCATTGACGGCCTGATACACTGCGCCTCCTTCTGGAAAAAATACCCCGACATACTGACCCTTGGCATCCACGCAGAAGAAACCTACGGAGAGATTCCCCTGCTGGTCATAGAGGACACAACCTTCGCAATCTTAAATTACGCCTACGCACCCAACGCGCAGGTAATCGGCCGCTCACTCCAGGGACATTTGGACATGCTCTGCGACTATGACAGGCAGACAGGCGCCATCAACTTCACGACCCTGAACCCGCAGGTGACAGAAGACATCCGCACAGCCAGGGAGCTTGCCGATATTGTGATCGTCTGCCCCCACTGGGGAACCGAATATCAGTCGGAGCCTTCCAAATACCAGCGGAAATTTGCCGCCGAAATAGCCGAGGCAGGAGCTGACCTGATCATCGGCACCCATCCCCATGTGCCCCAGCCAGTGGAATGGCTGACTGCCTCAGACGGCAGAAAGGTCCTCTGTTACTACTCCCTCGGAAATTATGTCTCCACCCAGGACAAAAAAGAGTGCCTGCTGGGCGGAATGGCATGGGTGACATTCCGCGTGACGGAAGACGCTGTCACCATCAATGAAAACGCCACCGGCATGCTCCCTCTGGTATGCCATTACAGCTACTCTCCCCTGCGGCTGAAAAATGTCTATCTCCTGGAAGAATATACGGAGGAGCTGGCTGTAACGCACGGCATTACCCGCCACAGCGATGGCCAGGTAAGCCTGCACCTGGTGGATCTGCTGCAACAGTGCGACCAGGCCTTTGGGGATATGCGGCTGTATAAAAACGATATCCTGCCTTGAAAGGGTTTATCACATATGGAACATGCCCTGCTGAAATTCTGACAGCTGCCGCACCAGGAAATCCACATTCTCGCTTACAGGCTTTTCTCCGTTAAGATGTATGACGGGTATGTTAATCTTTCCTGCCCATTCCTCCACAAGAGTTTCTTTTCTTTCCCGGATTAAATTGTAAAATGACTGCTCTTTCTCATACAAATCCCCTCCAGGCTGCATTCTTTCCCCGAATTTTTCAAAGGAACGCTTCTTTACGCGAGCCATGCGGACGTCCTTGGGCGCATCCACAATCACGCAATATTGAAAATAAGCGCTGATATTTTCTACATACTTTCCAGTGACAGAGGCAAACACCAGATCTTCTTCTGTCTGAAGAACATCAAGAAGCAATCTCGTTACATCCTCCTGTGTGCGGGGAGATGCATAAAGATAATCCGGATCTGATTTGGGAAAATATAGATCTTCTACATCTATAAAGCGGTATCCTGTCCTGTCCGCCAGTGCCCTGCCTAATGTGCTTTTTCCAACACCGTTCAGACCGCAGATTATAATTCTTGTACTCATAATACTCACCCTTCCGGTATAAATCCTTCCCTTCATATGTTAAAAGCACAAAAACGGATAACCGCTTTTCCGGCGGATATATCCATAAGGTTCACCGGATTCAGTATAGCATATTTTTGTTCCATATGCATCTGTAAACTGTAACAAGCCCTATTTTGCAGGATAACTGAACTGTTTCGTATTGCACCAAGGACGCAAACATGTTAAAATGACTTTGCTGAGGCATTGCGGACACTCCGGCAAAACACAGGGCTGGAAAACGCTTTGGGCTAAACCTGCAAAAAGCCTGAACACAATGCCCGAAAGGCAAAATAACTGGAACTGCTGCACAAAGAATAGCAAAAATAGTTGAAAGGACATAAAAGCCATGGGAAAAAATATGGGAAAAAACAAAAATGACAATAAGCCGGAAAACAGGGCAGATGAAAAAAATATCAATACGGAGCAAGAGCTTGACGATGAGGAAATGACCGTGGAACTGGAGCTTGAGGACGGTTCCGTGGTAAACTGTGCCGTTATCACCATTCTGACAGTGGAAAAAAAGGATTATATCGTACTTCTTCCCTTAAATGAAGACGGCGAGAACACAGACGGCGAAGTATGGTTCTACAGCTACAGCGAAAATCCCGACGACCCCAACGAAGAACCTGTCCTGGACTATATTGAGGATGACGATGAATATGAAAAGGTTGCCGAAGCCTTTGACGAATACCTGGACAGCTGTGAGTTTGACGAACTGGTCGACGGGGAGTGATCCCTCCGGCAGGTGCGGCCAGACATTGTCTTCCCCGCACCTGCCGGAAAAAATTATCCCTATCAGCCTGGATTAATCAAATCTCCACCGTGAAAAAGCGGATTCAGGAACCGTGACGGCTGTCTGGGGCGCTCTCTTGTACCGGTAAGATACAAAAGCTCCAGATTCTTTTTCGCCCTGGTCATGGCGACATAAAAAATCCTTCTTTCTTCTTCCACAGTGGCTGCATCCGGCAGGCTGCCGTGCGGATATATTTTTTCATTGCAGTCAGGAATCCACACCCTGTCAAACTCCAGCCCCTTCGCTGCATGGACCGTCATAAGCTGAACCGGTTTTTCGGTGTTATATACACTTTCCCCATTGCCTGCCCCTCTCACATAGCCTCCTCTTTCCGCTCTATCTGTCCTTATGACATAATCCTGCTTTTTGACAATCTGTTTCTTCTGGGCAGTCCCCCTTGCCAGCTCTCTGTTGTACGCCTCCTGTGCCGCCAGCCACTCCTTCAGGTCAGGATACTGAGCAGCCTCCCCCCTCAGCCACTCCAAAAGCTCCTGCCATTCCTGCCACTTGTCCTCCGTCCCCGCTGCTTTCTCCTTCAGATAGCGCTCATATCCCGCCGCCTTTAAACAAAAGTCCACCGCCAAATGCAGGGGCAGCCGCCCCATGTTTTTAAGCTGCCTCTCCAGCGCTGCCAGCCCATGTATCACATCTGCCCTGCGCGCCGGGGAGAGGCTGCTCCCTTTTTCATAATAGGCTCTCAGCTTTGCCATATCTACACCGCACTCTGCCACCGCCTCCCTGCTCACATAGCGCGACGGTCTGTTGACGATCCGCAGGAAATCCTCCCTCCTGGCGTTTCCGCACGCCACCACCAGATATGCAACCATATCCTTTACAATAAAATGTTCATAAATGCTGACCGCTGTATCCTTGATCTCGTACGGAATTCCTTCTCTGCCCAGCCTGGCCGCAAAGCCCTGCATATAAGAATTTGTGCGGAAAAGCACGGCACAGCTCTCCTTTTTGCCAAAAACATGTTGCAACGCCTCCAGCATGTGCCGATACTGCGCCTCCCTGTCAACAAATCCCTCACAGACCACGCTCCGGCAAACTGTGCCCTCTGGCATATGTGCGCCTTTTTGAAGCTGCGTCCCAAAATTCTGAGCCAGACTGCCTCCACTTCTTTGAAGGCAACCGTCTCCTTCTTGAAAACAGCTTCCACTTCTCTGAAGGCAGCTGCCTCCTTCCTGATAACGGCTTCCAGCCTCCTGCGCCGCGCGCAGCTTCTTATCAAAGCGGTTTCTGTTCTCCCCAATCACCGCCAGGGATGCCCGCACAATCTCCCCACTGCTGCGGTAATTGATATCCAGAAGCATCCTTTCCGCCCGGAATTCCTGCTCAAAACGCCGCAGACAGTCCGGCTCCGCCCCGCGGAAGCCATAGATTGCCTGGTCATCATCCCCCACTGCAAATATATTATAAGGCGCCTTCGTGAGCAGCTTTATTATACTGTACTGCACCGGATTAATATCCTGAAATTCATCCATCAGAATATGGGAAAAACGACCCTGCCAATAGCTTCTGATCTCTGCATCCTCCTTCAGAAGCCGCGCGCACCCGGAGAGCATCTCATCAAAATCAATCAGCCCTTCCCCTCTCACCCGATCCTCATAAGCCGCCATAATGGCCTCAAAATGCGGCTGCCATAAGGAAGGGATTTTTTTCACTGCCCCATCGTATTTAAGGGTATTCTTGTAAAAGCTGATGGCGGACAAGAGTTGTGCCGCATCCTCTTTCAGGCTGTCGCTGTCAGGCGTGGCTTTGTTTGGATCGGCATATTGCTTTAATAAAGGGATCAGTAGATTTATTTTATCTGAATTTTTTATGATCTTTTTGGCGCCCACAGCGCCGGATTTCTGAAGAATATGATAAAAACAAGAATGAAAAGTTCCAAAATTGACGGGATAGACTGTGCTGCCGCATTTCTCCTGGAACCTGCGCTGCATGGAAAGCGCCGCTTCTTTGGTGAATGTGATCACCAGAAGCTTCTCCGGCGCAGTGCCGTTTGCCAGAAGATATAAAATACGGTTCGTGATGGTCAGAGTCTTGCCGGAGCCGGGACCCGCCAGCAGAAGCAGAGGTCCCTCCCCGTGTGTCACAGCCCTGCGCTGTGCCTCGTTAAGCCCTGTCAGGTCAGGCACGCTCCTATGGACATCCGCCTGACCGGGCTTTCCGATGGTAATGCCTGACATTTTATCATTGGTTCTCAAGCAGCTCGATACCTTTCCGGATCCTTGCAAGGGATTCCTCCCTGCCAAGCACCTCCATAATCTCAGTGGCGCCTGCTGGAGTAGTCTGCTTGCCGGAGAGAGCGGTACGGATCGGCCACATCACAAAGCCGGTCTTGATGGTCCTGCCTGTCTTCTCTCCCTTGTCCTCCGCGTATTTCAGCAGCATCTGGTACAGCCCGTCATTGCTGTAATCCTCCTGTGCCTCAAGCAGGGGAAGCACGTCCCTCAAGACTTCCAGCGAAGAAGCGCTGTCCGTCTTCATTTTTTTGTGGGTATACATCGCCACATCATACTCCGGCAGCTTTTCAAAGAAATCTACCTGCGCCGCAATGTCAGGAAAAACCTCTATGCGGGTCTTCACCATATTTGCAATCTTCTTAAGGTCAAGATCCCTGGTCAGGGCAGCCTTTAAATAGGGCTCTGCCATCTCATAATAACGGTCAAAATCCATGGCTTTGATATACTCGCCATTCATCCAGCGCAGCTTCACACTGTCAAAGACCGCAGGCGACTTGCTGATTCTGTGGTAATCGAAAGCCTGGACCAGCTCTTCCAGGCTGTATATTTCACGCTCCTCCTCAGGAGACCAGCCCAGCAGTGCAATATAGTTCACCACTGCCTCCGGCACAAAGCCCTGCTCCACCATCTCCTCAAAAATATAGGAACCATTCTGGCTTCTCTTGGCAAGTTTTTTGTGGTTTTCGTCCGTCACCAGCGGCAAATGCACATACACTGGGCTCTGCCAGCCAAAAGCATCATACAGGCGCTGATATTTGGGCGAGGATGAGATATACTCGTTCCCCCGCACTACATGGGTGATATTCATGGTATGGTCGTCCACTACATTGGCAAAGTTATAAGTGGGGTAGCCGTCAGACTTTATCAGTATCATGTCATCCAGCTCCGCGTTCTCCACGGTAATGTCCCCGTAAAGCTCATCGTGAAAGGTGGTTGTCCCCTCCGTTGGATTGTTCTGACGTATCACAAAGGGCTTCCCCGCCGCCAGGTTCGCTTCTACTTCTTCTTTGGAAAGCTGCAGACAGTGCTTGTCATACACTGTAATCTCCTTGCCCTCCACCACCTCGCTCTTTAAAGAAGCCAGACGCTCCTTGTCACAGAAGCAGTAATAGGCCTCCCCCTTGTCAACCAGCTCCTTGGCGTACTTCATATAAATTCCCGTCTGCATACGCTCGCTTTGGACATAAGGTCCACAGCCGCCGTCCTTGTCCGGACCTTCGTCGTGGATAAGCCCCGCCTTCTCCAGGGTCCTGTATATGATCTCCGTCGCCCCCTCCACATAACGCTCTCTATCCGTATCCTCGATACGCAGCATGAAATCTCCTCCCTCATGCTTTGCGATCAAATATGCATAGAGACCACTCCGCAAGTTTCCCACATGCATTTTCCCTGTGGGGCTTGGCGCAAATCTTGTCCTGATCTTCATTTCCTGTTCTCTCTCCGTTCCTGTGTTTTTTTGTCAGCATCCCCGTCGCAGGAAAAGGGATACCGCTCTTACAGCTAACCTCATTATAGCAACCGCCCCTTCGAGTGTAAAGCCTTTATTTATGCCAACCGCTCCCTTTCCGAAATTATATGAAATATCCCCTGTACTCTGCCCTTGCCTTCCCCTCAAAGCCATTCAGCCCGTATCCCCGTTGTATACAGCTATCCAAACTTATCAGCCAGACTTCCCCCGCTTTGTATCAGCTGCCCAGGCTGATCAGCCAGGCTTCCCCCGCTTTGTGTCAGCTGCCCAAGCTGATTGGCCAGGCTTCCCCCGCTTTGTATCAGCTGCCCAGACTGATCAGCCAGGCTTTATCCAGCCTGCTGATAATATCCGGCAGAATATTCATATAGCTCTCACAATGGTTTAAAATGATGGCATCACTGCTGACTACCCCAGACAGCTTCTGCAAAGTGCGGTCCACATCAGGTATCACCACGACTTCCACACCCATGGAATACCCCCCTGCCAGTTCATAGACCAGAGTCTTTAGCCTTCCTGAATTTGACACCGGCGAATCCAGATAAAAGACAGCCTTCTCCACACCTTTCGCTGCAAGCTCCTCAAAAATAAGGCGTATGGCAGTCCCTGTCTCCTCTATGATCCGATAGGTGCCGCGCAGCCCCGCCAGATCCCTTATAGTCCCATCCATGCACTGCAGCAGTGGAGAATGAGACAGCGCCACCTCCAGGGTAATAATGACGTTAAAGCCGTCTATATGCACCTCCCTGCAGATACATTCCTTCTTTCTCCTGTTTTCCACATCCTCATCTGACGAGATGCCGCGGGCCAGAGCCATTCGCTGGCGCTCCGACAGCACATAATGATTGCCCACAAAGGTCGTTGCATCCTTGACCGCATAGCCGTGATTCAACAGATACCTCACATCTTCCGCCGCCTTTTTTATCTTTTCCAGCGCCTCTCCCGTAAACTGTCTCATGTCCTCCGGGACAAAGCCCCGTCTTGCATTGCGGTTCAGCGTCTCGTTCCTCTCGCCAGCCATATACCCTCCTTCTTGCCTTTCCTTTCTTACCGTTTATTTTTGTGCTTCTTCCTGCACCTGACCCTGACCGCAATACAGGCTTTTTCACATTTTATGTACATACATCCGCGTCATGTCCGGTTCCCCGTCCCCCTGGACCATACACAGAAACTCCCATCCATATCTCTCATAAAAGGAAGTATGATCGGTGACAAGATACAGGGTGTCAATCCCCATGCGGCTCATATCCTCGCATACATGCTGCAGCAGCTTTCCCGCAATCCCCCTGCACCTGTATCCTTCCTCCACATACACGGCACAGACATTGGGTGTCAGGTCTTTCCGGTCGTGGAAATCGTTCTCTATTACGCCCATGCCACCGACAATTCTGCCCTCCTCAGCTGCAACATACCACTGGGGAACGCTTTTCTCTCCCTCCACACAGGCGGCGATGCTTTCTATATATGCCTCCAGAGGAATCCCCCATTTGGAGTGAAACCATTTTGCAGCTGCATCCGCCATCTCGCCGTGTTCTCTGATCTCATAAATTTCGATTTCCATTTCCGATAATCCTGCCTTTTTCACCAAATCAGAAAGTCCTTATCCAGCAGCCTTAAAATCGCTTCCACCAGGAAATAGTCCCCGTAGATGATAGGCACCTCCCTGTCCTCCGCCCGGTGGTATCTGGCGCTGCCCTTGGTGGTAATGCCGTCCTCCTCCGTATTCCAGCTGCAGAACCGTTCCGTAATCCTGTGGAGCAGGCGAAGCGCAGGAGCCACATAAAGAGCCTTCTCGTACTCTCCCACATGCTCGGAGAGTTCCAGCAGGCCGCAGGCCGCGCAGACCGCCGCCGTATTGTCATAATAGACCGGCTCCCTGGGAGCGCGGAAATCAATCACCACATCATAATCATCCAATGCTGCGTTGGCAATAAAATAATGGGCCGTGCGCTTTGCGGCATCCAGATATTCCTGTTTTCCCGTATAACGGTAGGACAGGCTCATGCCGTAAATAGCCCATGCCAGCCCCCTGGTCCAGGAGGAACCCTCACCATAGCCCTGTCCGCCGGGTTTTTCCACAACTTCCCCTGTCTCTGTGTCATATTTTACAATGTGATTGCTGGAGCCGTCCGGCCTTAAGATCTCCGTCAGCGCCGTATCCGCATGGGCCATGGCAAGACGTTTCCAGGAATCGTTCCCGCTGGTCTCACTGCCCCAGTAAAGCAGGGGCAGGTTCATCAGACAGTCCACGATGGCAACGCTTTCCCCCGGCGTGTTCCAGGCGCGGAAATAATTCCCTGCAGGCTGGAAACGGCTGGCAAGGATTGCCGCCGCATGAAGTCCCCGAAGCCTTGCCTTCTCATCCTTTAACAAACGATAATGGGCCACGGAGGTATGGCACCACATAAAGCCCAGATCGTGGTCCAGATGCTGATAATCCTCCAGCGCCCGGTCCAGACGCTCCTCAAGCCCTATGGCGCTGTCCGCATATTTTTGTTCCCCCACGGCATGATACATCTGCCAGAGGATCCCCGCCCAAAAACAGTTCGTCCACCAGGTCAGGTGCTCCTCCCCCATATCATGATAGTGCCCGTCTACCGGGATATATGGCATCTGTGAACCGATCCTGTCGCACTCCGCCGAAATCTTCTTCTCTATCAGGTCAAAAACCTCCTGCGCCCATTTTATCTCATTTTCACTGATCTGATAACGCACTCGTCCATCCTCCAATCCTGCCGCTAAAACGGCACAAACACTTGGTGCTAACCTGGAAGAATGCCCTCATTCCGGGCATTCTTCCGTATGAGAAAGGTTCGCTTTGTGAACCGTAGAAATTCTTCTCACACTATGCTCTGTGGAAATTCTCATTGTTCTCCCCAATAAGTTCCGCCACCTCCCCGAAGGTTCCCGGCATCTTATCCCTGATAAATTCCATGGCAAAGATCACATTCAGGCAGAACTGCGCCACAAAGTTCGTGCTGATCCAGGGGATCTCCCTCAATTTATCATGGTTGCCGCAGCCAGCCACCCAGGTACATGCAAAGCCCTCAAAATTGTTCTCGCTCACAATGGACTTTAACAGCTCTTTCCATACTCTCTCCGCAAGCTGATCGTCCTTCAGATACGCCGCACCGTAAGCGCCAATGCCGGATCCCATGAATGGATAAGTAAACTCACGTTTTCCAAGCAGCTCCTTCTGCTTGGGCGTCCTCTCCTCCCTGGGCAGGAAGTACATTCTTCCCAGGTCGGCAACCATGGCTTTCCACTCCTCGTCTCCCAGCAGGTCCCCAAGCTCCGTCCAGATCTGGGGCGCACCCATACAGATCTGCAGATGACAGCCGCCTGTGGTCCGCTCACCGATATAGCGCAAATGGCAGGTCTCGGGATCAAACTCAAAATCAGGCCCCGACACCAGCTTCATGGGCGCCTTCTTGATGTCCTCAATACCTGTCCTTATCTTGTCCAGGTAAGCCGTGTCGTTGAACCGCTCCCACCTGGTCATCCAGTTGGAACAAAGTGATGACCAGTCAGGCCCACTCCTGGCATGGCTGGGATAGACCATGTCCTTTTTGTCAAAGAATTCTCCCAGAGGGTCTTTGTTTAGGAAACTCAGCTCGTTGTCCTTCAGTTCCTCAAAAATATCCTCCAGACGCCTGTCCCCGGTGAGATAATACATGTACCTGTGGTGCCCCGCCATGGCAATACGCGCCTCCTTGCAGGGACAACCCCAATGCCGCACATTGTGCCTGGAGCCAAGCCCCTTGTACTTCCCCATGTGGTAAACGTCCACCTCGGAGGCATGGCGCGAAAGCTTCTCGGCAATCCTGTAGACATCCTCCCTGCCGGTGCGCATGAAATACAGCCACAGCCACAGGGTGGGCACCAGCTCCGTGTTGTCCCAGGCATAGCCGCCAATGTCATACTTCCACTGATGACGCACCGAGTCATAGGTGTGCATCACATCGCCATAGTTGAACATGCCGTACCAGTTTCTCTGCTCAATCTCACCCTTATAAAAGTCAAAGACCTTATCCAGCTGCTCCTCCAGCCACCTCTCCACCTGGGAACCCTCCGCCGAGGGCAGGGACCAATAGCCAAAGGCACGCATATCATGATAAAATTCAGGACTGCCCACATAGACCACCGGATGGTTCACCTGCGCTGCAAAGGCTTCCACATCCCCATCCGCAGGGATCATCTCCCCGGAAAAAGTGATCATACATTCGTTTGTGCAGGCGATGCCGTTGGGGCTTGCCCCCTTAAAGTCATAGCCTTCATAACAGACCTGGTTGTAGCCTCTTGTGGCATAATGCCTGAAATCAAAGGCAGCCGCCTCCGGGGAATAAAACCACATGGTACACTCCGCCCTGTCGCCGTCCAGCCCCGCAAAAGTCAGACCCGAAGGATATTTCTCCCAGAAATCCCTGACTGCCACAGTGACGGAACCGTACTCGGAACCAAATGCCCCGCCTCCCACAGTGCGATATCCGTGCAGAGCGTCTATATAACACAGGTTCTCCTCCGCAAGCTTCTTCTTGATCCCGAAATGGCTGACACTGTCCTGATACAGCTCATATCTGCTCCATACCGGAACTGCCTCCAGCACCTTTTCCACCAGCGGACGCTCCTGCTCATTTAACGCCAGCTTCTCACCCCCAAGCTGGCGGGCATACAATTCCCTGCCCAGATTAGGCCGCCACGAGGTCAGGGGGACAAGCGCCTCATGAAACACCCCGTGATCTCCGGTAAATTTCACATGGCGGTTAAATACCCCCCCTGACATGGGTGCGGCAAAACGAATCCCCATACCCTTTAAAAAATCTTTATCCTCCTCCCCGTCATAGAGAAAGGTATGGGTAAATTTCAGATTCGGATCATTGTAGTTTGCTTCCATGCGGATGATAAAGGGAAGCCTCCTCTCCCCGTCCGCGGACACATGAATGCCGTCATAGCGCAGGATGGTCCTCAGCGACCCCCTCGCAGAACCTGTCTCCTCCACCTCCACATGCTCGATACAGCTGACATAGCTTTTCTGCATCTTCGCCGGGTTGCCGGAAACGTTTATCGGCTCCTCCAGCAAAAGCACCGCCTCGGCGTCACACAGATATACCTTGCCGTCCCTCTCTACAGAAGTAAAGAGATGCCTTCCATCCTTATCCACACGGACAGTGACAGCCCCCGCTTCCAGCAGGATCTGCCCTTCTGTCTCCACGCAGTACATGCCCTCAAATGCAGCCGGTTTTCCCGGCAGTACCTCGATCTCCTCCCCAAGGAGCGCCGCATCTGCCGTGTGCGCCGTCCATTTCACGGTTCCGTCCGGCCAGTATGCCGTGATCCGGGACTGCATGGGTACTTCCTTCCCCTGGCTGTCCCTGCAGATATACTCCGTATCTGTGTTACATTCTCCCCGTTTCCACATACAGCCAAACGTGGTATAACCAAATGCTTCTTTATTTCCAAGTGGATGCAGTTTCATTCCCAACCTCCTATCTCAGTTCCCGCTTGCGGGAACTTTTCCGCCCTCTACACTTCTACGCCCCCCTGGGGCTGTTTTTTATAATTCAATCTCCTTCGTCTTTGACTTCTGCTCGTCCATGGAAGCGTAATCATCCCTGTGGGACGCCTCCTCCTCGCACAGGACATGCAGTCCGGCAATCTGCAGGATTGCCCACTTTGGCATGTGTACCTTGTACCAGCCCTTTCCGGTCTCCCTCCAGACCTGCCTGTCCACGCATCCGTAGGCTGACAGGACAGTCAACCTGATGGCGTCCGCCCTTACTTCTTCCGAAAGCAGAACCTGCTGTGAACGGCAGGTATTCAGGAAGGTTCCTTTTCCCACAGACAGCCACTTCCCGTCCTCTCCCCTCACTTCCAGCTGATAATCCCTTGCAAATCCGGCATGATTTCTGTCCCGCTGCTCCGGCACATAGAGGATACCCTTTACAGAGACTGACTTTTTCAGGATAACCGTGACCACCGCCGGGAAATCCTGCTGCATAAGCCTCAGGGAAGAACTGGGGTCCGCCTCCACAATGCTGTCGCCGTCCTTTACCTGTGCCCCGTCCTCGTACAGTACCTCTTTTGTCAGCTCCCCCATGCGCAGCATGGGGAACAGCTTCCTCTCTATGGCAGCCGCGTCCGCTTCCGTCTCCGGTGCAAACTCCTCCGAGGACACATATCTGAAAATCGCCTGCTTTAAGCTGTAGGCCGCCGGACGTTTCTCAAAATCACCCTCCAAATTGGCAGTCACCATCAGAAGCCTGCCCTTTGATACCTTCGCCTCAAAGATCAAGCCCTGTAGCAGGTTCCGGTTCCAGTCGTCGATGGGCTGCACGATGGGCCGCACCTGCTCCAGGCCCTCCATGTGGAATCCGCGCCCCTGCCTTAAAATATCCTCCCACTGCCAGCCGCCCGAAGCGTCCGTGGGAAAATACCGAAAAATGGGATGCTCCTCCTCCACCACGATTCCCATGGTGCGGCACCAGGTAGGTCCCATCTGGGAATTCCAGCCTACGGTCCTCCCCGACAGAGCCGGGCACTCATAATTCAAGTCTGACAGCCAGGGGTTAAATATCACCCTTTCCCCTGCCTCCAAAGCCTGCTTTGCCTGCTTCCAGTCCCTTGTATACACAAAGGGCTGCCCCTTATCTGCGGAGATATCTCCTGATTTATCATAATCCACTTTCGTTTTGCAGAAAGCTTCTTTTGATCCGGTGCAGGCCCTTCCCGTTCTGTCAAATGCATCTTCTTTGCCAGAGCATTCCTTTAATCCGCCAAAGGGTTCTTTGGATCTGACAAAAACATACAATGTCCAATGGTTGCTCACGGTCAGATCCCTATCCCGCAGGGTCAGGGTAAAGGTCAGCTTACTGTTATGATCCCAGGTCCCAAAGTCCAGGGAGACCTCGCCCACCCTGGTATTGCCGCCCCTGGCGATATGTCCCACCTGCAGCTCTCCTGTCGTCTCCCTGCCGCTGTCATCCCCAAGGCGCCATGCGATGACTGCATTTTCAATATCTGCCTTTCCGTAATGGCAGACCTCTATGGGAATCACTGCCCTGTCCGTATTCTTCCACACATATCCGGGAAAGCCCGCCAGCAGGACCGTATCCCCGCAATGCTCACGGAACCTTGCCGGGTCGCCATAACCCTTATTCTCCCAGAAAGCGTCCAGAATCCCCACCAGCGCCGTCCCCTGCCCCAGGTAGTCGTGCAGATCCAACAGCTCAAAGCCCTGAATCTCCGGCGTCCGGAAATTTGCCTCAAGATCTTCTTTGTACATCCGAAGCTGGTTTTCCCCGGAGCACTTCACAAACTTATCCTCATAGGGCAGGATGCCGTTGGCTTTGGCATTTTCATAAAATACCTTATAATTGCCCGGCTGCATAAAGCCCGTAAACTTATCAATAACGTCATAATTGGGGTAAGTGCAGTACTGCCCCAGTTCGTGACAGACAACAGGCTTCTTCACTCCTTCCAGAGACGGGCTGTAATTCCTGCCGTTCCAGCCTTTGGGGTTGCGGATCGTCCCGCCGACAAAAGGGCCATAGCCCGAACGGTGGAAATAGAGGAAATCCGTTCCCTCTACCTGTGCAGGATGCACATCATAATGCCAGCCGGACTCTGCCGTATAGATCCTCCTGCCCCCGTAGCCCAGGCTCCTGTCATATTCCCTTGTCTCGCTGACCCAGCGCCGCAGAGGGGCATGCCACCTCCCGCCAGGCTCGTTGGTAGGGGAGAAAAATACAAAAGAAGGATGATGCCCGAAATTCTCCAGTATCTTCCTCGTCTCCGCCCTCAGGACCTCCATCATCTCCGCTCCGTCCTCTGTGTCCTCGAAGTGGTTCCACATACCGCACTCCACCAGCAGATAGACATCCGCCTCATCCGCCGCCGCAAATGCCGCCTCCGGGGGACAATAGGAATGGAAACGGAGCCCGTTCAGCCCCCATTCCCTGACCGTCTTCATAATCCTGCCCCACCACGCCTTGTCTGTGGCAGGATAGCCTGTCAGCGGGTTCTCCCCGCCAAAGTGAGTCGCCCGGAAATAAACCGGCGTCCCGTCTATGACAAAACGCCCGTCCCTTGCCTCCACCGTGCGCATATGGTCCATGGCATAACGCTTTCTCTCCTGCGCCCGCCTCTGGGCCTCATCTTCCGTAAACAGCGCCATCTCCCCCACCATGCCGTTCCATGTGGCTCCCAGCGCGTCGGAGACACCGTGCCCGTCCGGTCTGTAGGGATAGATCATGCTGTTATCAAGCTCCACCCGGATGGTATGCTCCCCTGGGGCAAGCCTGCCTAACGGGATGTCATGGGGCGCACAGAGGGACTCATCCGTCCCTGCCTCCGCACCATCTATATAAACCCGGCTTCTCCACCTGGCAAGCTCCACATGGAACTGCCACTTTGCGCCGCTTTCGCAGGCAGCTTCCGGAACAGTGAAAATCCTCTCATAGACCGCCACCCCCAGGAAATGCCTGGGAGGCTGCGCCAGAAAAGGCACGTTCACCTGCTCCTCCTGCCCATACTTGTACTCCTCCTGTTCATACCAGAAATCGTCGTGAAGCGCACTCACCCAGGGCGTGTCCCAGGTAATGGGGTTGCCATACCCAGCCGCCTGCAGGATCCCGGGCAGCTGTATCACACCGCTCTGCTCCCCGTCCTCCGCCTTTACCATAATCTTCCACTCACCTGACAAATCAATATACATAAATTACTCCCATCTGCGTGCCCTTCCACGCCTGCATTCCATATTTAAAGCTCGTTCCGGACTTTACCTTTCCATACCGCAGATGATAAAGCCTTATTTTTCTTACCATACCATATATTCCCAGATTTTTCCACACCAAACAGTATCACATCATTCGACGAAATCGACAGCAATTTCCTGATAGCCATAGGTTTTAAAGATAAGGGATCATTTCTTTGCTTCTATTGGGAAATAATAGTCCACCCATACCTAGAGCGTGTTTGAAAATTATCAATTTTTGACTATTTTATCCAAATAAGGAT
>CAOKQK010000086.1 GCA_948470905.1 uncultured Lachnospiraceae bacterium | reverse complement strand
TCGATAGAGCCTATTTTTTCGACTCAGCTTTTTCATAAGTCATTTGACACTATCTATTCGGCTTATTCCATTCGACCCGCCGGGCGCTTTACATACTCCTGTCCTGCCCGACCTTCCCGAGCAGACGTCCTGCACATTCCTGTCCTCTGCGGCCTTCCGCTCATCCAAAAAAATTATACCTGCTCAGATAAGAATTTGCAATACTTCCTCTGGAATTATACCGGCTGGACACACTCACTGCATTCACGCCTGCATTGTCGGCGGTCCTGGATGCAACAAAGCTGGCCCGCTGGGCAAAGTCTCCCCTGGATCCCAGCAGCTTCCCTACCTTCTCCCCGTCCGCCGAAGCAAGCTTCTCTTTATTCAATGCCAAAGAGCCGTCCGCCGCCACAGTGATACCAATCTCCTCCAGCTCACTTTTATTCGCCTCCGAAATATCTTTCATGCTCTGATAATAAAACTGATTCAACACGCCGGAAGAATTTTTCAGGCTCCTCAGTGTCTCATTAAACTTCTCTACCATGGAAGAAGCCTCACTGACCAGGTTCTCGCTTCCGCTGTCAACCCTCTCCGTCAGCGCGGACAAAGCGCTTGTCAATCCGTCTGCTGACTTCTCCAGCTTCTCGTAACTCCCCTTCTCTATCCTGGCATTTCTGACACTGATAGCGCTGGCATTCATTGCCTGCATCCTTGAAGTGCCCACGCCCTTCTTTCCCACATAATTCATGAGAGAGCTTCCCTTTTGGGAAAATCCTGACCTCCTGTGCGCTATTTTCAACATCCCCGTTGTGATCCTCATTATAATCTCCTCCATTCCAGTTCCGCATCCCGTCCTTCCAGCACCTTCTGTGGCAGAATACTTCCCGTCTGTCTCAGACAGGAAGTATTCTGGGGCGCTGTACGGACGAATACTGTTTTTTCCAGTCCCGCATCCGTCCTTCCAGCACCTTCTGTGGCAGAATACTTCCCGTCTGTCCCAGACAGGAAGTATTCTGGGGCGCTGTACGGACGAATGCTGTTTTTTCCAGTTCCGCATCCGCACTCAGTGCAGCCTCGACGCCTGCCTCTGCTGCAGCCTGGAGCTTCTGCGCCCTGCCAGATAACTCTCCAGTGACCCCTCGGAACGGGCTGTATTCCCCCACGACGGTTCATACACAACTGCGGCGCTGCCCTTCCCGCTGCTTCCGGTCCCTGCTGACTTCTTGCTGCTCTCGCTGCCGAAAGCCTCCTCCAAAATTTTCTGCAGCTGCTCCGCGCTCTCCGGATTATTTTCCTTAGCCTTCTCCAAAGCCTGCCCGAAACGCACTCCACTCTGGAAGACACTGGAAATCCCTGCCTGAGACATAAGATTCGATGAATACACCCCTGACAGATACGGATTCGTCAGATAGGAGCTCATTCCGATCCCTCCTCCCAGCGTCAGATAGCTGCCAATCCCACTCAACATACTATAATCCATTTTAATCCCCTCCTATTCCAGTTCCCGCAGGCGGGAACTCTCCGCCTCTTTTCTCCAGCCTCCCTTTACGCACCTACACCAACAGCGCAAGCAGGTCGCTCCTTCCAAAAGAAAACCTATGGAAAAGCACCGGCATGCCTGTCAGGCTGCCCTCCCTGCACAAGTCCGTATATTTATCCCTTGAACGATAAAAGATACCCTCCAATTCTTCCAGGCTTTTCTGCGGTATTTGCGACACCTGCCTTAAGCCCGCCATCACCCTTGCGGAGGATACCTGGAAAGCCACCGCGCTTTCATAAGCCCTGTCCAGATACTCCATCTCCTTATCTTTGGTCAGCGGAGTGCCGTCTATGTCAAACCACTGTTCCCCGCTATCCCCATACCTCTCCTCAATCTCTCCATAACGTTCCGCATAAGCAAAGCCATAGGCATTCACAATGTCAGTGCCGTCGTAGCCTTCCTTTTCTCCCCTTGTCTTTTGCAGCACTTCTCCCGACGCCTGAAAAAACCAGGCGGACGTGTACCCTATTGTATGGGAATACCGATATCTCAGGCTGTCCCCCAATTCCCCCGGATCCGCACCGCACCCATAATTGTTGTAATAATTATAGAACCTGCCTTGGGCGGAGCTTTCCAAAGTATCCCGCTGTTTTGACCCGCATCTTCTGCCAGGTTTCCCGATATCTATAGCGGATACCGCGTTCCCGCGGCTCTGCCCATAGTCACTGTAACTTTTGCCAAATACTGCGCTGACGATCATCCTCACACTCCCTTACACTACAATCTTTCACCTGGCTGACGCTGCGCCGCCCTCTGCACGCCCTGCCATCCTCTTTGCCCTTCACCCCCTCGGCGCCCTGCCAAAAAATAATCCTAATGCCGCTCATAACATATATCGTCCAAATGATCTGCATCTTTTGCATTCTGTCACCAACAGGCGCTTAAATGTAACGAAGTCCCTCAAAGGATAATCCCGCACCAAAACTCCTCTTTTAAAGCCTTGTTTAAAACCTGCACATGGGCGTTTCCCCCTCTTTCAAGAAACGCATGTATGCCTTGGCAAACTCAGAATACTTATCCCTTGCTATATAGACTGTCTCCCCGTTTTTCAGATGGATCACATCCGTCTCATACTCTTTCACATATGCCATATTCACCAGATACCCCCTGTGGCAGCGATAGAAATCCCCGCCCAGCTGTTCCTCCATGTACCGCATGGTGGCATACACGGTAAAACACTCCCCCAGGGTATGGATGTCCACCTTCCGCTTCCGGCTCTCCACATAGAGGATTTCTTTTTTGGGTACAGTAAAGCTCCTGCTCCTGGTCTGGAAAAAGAGCTGCTCGCTCTTTAATCCCTCCAGACGCTCCACCTCCCGGCAGGCGTCCTCAAAAACCTTGCAGAACTTTTCCGCGGGCACCGGCTTCAGCAGGTAGTGGAACGCCGCCACGTCGAACGCCTCGGACACATATTCTTTCAGGGCAGTCACAAAGATCAATACCGTGTTGTCCTGCTTTATCCGCAGAGCTCTCGCCACCTCAATCCCGCTCATCTCCTCCATCCGGATGTCAAGGATCAAAATATCAAAATGCTCCCTTGCCTCCAAAAGCTGTTTCCCTGTATAAAAGCATTTTATTTCACAGTCATATTTTTGTTTCCTGATCAGATCCCGCAGCTCATGGCAGCTTTCCCTCTCATCACAAATAGCGACCTTCATGTCCCACCTCATAGTATAAACTCAAATATATTTCGGTAAAATCCGACAAAGCTTTTGGAAAATGTAACGAAACGCGCTCCCAATGTCATAAAACGCAAAAAAGGGACAGCATGGCAGATTCATCATCTGCCTGCTATCCCTAGCCATTCGTCTATCCGTAGTTGCCTATTCAACTCTTATACTGCTATTTCGGCCAAAAGCTTCAAAAACTTTATAGCATGATAATATCATTTTTCTCAACACTGTCTCAGGAACTCCGTTCCATGCTGCCATCTTCCTGGCACAAGCGCCCTTAGGCATTTCCCTGTCTCAGTATCTCCCTCATTTAAACAGCGTCTTAAACAGCCCCCTCTTTAAAACCTGGCTACCTGTGCTGATCAGGGAACGCTCTATCTGTGCTTTGCGGCGTTCCGCGGCACGCTCTTTCTTTTTCTCCTCCGCTTCCTTTTCCTTCTGCTTCTTCTTTTCCAGCTCCGCCTTCTCTTTCTCCAGCTGCGCACGTTCCGCGTCAATCTTTGCCTGTTCTGCATCCCGCTTCGCCTGCTCGTTCAGCACCTCATATGCCGATATATTATCCACATAATGGTCATACTTGTCCATATTGTCATGCCTGATGAACTTCATCCTCACAGACTCGTCCACCGGTCCCATATAACTCTGGGGACAGATGATCGCAGTCCTCTGGGCGATGCCGGGAATCCCTTTCTCATCCAGGAAAGAGGTCAGCGCCTCTCCCACGCCAAGTTCCATGATCACATCTTCCGTCTTGAAGGCAGGATTGGGGCGGAAAGTCTGCGCCGCAGTGCGCACCGCTTTCTGTTCCGCCGGGGTGTAGGCGCGCAGGGCGTGCTGGACGCGATTGGAAAGCTGCGCCAGGACGCTGTCCGGAATGTCACCGGGGCTCTGGGTCACAAAGTATATACCCACACCCTTGGAACGTATCAGCTTTACCATCTGTTCAATCTTCTGCACCAGCACCTTGGGGGCATCATCAAACAGTAAATGTGCCTCATCAAAGAAAAACACCAGCTTAGGCTTCTCCAGATCCCCCGCCTCAGGCAGCCGCTCAAACATTTCCGCCATCAGCCACAGCAGAAAGCTTGCGTAAAGCGTGGGATTCTGGGACAACTGCACACAGTCCAGAATGTTCACAACGCCCCTGCCCTTAGATTCCGTGCGTATCCAGTCAAAGATGTCCAGCGCAGGCTCCCCGAAGAACAGATCTCCCCCCTGTTCCTCCAGGGGAATCAGCGCACGCACAATGCCCCCGATGGACTGGGGCGCAATATTTCCGTAGCTGGTCAGATATTCTTTCCTGTGCTCGCTTATGTAATTGAGTACTGCCCGCAGGTCTTTCAGATCGATCAGCATCAGCCCCCTGTCGTCGGCAATCCGGAACACAATGTCCAGAACCCCCTCCTGCGCCGGAGTCAGCCCCAGGATTTTAGCAAGCAGGTCAGGCCCCATGTCGGAGACAGTCACACGCACAGGATGACCCTTTTTCTGATAGATATCCCAAAAGGACACCGGATACGCCTTATAGTCAAAGCATTCGCTCAGCCCAAATTCCTCTATACGCTCCTCCATGCTGCCGGAAAATTCCCCTGCCATCGCAAGCCCCGACACATCGCCTTTCACATCACACAGAAAAACCGGCACTCCCGCGTCAGAAAAGCCCTCCGCCATCACTTTCATGGTAATGGTCTTTCCCGTGCCGCTGGCGCCTGCAATCAGTCCGTGACGGTTGCTCATATTCAGCTGCATCGTCACTCTCTGTCCGTCCGCAAGCCCCATGTATATTTTATCATCCTGATACATCCGTATTCCTTTCCGCGGCTTCACAAGAAGGCATATGGACACCCTCCTCAGACATAGTACTCTTTATGCCTGTACGCCCGCACCGTGTTTTGTTTTCCACCTCCACCCAGAACCCGGCCGCAGCACTGCCTCCATTGAACTTTCCGTCCTTATTGGTTTTGCCGCCGTGATCTCAGATACGGTTCCAGATAAAAGCGTTTCCATACTCAGTATTCCTTTTTAAACTTCCGCATATTTCTGCAGAATAAAATTCTTCACCTGCTGATTGTTCTCAGGTTTGGTGTCCTCAAGCGTAGCATGAATGAAAGGCTTTCTCTCTTTCATGAACTTCAGCACGGCGGTATAATCCATCTCACCAAGTCCGCAGCCTGTAGACCGCAATCCCTTTTCCGTCACAACCGCGTCCTTTAAATGCACCATGGCGACATCGGCGCCCAGCAGGTCGATAGCCTCCTCAATCACCTCCTGCCTGTTCTGGAAATTCTCAATGTTGAGCAGATTCACAGGATCAAAAATAATCTGCAGGTTGGGAGAATTGATCTCATCCAGCACCCTCCTGGCACGCTTGGGATTGCTCACAATATGCGTGTAGACCGGCTCGATGGCAAACACCACCCCCATCTTCTCCGCGTATTCCACCACAGGACGCAGATTGTTGATAAAGAGCTGCAGCGCTTCTTCTGTGCGGCACTCCGGCGTAAATTTATACTGCTCATTGGGCGCTCCCGTCTCTGTCCCTACAACGCCGCAGCCCAGCCATGAGGCAAAGCGGATATGCGCCATATAACGATGTACGATCTGCGCCAGCTGCTCCTTGTTGGGATTTGCAAGATTCAGGTAACAGCCCAGCACGGCAATATCCACATGGTTCCTGGCAAAGACATTCTTTATGTACATGGCAAGCCCGGGGGTCATTGCCTCATCCGTGGTGGGAAACTCGTCAATCACCTTCGCCAGCGCAAGATGCCCGCACTCAAAACCCAGCTCACGTACCTGCGCGATCCTCTCCTCAAAAGGTAGCTTGGTTGTGTCATGTAATCTGATTCCTAACTGCATTTTTATATCCTCCTAAATATTAGTTCCCGTAAACGGGAACTTGTTCCGCCTCTGCGGCAATTTGTTCCAATGATAGTTGCTTATCTCCGATATTGACGGAATCCTGTTATACTGTCTGTTTGCCAAACAGCTGAAAATACTCCTGTGCTGTCTGCAGGGATAAATTCAGCTTGTTCTGCAGCCTTTTAATAATGTCATGTTCCGATGCCCCAAACTCTATCCCCGTCTCCACAATACCCTTCGCCTCGCCCCTCAATTCGCCTTCTGCCCTGCCCTCTTCTCTGCCTTCTGCCCTGCCCTCTGCCCTGCCTTCTTTCGCAATGGATTCAAATAAAGCGCACATAACCCTGCCTCCCTTTTCCTGCCCGATTGCCTCATAGTCGATATGGTTCCCTGTGGCTCCTGCCACTGTCATGATGACAGTTCTGCTGACATCATGCTCATCACAGTATCTTACCGCTTCTTCCCTGGTTTCCTTCAGGGATTTATCTTTATCCAAGATAATCCCGAACAGATTGAACAAGTCCTTATTCTCCATATTGTGAAGCTCCAGCCTGTTCTCCCTTGCCTCGATCAAAAGCATTTTATAATCATTCACATATTTTTCCAGACCCTGGGGAATATTCAGCAGCCCGTGCAGGGAGGTCGCCCCATCCCATGGCTTGTCGCCATAGTACACGGTCACTGTGATGACCGGCATAAATCTGTCTGTCCTTTTCATCCTTGACAGATACTCATCCTCATCAACATCCCCAAGCTGCTTCCTGTTTTGGGCATGATACTTCACGGCATTGCTGTCATACTGCTTCTTGTACGCGGTATAGTCATAACCCATATTCCTAAGCGGCATCCCATAGTGGATATGTCCCTGCCCTTCCATGCCAAGCAGCACAAATTCCACCCCAAATGCGGCTGACCTTTTGCATACTTTGATATTATCCCTGGATGCCTGTATACTCTCCGCATACTTCTTATTTTCAAATACTGTGGATCCCTCTGTATCCACATCCTCCAGCTCATCCGCCCTTATGGCTTCTTCCCCGCCAAACAAAACCGCATTGAAAAAGTCGGCAAAATGACAGTTATCCCTCCAATAGTTTTTGACCACTGTGTCTGGCTTTAGCTTCTGTATGTTCTTTGCCATCCTATATTCCTTTCCTGCAATCATTATATCATTCTTTCCATGAAAACCGCAAGCATAAAGCGAATCTGCATGACAAAAAAACGATCTTGAAAATAAAGCCTTTTGCTTACAAGATCGTTTTGTTTGAGCCCTATTTAATTTTTAAAATGGTCCCTGGGCATTGGCCGGGGCTTTGCCTCACTGCCCATGGTCAATAATTAATTCCGCTGACCGCCAGCGTCCCGTCTGTCACACCAAAGATTATATTTGCTTTCCCTCCGTCTGAAATAGAAAATCCTGCCTTACTGGGCTGCAAATTATCTATATCCGCCTTTTCTATGGATTCCAACAATTCATCTGTAAACACCGTTTCTGCCCCCAACTTCAAAAAATCCTCCTTGGTCTTTACAGCATTGACATTTGGCAGGCCCACATAGACCGGAAAAGCAGTCAGCTCTGCAAGAGCCTCCAAATCCTTTTTGGCAGCTGCGTCCTTAACCTTTTGCGCAAATGTCTTCGCCGCATTACTGTCAACTGCAAAATTATCTTCATATTTTTCTGGCGTCTGTGCTGTTCCTTCCGTACCTTCTGCCTCTGGTTTTTCTTCTCCGGAATCCTGCCCTGTTCCCTCCGATATACCCCCGGAGATAATCTGCTGTGTATCCTGGCGGGACTGGGGGCTTTCGCCGCATCCCGTCAGGGTTGCTCCTGTCAGAGCCAAACCCAAAACCATGACAACCACATTTTTCATTTTCTTTCTCATCTTAATTTCCACCTATTTCAAATTCCATTTCTCCCGATGATCCGGGTGCAATTTCGTATTTTTCAAAAACGATAACCGGACGATTATTCACATTGATATAGAATTTCACATCTTCCGAAATCCCGGTGAAGCCGCCTTCCTCTGCCGTAAAAAAGTTTTCTCCTAATTGCTGTCTTTCAGCAATCTGCTCACGGATACTCCTGTTTGCCTGTTCCACGTAATCGTCACCTAACATATCTTTTAATGTAACAATTTCCCCTGTGTCCAAATCCAGATTATAATATCTGGATTCATCATGGGCATTTGTCCAGTTTTCATTTCCTTTTACCACAAAGGAAAGGTAATCGTTATTCTGCTGCTTTATCTCATAACCTACAGTGACCTTTATGTTGTGCTCTGCCCATTCTTCCGGTGTCCCCCCCGTTTCAAGAAAGGCAGTCCTGTACTCTTCCGCACGCCGGACCGCTTCATCTGCATACTGGCTGCAGCGGGCAAGGATTTCCTGATTGATCTTTTCAACCTTTATTCCGGTATCCTCCGTGATCATCTCTATGGTTGGAATTTCCACAGAGATCGCTATATCATTCTGTTCTGTTGCATAAGAACGAAATGTCAGTATCCGCGCCAACCCTCCAATCAGAGGAATCTGAGCTGCCTCTCTTGCAAATACCGGACTTGTATTCAAAGCTGCCGTAAAAAGAATGCATCCAGCCGCTGCGGCTGCCCCCATGCTACGTATTATCTTCCTGAACCTGTAGTTGCTGCCAACCCTTCTTTTATCTTCCTGCAGCTGCCTGGACCTTTGTACCTCCTGCTGTACCCGGACGTTAAGCTCCTCCGGAATGGCAATCTGGTCATATCTTTCCTTCATTGTTTCTAATTTACCCATAAATCCGCCTCCTGAATATTTTCTTTTAATTCTTTTAAACCGCGATAAAGCTTTGTTTTAACCGTATTCAGTTTTAAGCCGGTGATACTTGAAATTTCCTGCAGGGACAGTTCTTCAAAGAAACGGAGCTTTATGATCCCCTGTACATCAAGATCCAATCTATCCAATTCTCTTTCTATATCTCCGGTCTGCTCATAACCTTTTTCGTAATACGCCTCCTCCTGCTCCGGACCATCGCCGGCCAGCCAAAACCTCTTTCGCTTTTTTAATACCGTCAGGCATTCATTTATCAATATTCTATAAAACCAGGTCCTTATGGCGTCTTCATTCTTTATGCTTTCATACGCCTCCAGCGCTTTGCATACTGCGCTTTGGACAACATCAAGAGCGTCCTCCTGATGCCTGGTATAACTGTAAGCCACTCTATAAAACCGGTTTTGATTTTCAAGAATGTATTGAATTAACCTTTCATACAACAGTTGTTTCATAACAGGCGCGCACCTTTCTGTTTTATCCTTTTATAATATAGATTTTCCTGGTGTCACAAAAGTTTCAAAAATGAGAGGGAAAATTTACAAGGGAATCCAAGACCTCCCGGCATTCGCCAGGCTCCAGGGCAATCTGTTCCCCAGGCTTTGGCTCATTGCCCACAGGCATAAAAACGGCCTTGAAACGGAAAAATACTCCCATTTCAAGACCGTTCAGCTATTCTTGATTCCCTTGTTTTGCATTCTACAAGCTTCCAGAAAAACCTATTTTTCTGGACTTTGCCTCAATTCCTGCGGGAATCTATGCCCCCGCAGAAACAAAATGATAAATCTCCTGCCCACACCACTACAAAGTCACGCCCTGCTTGAAGATTGCCATATCATGGAAGCCTGCTGCCTCGCTGCAGACCTTTTTCCCGGAAGCAACCTGGACCACATAGTCAAACAGCTTCTCCGTCTCCTCCGCCATGGTGCTGCCCTCCACCAGGACACCCGCGTTAAAGTCAATCCAGTTGGATTTCTTTCCCGCAAGCCTGGAATTGGTGGATATCTTCATGGTGGGCACAGGAGATGCGAAGGGCGTGCCCCGTCCCGTAGTAAACAGGACAATGTGGGCGCCCGCCGCCGCCAGTGCCGTCGCCGCCACCAGGTCATTGCCCGGCGCGCTCAAGAGGTTTAAGCCGGGAGTCTTCACAGTCTCGCCGTACTGCAGGACTCCCCTGACAGGAGCGCTGCCGGACTTCTGTGTGCAGCCCAGGGACTTGTCCTCCAGGGTGGAGATACCGCCCTTCTTGTTTCCGGGGGACGGATTCTCATATATGGTCTGATTATGGCTCTTAAAATAATTCTTAAAGTCATTGATCAGGTCTACCGTCTGATGGAACAGCTCCTCATTGGCACAGCGGTTCATGAGGATGGTCTCCGCGCCGAACATCTCCGGTACCTCGGTAAGGATGGTTGTGCCTCCCTGGGAGATCAGCTTATCAGAGAAACGCCCTACCAGAGGATTTGCGGTGATCCCCGAAAGCCCGTCGCTGCCGCCGCACTTCATGCCGATAACAAGCCTGCTCACGCTGATGGGCTCACGGGGAAAAGCCGAGGCATACTGCACAAGCCCCTTGATGATCTCCACCGATTCCGAGATCTCATCCTCACACTCCTGGGACACCAGGAACTTTACCCTGTTCTCATTATAACTGCCGATATAGGGCTTCAATACGTCTATATTGCTGTTCTCACAGCCCAGCCCCAGCACCAGCACGCCGCCTGCGTTGGGATGGTTGATCAGGTCGGCAAGGATCTTCCTGGTGTGCTCCTGATCGTCGCCCATCTGAGAGCAGCCGTAAGGATGGGGAAATGCGATAACCTCCTCCACCGTGCCCCCTGCATTTTCTTTCTGAAGCCAGTCATTTGCCTGTTTTGCAATGGCGGTGGCAACATTATTGACACACCCCACTGTGGGGATGATCCAGATTTCATTGCGCACGCCTACCTTGCCGTCAGGACGGTTGAAGCCCATGAAAGTGACGTCTTCCGCATTTTCTCCCTGCACAGCGTCAGAAGCCGCAGCCACCGGCTCATAGGTGTACTCCAGCAGATCTCCCAGGGCAGTCTTTATATTATGGGTGTGGATCCATGCCCCGGCTTTCACAGCCTCTTTTGTATTGCCGATGCGGTAGCCGTATTTGATGACCTCGCCGCCCTCAGGGATCTCGCAGATCGCCATCTTATGCCCTGCGGGAATCTCCTCCAGCGCCGTTATCTGCTTTTCACAGCCCTGCACCTGAACGCCGATAGTCTCCCCCGCAGGGATCACGTTCAGAGCCACCACCACATTGTCATTATCATTTATTTTTAAGAAATTCTGCATAATGCCGCCCTCATACCGTTTGCCTTAATGTCATCCAGATAGCCTGCCACCGCGTCCGTCAGCCCGGGCACCCTGTTCAAATCCTGCCCGTGGAAATCTTCCCTGCCAAGGTAGTTTGTCACGAAAGTCCTGGTGTCCTTGCCGCAGTTGTCGCGGAAGAATTCCAGCACATTCAGGTCATCCTTGATGCTGTACTCCTCGTCACCCCTGTGACCGACCAGGGCGCCGTCCTTGATCTCTGTCCCGGTATAGAACGCCATCAGCGCCGCGATGGAGAAGGTCATATGCGCGGGAAGCTTACCGAATTTGTCCACATAGCCCAAAAGGCTGGGCAGGCATCTCGCCCTCCACTTGGACACGGAATTCAGGGAGATCGCAAGCAGCGCGTGATCCACATAAGGGTTGTTGAAGCGGTTCACCACCTCGCCCGCGAATGCTTTCAGCTCCTCCTCCGGCAGGGTAAGGGTGGGGATGACCTCGTCAAAAATAGTCTTGTTCATAAAGTCGCGGATATCCCCATCCTCCATGGACTGCCTGACAATATCGTTGCCGCACAGCCAGGAAGCAAGCACAAAGGATGTGTGGGCGCCGTTTAAGATGCGCACCTTTCTCTGCTTATAAGGGTGATGGTCGTCGGTAAAGACCACCGGCAGCCCTGCGCCGGGCAGGTCAAACTCCTTACTGATATCCTTGTCGGATTCGATGACCCAGAGCGCAAAAGGCTCGCCTGTCACCATAATGCGGTCTTCATAGCCCAGCTTCTCCCACTCCTGTTCTTCCGTAGCGCGGGGATAGCCGGTGACGATGCGGTCTACCAGGGTAGCGGTGAACACGCATGCCTCCTCCACCCAGCTCTTAAACTCCTCCGGCAGCTTCCAGAGATCGATCAGCTGCATCACGCACTTTTTCAGCATGATCCCATTGTCATCGATAAGCTCTACGGGCAGCATTACCAGCCCCTTGCCCTTATCGCCCTTGAAAGTCTCAAATCTATGGTATAAAAACTTGGTCAGCTTGCCGGGAAAGGTCTTGGGAGGGTTTAATTCAAACTGGTCGGTATCGTCAAAGACAATGCCCGCCTCTGTGGTGTTGGAAACCACGAACCTGAGAGTGTCAAGCTCCGCAAGTCCCATATATTTTTCATATTCGTTATAACAATCCACCGCATCGGCAACACTGGTGACAACACGGTTGATGATCCTGCCCTCGCCGTCCACATTGCCGCGCAGGGATACGGTATACTGGCAGTCCTGCCTGTGGAAGCTGTCCAGATTTCCAAAATTAATGGGCTTGATCAGCACGATATCGCCGTCAAACCTGCCCTGCTCATTGGCAATGTCGATCATATAGTCGACAAACGCGCGAAGGAAATTTCCCTCTCCAAACTGTACCACCTTCACAGGCCTGTCCTTTTTTCCGGTCATTGTTCTGTTTAAAACTTCCATTTTCCTCTCCTTTACGCTGTGCGGTTTTTGAGTTTATATAATTTTGTAAGTACTTTCATAAAATATATTACTGCCAAAAAACACTTTCGTCAATATCCAAAAGCCGAAAACATTTCACAAATATAGCTTGAAAAATAAGTGCGGGTCAGCTATAATTTATGTTGTAAGTCAAACATATTTCCAGTCATGTGTGATATCTGATAACGAAAGACCGCCAGTGATACTTTTGCCACAGGCAGATTTGTAAATCTGGCGGTCTTGAGTATAAATTTTTGTAACTGCTTACATTCGCGAGGGAAGTCAATGACAATTTACGATATCTCCGAGAAGGCAGGCGTGTCCATCGCCACAGTCTCCCGCGTTCTGAACGGAAGCAGCAATGTCAGCGAAAAGACCAGGAGAAAGGTACTGGATATCATCGAGCAGTACCAGTATGCGCCGAATGCCTTTGCCCGCGGGCTGGGGCTGAATACCATGAAGACCATCGGCATCCTGTGCGCGGACAGTTCCGATCTGTACCTTGCCAAGGCGATCTACCATGTAGAGCGGAAGCTGCAGGCAGGCGGCTATGACAGCATCCTCTGCTGCACCGGCTACGAGCTGGCGTCAAAGATCACTTCCATGAACCTGCTGATCACCAAGAAGGTGGACGGCCTGATCCTGGTGGGCTCCAACTTTATCTACGAGAAGGAAAGTGACAACAAATATATTGTGGAGGCTGCTGCACAGGTGCCCGTGATGCTCCTGAATGCCGATCTGGATGCCCCCAATGTCTACAGCGTGGTTTCCGATGACTTCACTTCCATGTACGAGGCAACCATTCAAATGGTGGAAACCGGCATACAGGATATCGTATACTATTACAACTCTGATTCTTACAGTGGGAAACGCAAACTTGCCGGCTACCGTGCCGCCATGAATGAGAAAAAACTGCTGTCCGGCCAGCGCATCCAGTTTTACCGCGGCTCCAGAGAGGACATCCCCGCCATGACGGAACACCTGAAAAGGCTGCACGCCCAGGGGCTGGCTTTCCACGGCGTGATCGCGGCAGATGACACCCTGGCGCTGGCGGCGGTAAAATATGCCAGAGCGATGAACTACCGCATTCCCGATGATTTTTCAATCCTGGGCTACAACAATTCCATGCTTGCAGAATGCTGCGAGCCGGAGCTCACCAGCATCGACAACAAGCTGGAAATCCTCTGCCAGCACCTGATCACCACGTTGCTGGGCGTGCTGGACGGCAGGGAAATGCCCAAGAAAACCATTTTCTCCGGCGAGATTGTCAGACGCAGGACCACACGCCGGATCGAACCGGTGGTTTCCTAGCACTGTATTGCGCAATTAACAGTGAATTCAGCGCTGCCTATTTGCACCAATGCTGCGTTGTCTGCCAGGATTCCACAGCATAATTTCCACCTGTACGGCTGCAATCCAACGATTTGCCTGTATACAATCAGCCGCCCACTCCCATATGGGTAAAACACAGATGGATGCACATGTCCGCACAAGGAATATCGCTGCTTTCGCAGCGTGCGGACGGCGCAAACGGAAACGACTTCTGTGGTTTCCTATAACTTACAATGTAACTGTTTACAACAGAACCGCTTGTTTTTGAACAGTGCAAAAATATATTAAATGGAGGACATGAAACATGAAAGCATTTATGGACAAAGATTTCCTGCTGGAAACCGAGACAGCCAAAAAGCTGTTCCACGACTATGCGGAGACCACCCCGATCCTGGACTATCACTGCCACATCAACCCCAGGGAGATTGCAGAAGACCGCCAGTTCGAGAACATCACCCAGGTATGGCTGGGCGGCGACCACTACAAATGGCGCTTCATGCGTTCCTGCGGCGTGGACGAAAAGTACATCACCGGTGATGCTTCCGATTACGAGAAATTCTGCAAGTGGGCGGAGTGCCTGGGCAAGGCAATCGGCAATCCCCTGTACCACTGGAGCCACCTGGAGCTTCAGAGATTCTTTGGCTACAACGGTGTCCTGAACAAAAACACCGCGGATGAAGTCTGGAAACTCTGCAACGAAAAGCTTGCCCAGCCTTCCATGAGCGTGCGCAACCTGATCAAACAGAGCAATGTAACCCTTATCTGCACCACCGACGATCCCATTGATTCCCTGGAATGGCACAAGAAGATTGCCGAAGACGAGAGCTTTGACGTAAAGGTGCTGCCCGCCTGGAGGCCCGACAAGGCGATGAACATCGAAAAGCCCGACTATCTGGACTACCTGGATAAGCTTGCTGCAGCGGCAGACATGGTTGAGATCAGCAGCTTCGCGGCGCTGAAGAAAGCCTTGAAGAAGCGTATGGATTACTTTGTATCCATGGGATGTAACGTATCCGACCACGCGCTGGAATATGTAATGTACCTCCCTGCTGACGAGGATGAGATTGAAGCCATCTTTTTAAAGAGGCTGAACAGAATGATCCTCACCAGGGAAGAAGAATTAAAGTTCAAGACAGCCTTCATGCTCTTTGTGGGCAGGGAATACCACAGGCTTGACTGGGCGATGCAGCTCCACTTTGGCTGCAAGCGCGACAACAATACGCCTATGTACAAAAAGCTGGGACCCGATACCGGCTATGACTGCATCAACAACGACGCGCCCTCCTCACAGATGGCGGACTTCCTGAACGCGCTGGTCTCCACAGACGAGCTGCCCAGGACTATCCTGTACAGCCTGAACCCCAACGACAACCAGTCCATCGGCAGTATCCTGGGCTGCTTCCAGGACTCCACCGCGGTGGCAAAGATCCAGCAGGGCAGCGCATGGTGGTTCAACGACCACAAGGCGGGCATGCAGGAACAGCTGATCTCCCTGGCTAACCTGGGCAACCTGTCCGGCTTCGTGGGAATGCTCACCGATTCCAGAAGCTTCCTGTCCTACACAAGGCACGAATACTTCAGGCGCATCCTCTGCAACCTGATCGGCAGCTGGGTGGAGAACGGCGAGTTCCCTGCGGATTACGACATCCTCTCCGAGATTGTTAAAGACATCTCCTACTACAATGCAAAGAGGTATTTTAAGTTTGATATCTAAACCAAACAGAAAATATGTCAAGCATTTTTGAAAATGTCCCGAAAAATTTATAACATTAGCCCTGGCT
>CAOKQK010000085.1 GCA_948470905.1 uncultured Lachnospiraceae bacterium | reverse complement strand
ATACCTATTTTATACAGACACTGGATGACTTGCATTTAGAACTACCTAAAGCTGTTCGACTGGTGGGTATTACAGCGGGGGCTTCCACCCCAAACAAATTAATCGAGGAGGTTCAAAATTATGTCAGAATTAACTTTTGAACAAATGTTGGAAGATTCAATTAAGACAATACATTCAGGAGAGGTAGTCGAGGGTACGGTCATCGATGTCAAGGCAGATGAAATTGTATTGAACATCGGATACAAGTCAGACGGTATTCTCACCAAGAGTGAGTATACCAACGATTCCAGCGTAGATTTGACAACTGTGGTGAAGCCCGGCGATACCATGGAGGTAAAGGTCTTAAAGGTAAACGACGGGGAAGGGCAGGTCGTCCTGACCTACAAGCGTCTTGCCGCAGACAGGGGTAATAAGAGGATTGAAGAAGCATATAATAATAAAGAGGTACTGAAGGCAACCGTTACCCAGGTGCTGGAGGGAGGCTTGAGTGTCATTGTGGACGAGGTCAGGATCTTTATCCCGGCAAGCCTTGTGTCCGACACCTTTGAGAAGGATCTGACCAAGTACGCAGGACAGGAGATTGAGTTCGTGATCAGCGAGTACAATCCCAAGAGGAGAAGATATATCGGGGACCGCAGGCAGCTCATTGCAGCTAAGAAGGCTGAGATGCAGAAGGAGCTTTTCGCAAGGATTAAGGAAGGCGATGTTGTGGAAGGCACCGTCAAGAATGTCACCGACTTTGGCGCGTTTATCGACCTGGGCGGTGCAGACGGGCTGCTCCATATTTCCGAGATGTCCTGGGGACGCGTGGAACATCCCAAGAAGGTCTTCAAGGTTGGCGACCAGATGAAGGTCCTGATCAAGGATATCACCGGCAATAAGATTGCGCTGTCACTTAAATTTGATGATTCCAATCCCTGGAAGAATGCCGCTTCCAAATACGCAGTTGGCAATGTTGTCACTGGAAAAGTTGCCAGGATGACTGATTTTGGCGCATTTATCGAGCTGGAATCCGGCGTGGATGCCCTGCTTCATGTGTCTCAGATTTCCAAGGAGCATGTGGAGAAGCCTTCCGATGTGCTGAAGGTTGGCCAGGAAGTGACTGCAAAAGTTGTTGACTTCAATGAGACGGATAAGCGGATATCCCTGAGCATTAAGGCGATGCTTATGCCTGAGCCTGCGGAGGCGGAAGAGGACGCGGATGTTGTATCTGTGGACGTGGATGCTGTAATCGCAGCTCAGTCGGAGGAAGATGGGCAGTAATGCCTGTCTCCTGTCACGGCATGAGGCTGAATGACCGTATGGCTGGATTGTAAAGAATGATAATACAGAGTCAGGATGGTAGAGGCCATGACATTTGATTACTCTTATTTGAAAAAAGAGGTATTGGCGCTGACGGGGATTGATCTGGACAGCTATAAAGAGAAACAGATGAAGCGCCGTATTGATACCCTGATTGCCAAGCATAAGATTGAGGGTTACGACAAATATGTACAGGGGCTGAAGACAGACAGGGCTCTGTTTGAGGAATTTGTCAATTATATCACGATCAATGTTTCTGAGTTTTACCGCAACCCGGATCAATGGCAGCTGATGGATCAGACGGTGATTCCTGAGCTGATCAGGAAATTTGGCAAGAATTTAAAGGTGTGGAGTGCGGCATGTTCCACCGGTGATGAGCCATATTCCCTTGTCATGGCTTTATCAAGGCATGTACCTTTGAACAATATCAAAATTTATGCCACTGATCTGGACAAACAGGTGATCGCAAAGGCCAAGGTAGGCCTGTACATGGAAAAGAGCGTTGCGGCTGTGCCGGCGGATCTTAAGAAAAAATATTTTACCCAGGTGGGGACTTCCTACAAGATTTCTGATGAGATAAAGTCCCGTGTGGAATTTAAGGAACATAATCTGCTGAAGGATACTTATTACACGGATTGCCATCTGATTGTCTGCCGTAATGTGCTGATTTATTTTACGGAGGAAGCAAAGGATTTGGTGTTCCGCAAATATTATAATTCTCTTGCGCCTGGGGGTGTGCTGTTCATTGGCAGTACGGAGCAGATCATCAACTACAGGGAGATAGGGTTTGAGAGGAAGAATTCCTTTTTCTACCAGAAGCCCTGAGATGTGGGCAGAGTAATATTGAGGCATGGTTATAGGAGACATTGTAAGCTTATGCTTATGATGTTTCCTACGTTTTTTCTACGGAAAAAAACATATTTTGTGAGTTTTGTGAGAATCGTGACCGGCTCTCACAAGTGGGAACTGGAATCATAAAACAATCTCGGAACGGAAACGCCCTGGAGGGAAATGCCAGCTGAGTCATTTGCAGAGAATATTTCCTTCCAGACAGAAGGGGCGTAGAAGTGAGGAGGGCGGAGCAAGCTCCCGTTACGGGAACTGGAATCAGGAGGAAAATAGAATGTTCCAACAGCGGCACCGGGGAGAAGGCGGAAAAGAGATCAGGAAATGGTCCCGGTTCATTACAGATGTTGTCGTCTGCCTCTATCTTGTGCTGATGACGGCGGTAATGCCTTTTTATTTTGAGGACGGCTATGTCCATATCGCCACGGACAAGGCAAATCTCTGCCGCAGGATAAACATGGCTGCCCTTCAGATACTGATTCCCACAGCTGTGGTATATTTCGGGAGTTCCCTGGCAGTGTTCCTGCAGGAGAAGAAAGGCCGGCTGACGGGGGAGGTATGGCGGGAGCAGCTGGGTAAAATTTGGAAAAAGGTCACGCCCACTGACATATTTATGGGTTTCTACGGCGCGGCGCTGATCCTGTCCTGGCTGTGTTCGGATTATAAGGATGCCGCGCTCTGGGGAGCGGGAAACGGCTGGTATATGGGTTTTCTGCCGCAGCTCATGCTGGTGGGCATATTTTTTTTTGTTGCCAAGCTCTGGATGCCGCGCAGAGGCTTTTTTTACTTGCTGCTTGCCTCGTCCGCGGCAGTTTTTTTGCTGGGGTATCTGAACCGGTTCGGTTTTTATCCGATTGTGATGAAAACCCGGAGCCCGGATTACTTTATTTCCACTATCGGACATATTAACTGGTACTGTGGCTATGCTGTGACGGTGCTTTTTGCGGGAGTGGCGTTTATCTGGCAGGGACGGGGAGACAGCCTGCAGGGGTGTGGGGAGAAGCGGCAGGGAGTTGGAAGGATGCTGCAGGGGCTGCTTCTTTGCGGCTATGTGCTGCTGGGATTTGGAACGCTGGTGACTCAGGGGAGCGCCAGCGGTATCGTGACTCTGGGAGTGATGCTTCTGGTATTGTTTGCCATGTCCGGGGACAGCGGCAGAAAAATGAGCCGTTTTTTTATGGTGGCGGCGCTCCTGTCTGCGGCATGCCTGTTTACGGAGCTGCTCCGCAGTGCCCTGCCGGGCAGGCTGAACCGTGATGACGAAGTGATAGATTTGCTGACAACAGGCGCCCTTCCCATAGTGATGACGGCTGCGTCGTTTTCGCTGCTGGCATTATGCTGCGTTCTGGTCCGGAAAGGCAGCTATCCCCGGAAGGGCATCAAGTTTTTTGCCAGGGCGGCGGTGGTGTCTGTGGCATGCGTTTTTGCCTTGTCAGTCCTTATGATGATCGTCAACACGGTCTGGCCGGGGAGTCTGGGAGCGCTGTCGGATATTCCGGCATTCACCTTTTCCGATGACTGGGGCAGCGGCAGAGGCGGTACGTGGAGGGCAGGCGCCATGTGCTTTGCGGAACAGGATCTGCTGCACAAGCTCACAGGGGTGGGACCGGATGCCATGGTGGCATATTTTTATCAGGATGCAGGAATAGAGCTGCAAGAGCTGTTAAATACGGCGTTTAAGGGGCTGACGCTGACCAACGCCCACAACGAATGGCTGACGGTGCTTGCAGGTACCGGTATTCTGGGGCTTGTGGGCTTTGGCGGTGCCATGGTCACGGCGATCGGGACATTTTTAAAGAGGGCGGGAAAAGCCTACGGGGGTAGCTGTGACATATATTGCGCCTGTGGTTTTTCACTTCTGGCGTACACCATTAACAATATATTCAGCTTTCAGCAGACTGTTAATCTGACCACCATGATGTTAATATTGGGAATGGGCATGGCGTTTTTGAGGGAGGAGGGCTCCGCTTTCAACGGGATTGGCAAAGAAGAGGATGGTGTATAAAGCTGCCTGCGGGGGTATGATATTGTAAACATTGCTGAAAATTCTACGGATGACGTTACAAAATTTGGAATAATAAAAGAGTTGACAGCTTGGTAACAAGGGGGTAGAATGTTACGTATATTTGTGAGCGAAGCTTACAAGTATTATATCAAATAGCAGGAGGAAGATAAAATGAACACGATCCAAAAGGTATTAGTGGCAGGAACAGCGGCGACAGTACTCGTTGCCAGTGCATTCAGCTCATCTGCAGCAGGTTTGAAGGATATTTTTGATGCAAAATATTACGCAGACAACAATGCAGATCTGAAGGAAGCCTATGGCTATGATGAGGAGAAGCTTTACGAGCATTTTGTAAAGTATGGTCTGAAGGAGAACAGAAAGCTCAGCCCTATCCTGAATGTAGCAGAGTACAGGAAGGCGTACAAGGACCTGGACCAGGCATTTGGAGACAACTGGGATGCCTATGTACAGCACTTCCTTGAGGTTGGCGCTTACGAAAAGAGAAACGAGGGCGTATTGTTCAACCCTGTAGTTTATGCGGATGCATATGCAGACGTAGCTCAGGCGTTCGGCAAGGATGTTATGGCAATCGCACAGCACTATCTGACCGTTGGTATCACCGAGGGCAGGACAGAGGGAAGCGCTGAGGGCTTTGAGAGCCTTGCGGCAAAGGTAGAGGCTGAGGAAGCTGCTGCAGAAGAAGAGGTTAATGCTCCTACCGTATCCGGCGGCGACGAAGGCTGAGAACAGACCTGGGACAGAAGATATATACCTCAGGACAGAAGATAAATGTGGTATGACATACATAAGGCGCATGGTGACGGGAAATCGTACCATGCGCCTTTAAATATGCGACGACACACGCTTTTTGTCCGCCCGGCATGGGCGGATGCTAACGGCTGCATGGGACAGCCGGGGCGTCCGGCTGCACACATGCAGGGGATACTGTTTGACCTGTAACAGTCCCTCAGTAAGAGGAGGCCATCACAGAAAGCACATGGGCAGCATATTTGGAAAATGCCTGCCTGTCCCTTTTCAGGTCGTCAGTCAGCTCAAAAAAGAGTTCCTTGCTCTTGTATTCGCGCTTGAAAAACGGCTCAAACATGATATCCCACTGGGGGAGGTAGTCTGCCAGCTTCCTGGTGTAACAGTTTGCGGCAGAAGCAGGGATACGGTGTGCCTTATCAACATAATTTGCCACGGACTTGTGCAGTGCCACGTCCTCCGTGGGGAGATAATAATAGTCGTGGTAATTGGAGTAAAAATATTTCAGTTCTTCCTCGTATATGGGAACCTTTATGGTACACTGGGTTCCTTCGCCCCGGAAGTAGCAGCTGCCTGAATTTGCGGAAATCGGTCTGGGGAGAGGAGTGTCCAGCCCGATTGTGATGAGCAGTTCTTTGCGTCTGGCGCCGTTTAAGTCCCTGTAGATATTTGCCTGGACTTTTTTTGCCTTCACCGGCTGGTTGAACAGGTCGTAATAAGTCAGCATGGGGAGGGTTTCCAGCATGCCCCTGAGGTCATCTGCATTGTGCAGGAAAAGGGCGTTTTTTGAAAACTCGTTGGGATTTTTTACATAATCATGGTAAATACCGATGAGCTCGCCGCCGGAAAAGACGTCATGCCTGTCTATGCCCAGGAACTGTTCCAGCGTCTTTTGCTTGCAGTTGGGTAGCTTGAGGAAAAATTTGTAGGGCGCGATCCGCTTGTACAGGTCGATTCCCTGGAAATTGCCGAAGCTGTAAGGGAGGGAGAGCTGTTCGCATTTCTGCATGATAAAGGGCAGGTCAAAATTATTGCCGTTGAAGTGGATCAGGCAGCGGTAGGATTTGGCAAAATTGAAAAAAGCATTTAAAACATCAGCTTCCTGTTCATAGTTCTCTGCCATCCACTGTATAGTGCGCCATTTTCCGGCAAGATAGTAGGCGCAGCCGATCAGATAGAGGCAGGAGGAGCGGGCTGCGAAGCCGGTGGTCTCAATATCGATAAAGAGGACGCGTTCCAGGGGCGCGAGTCTGTCTAAAGGGTAAGAAATCGTAAAGTTTTCCAGTGTTTCTTCAGAAATTCTCATGGCAACCTCCAAATTTTTATTCCCGCGGGCAATGGGCCAGGTGCCGCGCCTGCACCGGTATAAGGCGGGTGCCATGGCTTGGCGAATGCCGCGAAGGCCAGATACTGTTGCTTTTTCTTTGTTCTTAAAATATCATAACATATTTTTTAAATTTACAGTAGTATTTTGTATAAAAAAATAGTATTATTTAAATATCAGGATATGCAACAGTAATATGATTCAGCAAAGGATAAGGAGTTATGCGTAAGTTGACATTTGTGGGCGGTATCCATCCATATGATGGGAAGGAGCTGTCAAGGGATAAGCCTATACGGGATGTTTTGCCGGGGAATGAGCTTGTATATCCTCTGTCCCAGCACATCGGCGCACCGGCGCAGCCGGTGGTGGCAAAGGGGGACAGGGTACTTGCGGGGCAGAAGATCGCTGCGGGCGGCGGTTTTGTGTCGGCGCCCATCCATGCGTCCGTATCGGGGATTGTCAAGGCGGTGGAACCCAGGCGGGTTGCCACAGGCGACATGGTGATGAGCATTGTGGTCGCAAATGACGGGCAGTATGAGGAAATGGTGCAGGCTGTGCCGGCATCATATGAAGATCTGTCGCGGGAGCAGATCATAGAGATCATAGGGGAGGCCGGGATCGTCGGCATGGGAGGGGCAGGTTTTCCCACCTATGTGAAGCTGTCGCCCCAGAAGCCTGAGAAGATTGAGTACTGTATCGCTAACTGTGCGGAGTGCGAGCCCTATCTGACTTCGGACTACCGAAGGATGCTGGAGGAACCGGAGAAGCTGGTCGAGGGGCTTAAGATATATCTGAAACTGTTTAAGAATGCCCAGGGGATCCTTGCGGTGGAGGACAATAAGCCGGAGTGCATCGAACTGCTGAAAAAGCTGACCGCAGGCGAGCCGAAGATCGGCGTCAAGGCGCTTAAGACAAAATATCCCCAGGGCGGAGAACGCCAGCTGATCTACGCCGTCACGGGGAGGAAGATCAATTCCACCATGCTGCCTGCGGATGTGGGCTGTGTGGTAAACAATGTGGATACTCTGACGGCTGTCTGCAGGGCGGTGACGGAGGGAAAGCCGCTGACGGAGAGGATTGTGACTGTGACTGGGGATGCGGTGGCGGACCCGCGGAATTTCCGGGTGCGCATCGGCACCAGCTATGAGGATGTGCTGGAAGCGGCCAGGGGCTTTCGGTGGAAGCCGGAAAAGGTCATCTGCGGCGGTCCCATGATGGGCTTTAGCATGTTTGACCTGAGCGTGCCTGTCACAAAGACGTCCACGGCGCTCCTGGCGCTGACGCAGGATGAAGTCTCCATGATGGAGCCGGGCCCCTGTATTAACTGCGGACGCTGTGTGGAGGTGTGCCCGGGCAGGGTGATCCCCAGCCGGCTTGCTGATTATGCGGAGCATCACGACGAGGAAGCCTTTCTGGAGAACTACGGAATGGAATGCTGTGAGTGCGGCTGCTGCAGTTATGTCTGTCCGGCCAAGAGGCCGCTGACCCAGGAGATCAAGTCCATGCGAAAAATGCAATTGGCAAAACGTAAGAAAAATTAGGCGCTGTTCAAGTTATTTTCCAACAGAGCCTTAGGCAGGGGGGACGTACCTCCCAGATGAGGAATGATCATGAGCGAGTTGTTTAAGGTATCCTCCAATCCCCATATCCGGTCAAAAACGACCACTAACGGCCTGATGCTGGCAGTCATCATAGCGCTGATGCCGGCGGCAGGCTTTGGAATTTATAATTTCGGATCCAGGGCATTGGCGGTCATATTGGTGACAGTTGCGAGCACCGTGCTGACGGAGGTGCTGTTCGGGCTGTGCAGGTATAAGCGGGAATTTCTGAAAAATCTGACCATTACGGATCTGTCCGCGGTAGTGACAGGGCTATTGCTGGCTTTGAACCTTCCGGTGGGAATTCCGCTTTGGATTGCCGTGCTGGGCGGCATGTTTGCAATCCTTGTTGTAAAAATGCTCTTTGGCGGGCTGGGGCAGAATTTTATGAATCCGGCACTGGGAGCGCGCTGCTTCCTGCTGGTTTCTTTTCCGGCGGCTATGACAAATTTTGTCTGTGACGCATACGCGGGCGCCACGCCTCTGACAGCGCTGAAGGCGGGGGAGCCGGTGAATGTGCTGAACATGGTGATCGGACGGACGGGGGGGACCATCGGGGAGACCTCCGTGATCGCGTTGTTGATCGGCGCCTGCTTTCTTATGCTGCTGGGGGTCATCGACCTGCGCATCCCCGGCAGTTACATATTGACCTTTGTATTGTTTGTGGCGGTTTTTGGCGGCCACGGCTTTTCACCCGCCTATCTCTCGGCACAGCTTTCCGGCGGCGGCCTGATGCTGGGCGCCTTCTTTATGGCGACGGACTATGTTACCAGGCCCATCACTGTGAAAGGGCAGTACCTGTTTGGGATTTTCCTGGGGCTGATGACGGGAATATTCAGGATTTTCGGACCTGGTGCAGAGGGTGTTTCCTATGCGATCATCCTGGGCAATCTCCTGGTGCCGCTGATAGAGAAGATCACGAGGCCTGCAGCCTTCGGTTATCGGAAGGGAGGTAAGTACCGTGGAAGCAGATATGGGAACAAAAAGAACAAACAATCATGATGTGGGTGCAGTGTTAAAGGAGGCGGGCATCCTCCTTGCAATCACTCTGATCGCAGGGCTGATGCTGGGCTTTGTATATGAGCTGACCAAGGAGCCGATAAAGGAGCAGGAGAGAAGGGCCATCCAGGAGGCGTGCAGGGCGGTGTTTGAGGACGCGGCCGCTTTTGAGGCGGCGGATTATGTCCCTTCGGAGGGCCTGCAGGAGCAGCTTGCCGCGGAAGGAGTGATCCTCGGCAGTGTATATGAGGCGCTTGGCAGTGACGGCAGCCTTCTGGGCCATGTCATCGAGAGCACCAGCAAGAGAGGATATGGCGGACAGCTGGTGCTGTATGCGGGCATCACTGTTGACGGTACGCTGAAAGGCGTGTCCATCCTGGATATTTCGGAGACGCCGGGGCTTGGCATGCGCGCGGAGGAAGTGCTGGTCCCTCAGTTTCGGGACAAAAATGTGTACAGCTTTATCTATACCAAGACCGGCGCTGCGGCTGATAACGAGATAGATGCCATCACCGGCGCCACGGTGACGACAAAGGCGTTTACCAACGCTGTGAACGGTGCCCTGTATATGGCGTTGGAGCTGGACGGGCAGGGAGGTGACGGCAATGAATAAAGCGGGTGAGAGGCTTTTTAACGGACTGGTGAAGGAAAATCCCACACTTGTATTGATGCTGGGCATGTGCCCTACGCTGGCTGTCACTACCTCGGCAGTCAACGGCTTTGGCATGGGAGCCACGACCCTGGTGGTGCTGGCACTGAGTAACCTGATCATTTCCCTGCTTCGGAAGGTGATCCCCAAAAGGGTGCGCATTCCGGCATTTATCGTTATCATTGCCTCCTTTGTGACCATGGTGCAGCTTCTGATGCAGGCGTACCTGTATTCTCTGAATAAGGCGCTGGGCGTTTACATACCTCTGATCGTGGTGAACTGTATCATTTTGGGGCGGGCAGAGAGCTACGCCTATTCCAATCCTCCGATTCCGGCGCTTTTTGACGGCATTGGGATGGGGCTTGGGTTTACTGTGGCGCTGACCTGTATCGGGGCTGTGAGGGAGCTTCTGGGAGCGGGAAAGCTGTTTGGCTTTGCTGTGATGCCGGATTCCTATGAGCCGGCGCTGATCTTTGTGCTGGCTCCGGGGGCTTTTTTCGTGCTGGCTGCTCTGACGGCGCTGCAGAATTATGTAAAAGAAAAGCTTAAGAAAGCGGGAAAGCCTTATGAGAAGATAGGCTCCGGCTGTACGGAGGACTGCATGAACTGTTCCGACAAGGGCTGTTCGGGAAGGTTCTATGATGAAAAGGCAGGAGGCGCGGCGGAGAAGGCGCCCGAAAAGGACAGCAGGGTGGCAGAGAAGGACGGCAGGACAGCCGGAGAGGACGGCAAGACAGCCGGAGAGGACGGCAGGGCGGCAGGGAAGGGCAGCAAGACAGCCGGAAAGGGCAGCAAGGCGGCAGGGAAGGACAGCAAGGCGCCCGAGAAGGACGGTAAGACAGCCGGAGAGGACAGCAAGGAGGCTGGAAAGACCGGGACGGCTGCGCAGGAGGTAGGGAAATGATGGAAAGCGTAAAGGAACTGCTTGTTATTTTGGTGAGCTCCTCCCTGGTGAGCAATGTGGTTTTGAGCCAATTTCTGGGGCTGTGCCCATTCCTGGGCGTCTCCAGGAAGATCAATACGGCGGCCGGCATGGGCGGCGCGGTGATCTTTGTCATCACCCTTGCCAGTGCGGTATCCGGCGTGATCTATGAATTTGTGCTCCGGAGATTCCATGTGGAATATCTGGAAACCATTGTCTTTATCCTGGTGATCGCGGCCCTGGTGCAGTTTGTGGAAATGTTTTTGAGAAAGGCAATGCCTGCGCTCTACGAGGCGCTCGGGGTATATCTTCCCCTGATCACTACCAACTGTGCCGTGTTGGGCGTGGCGCTGACCAATGTGCAGAAGGAGTACGGCATATTGTCAGGGATCGTAAACGGCTTTGCCACGGCGGTGGGCTTTACCGTCGCTATTGTCATTCTTGCGGGCATCCGGGAAAAGACGGAATACAATGACATCCCCCGGCCTTTTAAGGGGATGCCGGCGGTACTGCTGACAGCAGGGCTGATGGCGATTGCTTTCTGTGGCTTTGCGGGGCTGATCTCGCTCTAGTACTGCGTTGCGCATATAACGGTGAATATCAGTGGTGAATATTTGTGCCAGGGCAAGGCGGAAGAAGGAAGCGATGTGGCTCCGTCGCTGACTGATGACAACGCAGCACTGGTGCAAATAGGCGGTGCTGAATTCACTGTTAATTGCGCAACACAGTACTAGGGGCCGGGCACTGTAAGAAATTGGAAGTGTCTTAGTGGAAACCTTTTTGAAATAAATTCGTCATATATATTCGTATGTAATTATTTTTTACAATTATTTGGAATCTGATATTATTTGCAGTGAGAAAGGCGGGAAACCATGAGTGCAACAGGTATTGTGACCGCTATGGTCATCGTGGGTGCAGTCGGTATTTTTGTAGGGCTATTCCTTGGGATTGCAGGTATCTTGTTTAAAGTACAGGTAAATGAGAAGGAGGAGGCTGTCCTGGCGGCGCTGCCCGGCAATAATTGCGGAGGCTGCGGCTACGCAGGCTGTTCGGGGCTTGCCGCCGCAATAGCGAAAGGCGAGGCGCCCGCCAATGCGTGTCCTGTGGGAGGGGAGCCTGTGGGCAGAAGCATTGCGGCTATCATGGGCGTGGAGGCTGGGAGCACAGAGAGAAAGGTCGCCTTTGTGGCATGTCAGGGAACGTGTGAGAAGGTGCATGAGGATTATGAATATAGCGGCGCCAGGGACTGTCATATGATGGCTTTTGTGCCGGGCGGCGGGCCGAAATCCTGCAGCAGAGGGTGCCTTGGCTTTGGCAGCTGTGTGGAGGCGTGCCCCTTTGACGCGATCCATGTGGTTAATGGAGTAGCCGTGGTGGACAGAGAGGCATGCAAGGCATGCGGCAAATGTGTTGCCGCCTGTCCGAAGGGGCTTATTTCCCTGATGCCTTACAAGGCAAAATATGCGGTGGCGTGCAGCTCGGCGGACAAGGGACCGGTCACGGTGAAGGCGTGTACGGCAGGCTGCGTGGGCTGCGGCATCTGCGTGAAGAACTGTCCTGCCCAGGCGGCTTCCGTGACGGATCTCCATGCGGTGATCGATCAGGAGAAGTGTACAGGCTGTGGTGTGTGTGCGGAGAAATGTCCGAGGAAATCTATTGTAAAATGCTGACAGGAACCCCAGTTCCTGAGATAACAGTGAAATGCTGAGCAGGAACAGTTCCAGAGATAACAGTGAAATGCTGGGCAGGGGCAGTTCCAGAGATAACAGTGAAATGCCGGGTACAGGAACAGCTCCTGAGATATTATAGTGAGATATGAGCAGCAAAGGGAAGGTGCAGACATGAAACTACCGGAAGACTACGAAGAACGCGCCGGCATGACGCCCAGCGTGATAGCCGCAATGATGGCGGTGACAGCGTTTGTGGCGGTGATACTGGTGGCAGTGTTGATACTGAACAATGGAACAGGAAGCAGGATCAAGCAGACGGACAGCGTCCATACGGAACAGGACGCCCCCGTGTCGGTCCTCAGTGATGCAGAGAGGGAGATACTGGCAAGCGGCAATAAGCTGCATCCGGAGGACCTGGACTTCTGGGACATGTATCCGGAAGCCACAGAGGAGCCGGAGCCTGCGGCGACGGAAGTCCCGAAGGAGGCTGAGGAGAGCGACCCGTCCAAGGATGGAAAGCATACTTTGGTGAAATATGCGGACGGTAGCGAAGAATGGGTGATGATGGATCCTTTCCTGTCAAAGCATTCGTATGATTTTACCAGGCTGGTATGCCAGTCCGGCCTGATGAAATATTATGAAAACGGCAAAAAGGTATCCTATGTGGGTGTGGATATCTCCAAGTCTCAAGGATATATTGACTTTGGGAAAGTCAAGAAGGCAGGGATAGATTTTTGCATGATCCGCGTGGGGGCAAGAGGGTACGGCTCCGGGCAGCTGATCCTGGACGATTATTTCGCTGAGAATATCAAGCGCGCCACTGATGCGGGACTGGATGTGGGTGTGTATTTCTTTTCTCAGGCAATAACCGAGGCGGAAGCCATGGAAGAGGCAAATATGGTCATCGGACAGCTGAATGCCCGAAGGCTGGCATATCCTGTCGCCTTTGACATGGAGCAGATTCCTAATGACTCTGCCCGTACCGACGACCTTACCATAGAGCAGAGAACCTCCATCACCAGGGCGTTTCTGGATACCGTTGCAATAGCGGGTTACAAGACTGCAATCTACGGGAATAAGGAATGGCTGATCAACAGGATAGACCTGACACAGCTCACAGAATATGATGTGTGGCTGTCCCAGCAGGAGGATATTCCCGATTATCCCTATCGTTTTAATATTTGGCAGTACGATCTGGACGGGAGCATAGACGGGATTGCGGGTAAGGTTGGCTTAAATATCAGCTTCATAGATTATTCGGAGAAATAGGCAGACCTGTTTAAGGGCGCCAGTCCTCAATGCGGGGCGAGATGTGGAGGGAAGTGTAGATTTCCGCATATTTGCTTGGAGAGAGCCCTTCGATATAGTTCGGGGTATAATTTTTGGTGCTGCCGTTTCGCTTCAGAGTGTCGATTGCCTTGTTGTAGGCGATGGCGGCTTCCAGTTCTGAGAAATAGCGCCCTACAAGGTAATTACCCCTGACATGGATGCGGACAGTATACAGGTACTGTCCGTTTTTCTGCTGCTGCCGTGTCACGCCGTGGTAGACGTTGAGGATTTCCAGGTTCTCACGGCGGAAATCGGTGGGATCGCCGTTGATGAAGCGAAAGTCTTTTCCAGCCCTGGCGTAGGGCTTGATGCCGTAGCGGGTGACTATGCTGACCTGCATTCCGTAGTCCGCCACGAAATAGTGGTTCCCGCGGCACATGATCTTGTGGGAAGAATAATAAAACAGGTCGTCGGGATCGAATTTCAGCACATGGGAGGGGGACAGGTAATAGTAGAAAATTTTTTTGCCCACATAAATCGGGTTGCCGAAATAGAGCCCGTTGTCCCGGAAATTGATGAGGCAGACCCATTTCTCAAAGGAGAGCGGGGAATCCTCCAGATAAGAAGCTATGCCGCAGCCGGCAGTGTCCAGGATCCTGCAGCCCTCCAGATAGGCGGCGTGGGCTGCGGGGGCGGTGTGGAAGCTGCCCAGGCTGATATGCTTGTGCCTGTAGGTCAGAGAGGCACGGAAATAGGCCTCGCCGTTTTTTTTCACGGCGGGGAACACACCTGCGTATTTTCCGGGATCCTGCCTGTCTTCCAGGGATTCTTTTTCCATGAATATACCTCTTTGTCTATTTTGCAAGCTGATACAATAACCAGTATACCATTGCCGTCCCCAAAAAGGCAAGGGGTTAGCCCAGGGGACCGTCACATACTGTTTATACAAATGACGTGTGAACGGTAACACATATTTTTCTTTCCCGCTTCATATATTGATATATCGGACAGGCAATATTTGGATAGCCAGGCAGGAAAGGAACGGGAGAGTTATGTATAAAAAAGCGGTGAGCCTTCTGACACTTGGAAGCTGTGTGATTTTTGTGGCAGTCCTCTGCGCAATGGGAGTAAATGCCGCATGGCTGCCCACGCAGCCTGTATATCAGCTGAAGCTGGAGCTTAAAGAGATAGAAGAGAAGGCGGGAAAGGAACAGGCAGAGGGCAGGCAGGAAGAACCAGGAGAGCCGCAACAGGGCGGGCAGGAGTTAGGAGACCCGGGCAGCGTGGGTATCGGAATTGTTGACAGGGCGGTTTCGGAGCAGCGGATAGTGGATTACACCGTTATGGAGCAGCAGCCCCTGTACCAGTTCTCCGACGAGGAGCTGGAGGTACTGCTCAGGATCGTGGAGGCGGAGGCAGGAGGCGAGGACGAGGAGGGCAGGCTGTTGGTGGCGAACGTGATCCTGAACAGGGTGAACAGCGAGGAATTTCCGGATACGGTTTCGGAGGTGGTATTCCAGAAGGAAGGGTCGGTGGCACAGTTTTCACCGGCATACAGCGGAAAATATTATCGTGTGGAGGTCAGCGATACCACCATCAGCGCGGTGGGACGTGCCCTGATGGGTGAGGATATCTCCCAGGGAGCGCTGTATTTTGTCGCCAGGAAGCGTGCAAACAGCAACAGCCTGAAATGGTTTGATGAGAAGCTTGTCTTTTTGTTTGAGCATGGCGGACATGAATTTTTTAAGTGACAACTGAATTTTTTGTTTTCAGGAGCGGCTGGATGTGGTATAATGTTGTCGCGAAGGGTGAGGTGTCGGCTTTGCAGTGTTGTAAGGCCGGCGTCCTGCCCCACTGCAGCGGGATGTTGGCATGTCAGTATAGTTTGACAGAAGAACGATAAGGAATGATGGCGATGAATACGAATAAAATATGGAGTGAGTACGGAGATGCGGTCCGGGACGCGATACAGGACGCCCTGAAGACAGGAGATTTCAAAAATTTTAATGAAGTTGTCACCAGCGCCGCAATGGAGGCAATGAATACGGCAAAGGTACAGTTTGACCAGGATGCTGTTTCCATAACCAACTGGGGAAATCCTCAAAAGGAAAATCATACGGAAAGGTTCCTCCGGGAAAAAAATGAGAGGAAAGCGGCGCAGCAGGAGCAGGTCCAGAGAAACCTGCCTGCGAGAGTGTCCCTGGCTCCCATGGAGAGGAAGGGCAGCGTGTCGGGAACGCTGCTGCAGGTGTTCGGCGGCATCGGCACAGGTGTCATGGCGATTCTGTCAACTGTCTTTTTGGGGCTGGGGCTTGGCATCGGAGGCGGCTGGTGGAAGGCTTTCGGCTGGATGTTCCTCTTTCTGATGCTTGCGGTGGGGATGATCAAGACCGGAAATAAAAAGAAATCCAGATTAAAGCGCGCCTTAAAATACCTGCAGCTTGCCGGCA
>CAOKQK010000084.1 GCA_948470905.1 uncultured Lachnospiraceae bacterium | reverse complement strand
GGAACTTTCATTTTAGAGGTGCCAGATTGAAGATTGCAATAGTAGATGACGAACCTGCCTGTCTTGAGGAAATTGCCCGCATATGCCGGAAATTCGGAGAAGGCAACAATCTCCGCCTGGAGATTTCCACATTTTCCGACGGGGAGAGCTTTCTGAAAACTCTTGACCGGGACTGTTATTCCGTAGTTTTTATGGACGTGTATATGAAAGGAATGAACGGCGTCGATACCGCACGCAGGCTCCGCAGACATGACAGCAGCTGTATCCTGATATTCCTGACTTCCAGCGGAGAACATATGCCTGAGGCTTTTTCCTGCCATGCATTTGAATATATCACAAAACCCTTTGCCCCGGAGCGTGTCATGGATGTCCTGAAAGACGTGTTGAAAGCTGTGCCTTCCCCCACGCAGTCAAAATATATTGATTTCCGCAGCGACAGGAAAAACGTCCGGCTGTTCCTGGATGAACTGATCTCCATTGTCACGGACGCACACTACCTGGACGTGGAAGCCCAAGGCGGCAGGACGCTGCGCTGCCGCCTGACAATGGCACAGTTCCTGGACCAGGCAGAAAACGACCCTCGCTTTATCCTGATCAATAAGGGAATCGCCGTAAACGCCGATCACATCATCAGCTTTGAAAATAACTGCTGCTTCCTGGACAACGGCACCCAGTTTCCGATCCGTGTACGGAACCGTCTCCGGATCGAGCAGGCGGTACAGAATTACAATATTGACAAAATACGCAGCAGACAGCTCTATGGCAAATGACCCATCTGCCGTGTAGGGACGCAACTTTAATCAGGAGGCATTTATGCAATTCAATGAATGGTTAAGTGATTTTGTACAGCTTCTCGTCCTGATCCCCGCAGCAATATCCTGCTACCTTCCCACCAGGAATCAGCTGAAATATCCCATGACCAGAATAATCCTGCTCTGCTGCGCGATGCTTGTGCCCTTCGCGCTTGCAGGCGCGGCTATAGCGGCTGTATTTCATCTTGAGACAAACATTATCATGCTGCCGGCACTGTCAGCTTTTTTCTTTCTGTACAGGCTGACGGTTAAATTTGACCTGTCGAGAACGCTCGCAGTATATGTGGGCGTATGCGCAATACAGACCTTTCCGGCACAGTTTGCCAATATCGCCGACACTTATTTGAAATCTGAAATGGCAGGTTTTACCTTACAGGCCGCCTTTATACAGCTTGGTCTGTCCTGTCTTTTAACGGCTGTGTTTGTATATCCTGCCCGCAATCACTTTTCCAAGGCTGTGGACGAGCCGGGCATGTCCGGGATATGGTATTCCACCGTGGCATTGTCGTCCATCTTCCTCATTTTCAACCTCCTTGCGATCCCCATCCCCTACGAGACTGCCCGTGAAACCGGTCTTCAATATCTTTTTCCGGCACTGGAACTATGCGGACTGGCCCTGCTGATCATGATCTATGTACTGTTCTACCGCGGAGCGATCATCATCATTGAAAATGCACAGCTTGAAAAACGTTCACAGCTTCTGGAAATGCAGACACACCAATTCCGGGAGCTGCAGGAATACCTGCGCCGGACCCGGAGGCTGCGCCATGATTTCCGACAGTCTGTACACCTGCTCTCTGCACTGGCAGAGAATGGCGATCTTGACAGCATCCGCACTCATCTCTCCCAATACGAACAGCGCCTCATGGAAAACGTTTCCGTCAATTACTGCGCGAATACCGCATTGAACGCGCTGTTTTCCTATTATCATGAACTCGCTGTTTCCGCCGGGATCAAGACAGACTGGAAGATAGAACTGCCCGATCCTCTCACAGTCTCGGAGCTGGATATGGCAGCCTTATTTGGGAATCTGATGGAAAACGCCATTGACGCCTGCTCCGCGCTCCCTGCGGATCAGCGGTATTTCAGCCTGACCTCCCATATACGTCATGGGAACACCCTTTACGTGATCTCCACCAACAGTTTTGACGGACAGGTCAGAAAATATAAGGACGGATACCTTTCCACCAAACACAACGGACGGGGCACAGGGCTCACCTCCATCACAGCCGTGGCGGAGAAATACAACGGCACCGCACAGATCCATCACGACAGCAGGGACTTTTTTGTGGATGTGGTCATGAAAATATAAAAAAACCTTTTCTTTTTTCCCCGGAGATTATATACTTATCCTTAACTGAAAACGCGTTCAGCCAAAAAAATCAGTGTCAAAGAGAGGTGTTTACACCCTCTGGCTAAAGGGGACAGGGGAATGCGACCATGAAAAAAATAGCGATAATCGAGGACGATGAATACATTGGCAACATGCTGGCAGAGGCTCTCACGGAGGCGGGCTACGAGGTGACGAGGGCCTATTCCGGCACAGAGGCTCTGATGCTGTTGGAGAAAAGGCGCCCCGACCTGATACTGATGGACCTGATGCTCCCGGGCATGCCCGGAGAAAGCCTGCTGCCCTGCTGCAGGGGAATCCCTGTCATTGTTGTCAGCGCAAAGGCAGGTGTGGACGACAAAGTAAACCTCCTGATGGACGGGGCTGTTGACTATGTGACAAAGCCTTTCCAGATAAAAGAGCTGCTGGCACGGATCGCTGTACGCCTGCGGGAGGCGCAGGCGCCTGTGTCTGCCCTCCTTGAAACGGAAGGACTGCGCATGGATACGGTGTCACATGAGGTCTGGGCGGAGGGCGTTCCCATCCATCTCACCCGGACCGAGTTTGCCATACTGAAAATCCTGATGCAGAATCCTGCCCAGGTCGTCTCCAAGTCCTCCCTGCTGGACAGGATCAGCTCCGACACTCCCGACTGCGGCGAGAATTCTCTGAAAGTCCACATCAGCAACCTGCGCAGAAAACTAAAAGCAGCAGGCGGCAGAGAATACATCGAGGCAGTCTGGGGCATCGGATTCAAGCTGGCGTGACCATAACCGGATAAATCTTTACAAATTCTTAACCCTTTCCTTAACCGGTTTCTTAACCTTTATCTGATACTATTCTCTCAGAAAGAAAAATCCATGGAATATGCTATGATCAGGAGGGAGCTATGGCGGAGAGAATTATGATAACGGAAAATCTGACCAAACAATATAAAAATTCCTGTGCCGTGGACCATGTGTCCATGTCCATTGAACGGGGGGACATCTACGGATTCATAGGGGCTAACGGCGCGGGCAAGACTACCTTTATGCGCATGATCTGCGGCCTGGTAAAGCCCAGCCAGGGCAGCCTTTCCCTGTATAGCGCAAAGGGGGAAACTGCCCTGCAGGGCGCGAGGAAAAAGCTTGGGGCGCTGATTGAGCATCCAGCCCTTTACCCCAACATGTCCGCCATGGAAAACCTGGAAATACAGCGCAGATATCTGGCAGCGGATCTGGGGCAAAACCCCAAAAAAGCCCTGGAAGAACTGCTGGAACTTGTGGATCTGAAGGACACCGGACGCAAAAAAGCCGGGAATTTCTCCATGGGCATGAAACAGCGGCTGGGGCTTGCCCTCGCCCTGATCGGCTCCCCGGAATTCATCATACTGGACGAACCTTCCGTAGGGCTTGATCCCATCGGCGTGGTAGAGCTGCGGAAGCTGCTGTTAAAGCTGAACCGCGAACGCGGCATGACCATCCTTTTCAGCAGCCACAACCTGTCGGAAATGTCCCAGCTTGCCACCCGTTACGGCTTCCTCCACAAGGGCAGGCTGGTCAAAGAGCTCACCGCCCCGCAGCTGGAGCTGGAATGCGCTTCCCGAAATAAAAATCTTGAGTCCTATTTCGTGGAGCTTGTAGCAGGCTTCCACAACGCGGAAGCGAAAATGGCGTAAACGTTGCCGTAGGCGGCAACAAATTGCCGCAAGCGGCAATTGAATAGGAGAAAATTATAAAAATGAATCGTGTCATCAGCGCGGAGTTATATAAGATCAGACATTGCAAGCCGTTGTGGTTCCTGCCCCTGCTGTTTTACGGCGCAGGCCTTTTATACTCCTCCTATCATCATAATATATACAACCTGTACAACGGGCTGGAGCTGTTTGCGCTGCCCTCCCTGGCTTATCAATACCTGTCCGTCAGCTCTGCAATGCTGACAGGCTACATTATCGGGATGGATTTTTCTTTCCGGACTATCCAGAACACGCTTTCCGTAGGCGTCAGCAGGCGAAGCTATTATTTTTCCCGGATGGGGGTGGTGATGTTTCTGACCGCCATTCTGTACATGATTTCCATGCTGGGCTTTGTCTGCGGCAGGCTGCCCCTGCTGCAGCCCCTGTTCAGGGATGATTTCCAGGTCAATGGAACCCTTGCCGGGAACCGTCCGGAGATGGAACTTTTCTGGGTAAAACTGGCAGTTTGTTCCGCCGTAGTGATCCTGCAGATGTGGGCGTATGTTTCCATACTGAATGCGGCATGTTATTTTATCAAAAAACAGCTTCCATCCATGGTCGCCGGACTGGTGCTCATTATCATGGAATTGATATTGCGGCAGGTTTCAAACCAGTATGACCTGGCATTCCTGCGTTACCTGTTTGATTTTACGCCTGTCAGAGTGCTCCAGCATATTTTTGACCTATATGTCATCCGGGACGGGCTATTGACTTTCGGGTTCCTGAAATTCATTCTTTCCGCCCTTGTGATCATGATTGCCAGCAGTGCCGTGGGATTCTGCAGATTCCGGTATGACACAGGAAATAGCTGAGCCGACAGACAAGGCGGAAGAAGGAGGCACGGCGCTGTACCGACTGCTGACAACGCCGACTGTACGGATATCGACAAGTTAAAAACATAATTTATGAATGGACGGTTCCCGGGTTTCACAAGCGTTCCTGCACGCGGAAAGGTATAAAATGAACAACTTATTAAAAAATGAACTGTTAAAGCTGAAAAGATCAAAATCGGTAAAGGTCCTGTTCTGGTACTTCGTCATCTATTCGATCCTTGGCACTCTGTTCTTTCACAGGGCAGACGCAGGCTCCTTTGAACGGTCCGGTTTTTCCGCACCGTTCCTGACCTTCGCCATGCACGGCTCCTCCGGCTTCTTTTTCTATGCCTCTGTCGCCGCCGGGCTGGTAGCAAACGAATTCAGCCAGGGAACCATCCACAACGCCATAAGCTGCGGTGTGGAACGGCGCAGATATTTCCTCTCAAAAATCTGCTGCCTGCTGGGAGTCACGGTCTTTCTCTATCTGACCAACGTACTGGTCCGCAGCCTGGCACAAAGCATCTTTTCTTCCTTTGACCCCTACGGGATCCTCTACTCCCGGTACTGGCAGAAGGTGCTGGTCTATAATCTTGCCGCCATCCTGCTGCTCCTGAGCAGTATGTCCCTTTTTATCTGCATCGCCTATCTGTGCCGCAGGGGCGTAATGACCTTCGTGATATCCCTGCTGGCAACAGATGCGGATCTGATCTGGTACTCAAGGATAAGCCGTGATAAGCCTGTCGGCCCGGTGTCTGTGATGTGGCAAATGCTGGATATGGCCGGGACGGATTCCTCCTCAGACCGCCTTTTGGAGCCGGGCTTCCTTCTCCTGCTCCTCCCCTCCCTCTGTATGGGCGCGATTTCCCTGATTGTGGCATACCAGCTGTTCAAAAGGGCGGATATTAATTAACCGGAAAGGCTCGGACAATCCCATGGAATATGATCTCAGGAAATATATTTTGACCACAGACGGTCTTTCTAAAAAATACAGAGGCTTTACCGCCCTTCAGGATGTGTCCATCCACATCCCCAAAGGCTCGGTTTATTGCCTCATCGGCAGGAACGGCGCAGGCAAGACCACCCTGCTGCGCCTGGTCTGCGGCCTGCAGAAGCCCACCGCCGGCAGCTATAGCCTGTTCGGAAGACCGTACGGCGACAGGGATATCTATAAGAGCCGGAGACGCATGGGAACCATGATCGGCCAGCCTGCCCTGTATCCGTCCATGACTGCGGCGGAAAATTTACAGATACAATATCGGATGCTCGGGATGCCCTCCTTCAGGGATATTCCTGAGCTTTTGGCGTTGGTGGGGCTGGAAAATACAAAAGGGCTCAGAGTCCAGACCTTCTCCATGGGCATGAAGCAGCGTCTGGGGATTGCCCTCGCCCTTGCGGGCAGTCCCGACCTTCTGATCCTGGACGAGCCCACAGCCGGTCTGGATCCTCTGGGGATTATAGAACTGCGGGAGCTGCTTCTAAAGCTGAACCGGGAGAGACAGACGACCCTACTGATCGCCAGCCACCTTCTGTCCGAACTTCCCCGGCTGGCAACCCACTACGGCTTCCTGGAAAAGGGAAGGCTCCTCAGGGAGCTTGACGCCCACAGCCTGGAGGAGGGATGCCGCAAATGCATCAGCCTCACGGTCAGCAACAGCAGCGCTGTCTGTGCCCTTTTGGATGATAGAAAGCTTTCCTACCGGATCCTCTCGGACACTGATCTGGAAATATACAGCCCCATCACCGTCACAGAGCTGGTACAGGCGCTGGCAGCAACAGACATCCATATCCTCTCCGTGAGCCAGCGGGAGGAAGGGCTGGAAAATTATCTTTTAAACCTGGTGGAAATAGGTGCTTCCGGATACGGAACTGAAAAATAGAGGATGGATACATGCAATATACAATCATCGGCACATTTATCTTTCTCATGGTCATCTTCCTGCTCTGCCGGAAGATCCGGCTGCTGCAAAAAGGGATGCTGGAAATCACGGAAGAATTGAAGACAATCTCCCGGGAGGACACCAACCGGCTGCTCACGGTGTCCTCCCGGGACAAGTCCCTGCTTGGGCTGGCGGACGGACTGAACGCCTGGCTGCGGCTCTTTCATCAGGACCGCCGCAAATGCCAGCAGGGCGATCTGGAATTAAAGAATGCTGTCACTAACATTTCCCACGACCTGCGCACACCCCTCACTGCCATCAGCGGTTATCTGGAGCTTCTGGAGAGCGAGACCCATTCCCCAAAGACCCTGCGCTGCCTGGGGATCATACGCACCCGGGTGGCGGATATGCATGCGCTGGCTGACGAGCTGATGCGCTACTCCATCGCCCTGTCCGTCCCCGAACCGGAGAATCGGCTGATCTCTTTGAACAGACAGCTGGAAGAAAGCCTGCTGGGCTTCTATGGCGCCATGAAACAGAAAGGCATCTCTCCCGCCGTCTCCATCCCGTCCACACCTGTCATGCGGACCCTGGACGGGGCTTCCCTGTCCCGCATTTTCAACAATATCATAAGCAACGCCATCAAATACGGCGACGGAGACTTTGCCGCCGTCCTCACGGAGGACGGCACGATCGTCTTTTCCAATACTGCCCGGACACTGGATCCCGTCACAACCGCAAAGCTCTTTGACCGCTTCTATACCGTGGAGACTGTCCATGACTCCACCGGGCTGGGGCTGTCCATTGCGAAGCTTTTGACCGAACGCGCAGGCGGCAGTATAGAAGCCGGATACCGGGAGGGCAAGCTGTGGATTACCCTGCGCTTTCCGGGACAAAAGCCCCCGGGCACGGCTATATGACAGCCCGGTGCCCTATGCATGGGCTCTTTTCCCGAGATACACGGGCTCTTTACCCAAGAAATTTCTTCAGCACCGATATAAAGATATTCATATCCAGAGGCTTTGCAATGTGGGCGTTCATCCCGTTCTTCAGCGCCGCTTCCTTATCTTCTTCCAGCGCATTGGCTGTCATGGCGATGATAGGCAGGTTCTGCACATCCTTCCTGGGAAGCCTGCGGATCGTCCTGGTGGCTTCGTAGCCATCCATGGTAGGCATCTGCACATCCATCAATATGGCATCATAATAATTTTCCTCCGCCTTTTCCATGATGGCAACAGCATCCGTCCCGTCCGGCGCCGTATCCACCACAAAGCCTGATTCTTCAAGGATCACCTGCGCTATCTCACGGTTTAATTCATTGTCCTCCACCAGCAGGATACGCTTCCCGCCAAAATCCGCCAGGGTCCACTCCGGAACCTCCTCCTGCTTCTCCAGCAGATTGTTGGAGGCGAGAAGCACCGATTTCAGGTCGGACATAAACAGCGGCTTGGCACAGAACGCATTTACGCCCGCAGCTCTGGCTTCTTCTTCGATATCCGTCCAGTCATATGCCGTCAGGATGATAATAGGCGCCTCATTGCCGATAACCGCCCGGATCTTTCTGGCAGTATCCACTCCGCTTAAGCCCGGCATCTGCCAGTCAATGATAAAGGTATGGTAGGAATCCCCTTCGTTATGGGCGCTGCTTGCCCGGTACACCGCTTCCCTGCCGGAGGTAGTCCACTCGGAACGCATGCCGATCTGCTTTAACATCCTGCTGACGCTGTCGCAGGTGTTGAAATCGTCATCCACCACCAGCGCGCGCAGCCCTTCCAGCTCCCTGATCTGACCTGCATTTTTCTCTATATCCTGAAGCTTTAATTCCATTGTCACCGTAAACGTACTGCCCTTGCCCACCTGGCTCTCCACGCTGATGGTGCCGTTCATCATCTCAACGATATTCCTTGTGATGGCCATTCCCAGCCCGGTTCCCTGAATACCGCTCTGAGTCACGGTAGACTCCCGCTCAAAGGGCTCAAAGACATGCTCCACGAACTCAGGAGACATCCCGATACCACTGTCCTTAATGATGAATATATAGTCCCCATAGCCGTGCCGAAACGTGGTCTTCTGCATGATCCGGAAGGAGATCGTACCGCCGGCGGGTGTATATTTCACAGCATTGCTTAAAATATTGATAAATACCTGGTTCAGCTTTAAGGGATCGGCGATAACATCCTCATTTGTCACCTCCAGGGTGTCAATGAACAGCTCCAGCTGTTTCGCCTTGACCTGGGACTGGATGATATCCACCAGGTTGTGTATCAGCTCGGAAATATTACACTCCTGCTCCTTGATCTGCACCTTCCCGCTCTCAATCCTGCTCATGTCAAGAATATCATTGATCAGGCTGAGCAGATGGTTGCTGGAAGACAGAACCTTATGCAGGCAGTCCAGCACCTGATCCCTGTTGTCAATATGGCTGACCGCAATGGTGGAAAAGCCTATGATAGCATTCATGGGCGTGCGGATATCATGGGACATATTGGACAAAAAGGTTGTCTTTGCCCTGTTGGCATGCTGCGCCTGCAGCAGCGCATCCTGAAGCGCCTGGGTCTGCTCTCTCCGCTCCCTGACCCGCTCCGTGATATTCTTTGAGACCACCATGACCATAATATCCCCTGTATCATCATCCTCTGTCATGATAAAGGACTGACGCACGCAGATCTGTTCCTGCCCGGAAGCCATCTCCCAATACTCGGCAACCGCTTCTCTTTCCCCCTCTGCAAAGCATCTTCGCAGATTTTCAACGTTTACCACAGCAGAATAGCTCTCCAGAGATTCCTCCAGCACAAACGCCTTCCATTTTTCAAAGCACTCCGACACCTTGCAGGGAGCCGCCAACCCTACCTTCTCAAGGAATGATATCTTCTCCCCGTCCACGACCCTGACAACGTCCTGCTCCACAAGGTCCCGGCTCAAATTGAACTCAAAGCTGCAGAAGGAGTTGGACATAAGGGCTATCTGGTACTGTCTCTCCTTGCGGTTTGCCCGCGATCTCTCCGCCTGGATGAGCAGCTCCCTTTCCTTTAGCTCCGTCACATCCTGGCGGATGAACAATACTTTGGAAACCCTGCCGTCCTTTCTCTCCAGGCAGATCATATTCAAGTGCTCCCACTCCTGACGCCCATTCCTTGTGACACGGCGCTCATACCGCAGATCGTTGCGCTCCTGCATACCGGCAATAATAGAATCCTTATCCATAAAATCAAGGAACTCCTGACGGCGGCTTTCCTCCTCAAACGCTGCCAGATAGGCTGCAATATCCTGGAATTTCCCGCTGTCCCCAATGCCGTCTCCCTCCGGCTTCGTCCCCGCCAGATATTTATAAGTATCCTCCTCCAGATTCACCATGGCAAACCGGGAAAAAAGCGTATCGACACCGCTTATGATATAGCTCAACTCCCTGTTTTCCTGTTCCAGCTGCCTGCGCCTGTGCCTGGCGCGGATCATGATGAAAATAATATAGACCACAAACAGCAAGATCAGCATGATCTCCAGATGGATTCCCACCAGATTTTCTTCCCTGATCATGCTCTGCGTAACACTTTTAGGGAAAGTCTGCACCAGGACAAAGTCGTTCTGGGGCAGATACGTGACGCAGATATTATCCGTCCCGCTGGAAGAATCACATGCAAAAGCGCCCTCACCGCCTTTCTCAAAGACCTGACGGACCTGATCCGCCGCCATTTGGTCGATCACTCCGTTCTTCGTCAGCATATCAAGAAGATGGCTTTCGTAAACCATGCCGTCGGAACTGGCGATCACTTTGCCGTCCGGCGCACATAGAAATACCTGGGCAGCTTCGCCAAAATATGTGGTGGTAAGCATGTTCCTGAGATATTCCTCCGCCAGAAAGGCGCCCCGCAGCACGCCGATGATCTGCCCCTTATAGTACACAGGCGCATAAAAGCAGACCATTGTCTCCTCAAAAAAGATCGGGGAAAATATAACCTCAATGCCGCTGTTTCCCTTGATCCCTTCGAGATAGAAGCCACGCTCCGACACGTCTGCGCTCCGCCCGTCGGAAGCATGATCCATACCGTTAAGATCCGCAAACATGATTGCGTCAAACTGTGAATTTTCTTCCATTTTCCCGAGGCTCTGCGCCGTGACCACAGGCTCCGTCAGCCCTTCGCCAACAAAATAGGCATAGGTCCCCAGCCGGCTCAGGGCATTGTTCAGCTCCTCATCAATCTGCTCGGACTTCAGCCGCGCGGAATCCGCCGCATAATCTCTGTTCTGCTTCTCTGTCCGCCTGCTGTTGCGCTCCGTAAACCAAAAAAACAAAAGGATGATTGCCATCATAAGGAAGACAGCATAAATAATCTCCTGTAAAGGCTTTTTCTTTTTCATAAGTAGTCCCTCTCCATCTCCGCAAAATCACTTGCCTGCTCTGTTCAAAAAAACGCTGGCAGCCCACTCATTTTAACACTAATAAGTATAACATTCCGCCAGCTAAAAGACAACTGTGAATGATGTTCTTCTCACAGTTTTGCCTCTTTTCCCTTTTGACAAAAATAAGGACAGCGTATAAAATTGCTTTATGGAATCCATAGAATCAACACCCCAGCGGCATTGGCTGGAGCGTGTTTGAAAAATGCTCCAGGATCCCGGAGAAGTAAACTTCTCGTACTTTGACTCATTGCCCGTGGGAATCAACAGGAGGACAGCGCCATGATCATACAGAGCAGGCGTGTATGGACAGCCGGACAGTTCATACCGGCACAGATCATAATAGAAGGGCCGCGGATCGCAGCCATCTGCACCTATGGAAAACACGCAGCAGACGCGGATTACGGAAACAGGCGGATCGTGCCGGGCTTCATGGATATCCACACCCACGGTGCCTATGGCTACGACACAGGGGACGCCGAAAAAGAAGGGCTGAGAAACTGGGCCAGAAATCTCCCCCGGGAAGGCGTCACCAGCTTCCTGCCCACCACTGTTACCCAGGAATCCGCCCCGCTGGTGAACGCTCTGAAAAATATAGCCGCCGTAGCGAGGGAAAGCTGTGAAGGAGCGGAGATCCTGGGCATCCATCTGGAGGGACCTTTCCTGGACATGAAATATAAGGGCGCACAGCCCCCTTCCGCTATCGCAAAGCCCACGATCGCACAGTTCATACAGTATCAGGAAGCCGCAGAGGGACTGATCCGGTATATCACCCTGGCGCCGGAGCACGACGAGGATTTCGCTCTGACCAGATACTGCCGGGAAAAGGGCATCACGGTAAGCATGGGACATTCCTCCGCCACCTTTGAATGCGCCCTGTTAGGGATCGCAAACGGCGCCACGAGTATGACACACGTATATAACGGCATGTCCCCTTTCCATCACCGGGAACCGGGGCTGGCTGGCGCTGCCCTGCGCGCGGATGACATCTATGGCGAGATCATTGCCGACGGGCGCCACGCACTTCCTGCCGCCGCTGCCATCTTCTATCAGGCAAAGGGCAGAGACCATGGGATCATGGTGTCCGACTCCCTTTCCGCAAAGAGCTGCCCACCCGGAAAAAGCTGCTTCCTGGGCGGCACTGCCATCGAACCCGGCGCAGACGGGCTGGCCAGGCTGAAAGGAACGGATACCATCGCCGGCAGCACTCTCCGCATAAACGAAGGCTTGAAATTAATGGTGGAAGAAGCCCTGGTGCCCTTCGACGCGGCACTCAACTCCTGTACCATCAATCCCGCAAGATGCCTGGGCATAGACAGCCGCAAGGGAAGGCTTGCCGCCTGTAATGACGCGGACATTGTTGTCCTGGAGGATGATTATACGGTGTGCCAGACCTATTGCAGGGGAGTATGCTCCCTGGCATTTCCTCCCTTGGAGTAGAATCTCTTCTTTTTCAGATACCGCTCCACCCATTGGTATTTTTTCTGCTCCGCTGACAATTCCCGGGCTCTTCGGAAAGACTGGTCAAAAAAGCCCTGATATTTACTGCCCATAACGTCATCCCAGGTCAGTCCATTATTCAGGAGCATGCTTACTGACAGGAGTACCAATATGGGCATGTTCTCAATCTCCCTGAATAAAGGCATCAATTCATCCAGCCAGGTCTGGGACCTGCCCGCCTGTTCCCTGCTTACCTGTTCCCTGCTCTCCTGCCCTCCGCTTACCTGTTCCCTGCCCGCCTGTTCCCTGCTCCCCTGCCCGCTGCTTACCTGTTTCCTGCTTTGCCTTCCTTCTTCCTCACTGCACCCGTCCTTCACAAAACACACAAAATAATAATAGATCAGCCTGCACAGATACTGATACGCAGAATCTGTCTGAAACCTTGCAAAGCGGCGGGCACAGCTCAACCCATCCTTCCAAAATCCATTCCAAACGGCCAATGCCGCCTGCCTGTCCTCCCTGTCCATGTTGTCCATGATCCGCAGGCTGACCATCCACATAAATTCCACATGCGACCGCAGGTCCATGGACCGATCCCCATAATATTGAAACGAAAGGCGGTGCAGCGCCCCCTTCATCATCTCGCCAGTCTCTTTCCATGCTCCCGGAATATCCCTTTGTGAAAGGATGAGCTCACAGATATCCAAATGCTTCAGCCTGAAATCAATGCCATGGGTAATAAAATTATGGGCATCACAGGAATACACTGTCTTAAAAACTCTCCAAAACTCCTCCGCCAGCCCTTCTTCCGGCAGAAACCTCATCAGCGCCCTGAAATTCAGCAGTACATCCGCATCCCCTGCATTGTTTAAAATCCCTGTGGCTGCAAAATCCCCCACCGCGTCCTCGGATATGCTTTCCAGCCCCTCCACCCTGATTCTGCCATTTATGACAAAATGCTTCTCTGCCTCCTCTGCAAATCCTTCTGAAAGAATCTCCGGCAGTCCATAATGCCTGTTCCCCCAGGAATCTTTCCACAGGAGATATTTTACATAGTGGTAGGAGAGATAGAATCCATCCGTCCTGCCCTGCAGGACTTCAGATATTTGTTTCGCATATCCGGCTGCTTCCACAGTCGAATCCACATTACGAAGTACATATTGCATCAATACACCCAAAGCCGCAGGAGCCAGGATAGCGTCCACCTCCTCAGAAAAAATGCTGTCCCCGGTTCTGCACGGGCCGCAGGACCGAAATATCTCCAGGACGGAATCCCACCCATTTGTCCTGACATGCATTGTCAGAATGTCATCGAGCACATAGGGCACCTCCAAAGCAGCCAGCACCTCCATAAAGCCTTCTCTGTCTTCCGCACAAAGCTTCTTCATTTTTGGGAAAAACCCTTTAGAATATGATAACGGAAAAAAAGCCGCGTTATCCCATATATCGAAAAGCTTCTTCTGTTCATGCCACCTGTGGCAGTATCTCTGAAATCTGTCTTTTTCACAACCCAGGGTCATATCTGACGGATTTTTAAACGCTTGGCATAATTCCTCCCTGATCATTTCCAGATCGTTATCATCGTAACTCTTATCTTTTTTCACTTCAAGCCACCCTCTTTGATTCCCTCGGATATCCATTTCTAAGATGCACTCATTTTTCACTGTATTCACAGTCTTACCGTTTTTCCCTAATCCTGTCCAGATACCTCCTTAAGGCTCCCTCCTGATCAATCCATCCTCCGCTGTATGCCGTCAGGCGGGCATGCACACCGTCTATCCCCCGAAATGCCAGATTTCATGATCCAGCAGGGTAAAACGGCCATGGATCCCACCCTCAGTCCTGCCCTTCCCCGTCGACAGCCTCTTTTTCCCGGTTGTCCAGCCAGTCCTTTAACGGCCTTACCTGGTCACTTAATTTTATGTCTTCCAACAATTTATTGAGCTCCTGAGCGTCCGGCAGCCTGATCACACAGCTCAGCCTGTTTCCAATCTCATTAAGCGACCCTCCGCAGAACCATGCTTCATTATCTATAATCAGGAACCTGTCATGGATCACAGGGACATTCCCTGTCATGACATAGGCGTCTATCTTCCCATTCACGCCATCTCTGCGGTCTGTGATCTGAGCCAGTAATTCCTCTCCTATAAGCGGATTTTCCGAAGTCTCTCCCCCCTCGTATTTCAGCCTGCTCTTTTTCCCCAGATGCACCTTGCTCGCGATTATTTCTACAGGGATGTCTCTCATGGAGACAGCCATCACATAGGTGAACAGCTCGTCCGTCCCATAATACGGATCTACTATCCTGATCGAACTGCGCGCCCTGCTGATCAGCCCCCGGAGAAACTCCTCAGCCTCCCGGTGGTTTTTATAAAAAAAATGTACCTGCGCTTCCTTTTCTTTTATCTTCCGCTTTCGGAGGACTTCCGCTTTCTCAAGCCTCACTCCTATGGAATCACCCTCGTCATCTTCCGCATTTCCGCCCTTTACCTCGCCTGACCTTTCATATACATCCACGTGATCCACCCTGGCAGGCTCTTTGTCCGTCTTGGGCCTGTGTATTTCCTTTGTTCCATAACCTGTTAAAATATCTATTTTAAAGCCCTGATTAAATCCGGCGAAGTCTGCATAATCAATCATTTCATCCTCCGGACCCAGAACATACATGGCAAATCTCCCCGCCCTGCCGGATAGAGGTATGCTGCAACAGTCATTTTCTATGGTATATTTCCCGCCTCCGGCAATACCAAAATAATCTTTCTCGAAGGGCACGACCTTCAACCTGTCCAGACAGAATCCCTGCCGCGGCTGAAATTCAATCTTAACCTGGTCAGCCTCCTCTCCGGGGATCATATGTATATGACGGCTGCTGTAGAAGGGATTGGGCAGTACAAAGTTCACGCTTCCTACCAATTCCGGGTAATAGGATATATTCCAGGTCAGGTATTTTTCCAGCCACTTCCCCACATTCTCATGCGCAACGAAATCCTTCAGGAACTCCTCCCTCTCCTGCGGAAATATCTGATGAGTCCATGCCACATTCCAGATATCGGCAATAAAAGGAATGCGGACATCCTCGCCCTTGCTGGAAAGCAGGAATGCAGGCCACTTCTTTACATCCTTCATATTCCCACACAAAATACGCTTCCGGGAGCTGTGACTGCCCTCCTGGCTATCCTCCCAGTCAACAGGGATAAAACCGTTCTGCTTTATGGCATTGTACCATTCCACAATGTCTTCTATGGACTTTTTGATGCGAATATAATAAAGCCTTCCCTCTTTAAATTTAATGCCCTGTTCACGTACAGTCAGCGGATACTCCAATTCCTTCGGATAACACTCCACCAATCCAAACACAAGATATCGTTCAGAACCGTTACCTGCCTCATTTCTTTTCACCAGCCAGGCAATGTGGATAACCGCAAAATTATAGTAATCCGCTATTTTATCTATGATCGTATTATCT
>CAOKQK010000083.1 GCA_948470905.1 uncultured Lachnospiraceae bacterium | reverse complement strand
CCGGAAAATAAAGATTTTGTAGCCAAAAAGTAGTGTCAGATTTGACACTACCGCAATTGAATAGGAGGCATACGCATGAAAATAGGTGAATTTGCCCAGATGACAGGGCTGCCCATATCGGTGCTCAGGCACTATGACAAGGAAGGGCTGCTGAACCCGGACTTTATCGACACCTTTACCGGCTACAGGCACTATTCCCCCATCCAGCTGGAACAGGTACGCAGGATAACGCTCCTGAAGCAGACAGGGCTCTCTCTAAGGGAAATCAAGGAAATTCTGGACAGCCCGGACAACGTACCGTTAATTTTAAAGATCCTGAACGGTCAGCTGGCGAGATACCAAAGCATGCTGGCTGCCATAGAGGAGGTAAAACAGATTATGCTGAACAAAAATGAAAATACACAGACCTTATCCCAGGGCACAAAGCCCGGTCAGGAACAGGACGGACAGATCTTTATCGAGAGGAAGGGGGATGAAATCCTTTTCAAGACGATGCTGCTGCGCCCTTCGGAAGACCCCAAGTGGGTTATCGTCGGACAGGAGCTCCTGGACGCGGAGATCTGCAAAAGGGACTACCAGCGGATATCCGGCTTTATGACCTATGGAGAAAAGGATTCCGACGCCATACAGCTTGCGGCTAGAGTCACTCCCCTGGGCAGTGTCGAAAGGACACTGGCAGAAGATATCAGCCTGCCCTTTGAAAATGACGAAGCCGTCATTGGACGCTGGCGGGTCATAGGGGAATATGCCGTGGAAGATGACTTTTTTGCGGACATCAAGCCGAATGTATCCGGCTATGGATATGGCAGCAAAAACAGGGAAATCTACTTCCTCCCAAACGGTCAGGATTACTGGATATACAGTTGGACAAAGGGATACCTGAAAGTGGAAACCGGGGATGCCAGCTGGCTGTGCCGTTACCATCTGCGGGAATATCAGGGACGTACCTATATGTTCCTGGAGCACAAATCCTACGAATACAGGCGCGGAGGCCAGCCTACCACACTGGTGCTGGAGCAGCTTGACCACCGGGCATACACCAAAATGGAATTGTCGCGCAAAGATAATATGGACATTCCTTATGAAAGAGATGAGCGCGTGCTGGGCGACTGGAAAGCGGTGGATTACCTCACCCGCAAAGAAGATTTCTCGCCCGCCGGAAGCCACTGTCCGCCGGATACTCTTTTCTTTAAGCATATGCACTTTGGGGAGGACGGCGAAGTGACGAGCGTATACGGCAGGGAGATCATATCAGGAAAATCCAGGCAGCGCTGGACCAGGGGCTATGTGCTCCGCTACTGGAACAACACGGCATGTGCCTATGAGATCATCACCGTGGACAATGTTGACTATATGATCATAGAGTGGAAAAGCGGCGACTATCTCTGGGGCGGGCTTGACACGGACTATTATGTGTTCGTAAGAGAAAACGCAGACACCTGACAGAAATAAGGGATCCCACAGTTCTCAGCCATCTTCCCCACGCAGCATCTTCCAGAATTCCCTCTTAAGTTCCAGTAAACGCTTAAGCTGCATCAGTATATAAAAAAGAATCGCCCTGGCCTCAAATTCCTCCCGGCTCTGTGGAAGGCGCTGCTTCTTCATCTGAAGGAACAGCGCCTCCTGCTTTTGCAGCAGTCCCTTCACCGTATTTTCCCTATGGTAATCCTGCTCAATCTGCCCCATAAGCTCCGCCACCTGATGTGCCTGTTCCGGCAGATACTGCATCCTGGCGATATTGTCGTAAATCTCCCGCAGAAGCACACTCTGCTTCTCCCGCATCTCAATATAATCCAGCTCATAAGAATCCGCAGGGCGCAGCACATTGTTGTAGTTCGCCGCCGCGCATGCCCTGGCGGCGTCCAATGCCTGATCAAGCTTCGCAAAACAGCCCGGATCATACGCCGCTCTGTCCTCCCTGGGCAGATACTGTGACATGTTGTACAGGATCTGCCGGATCTGCGCGTCCGCCTCCCCTGCAAGCTTATCAAACTCTGCCTGATCCTTATGGAGATGGAGATTCACCAGGATACCCGCCCCTGTCCCTATCAGGAAAAGCAAGGTTTCATTTACCACCTCGCCAAACCCCATCTGCTGCTCCGCCAGGATATGGCTCACCAGCACGGAGACATTGGCAAGCGCCTCCCCCCAGCCCACGCTCAGCACAAACAGGGAAAACAGCAGCAAAAACACCGCAAACGCCCACAGATTATAGCCAAACAGACCAAAACAGACCCAGGACAACACCAACGCGCACAGAAAGGCCAGCCCGCGGTTTGCGGCGCTTCTTAAGGTTTCCCGCTTGGTATTGCGTATGCTCAGTATGGTAATGATACCTGCGGTTGATGAATAATTTAGCCCCAGCTCCCCCGCCAGTGCGATCGAACCAAAAGCGGCGACAGCAATCTTAAGGCTTTTCATAAACTGTTCCTTCCAACGAATGCCCTGCATCCCAAATCCCCCATTCTGTTCTGCCAATTCATCTGCAGATTAAATTTTACCATAAAAATCACAACCTGACCTCATTTATTTTCCCCATTTTGTAACAGTTCAGCCTTCGGCTGAACTGTTAGCCCATTTTTCTGTAAAAACTCAAAATCCTTGCTGATTTGCCCAAGTGAGAGTATAATAGTTCTTATCTTCAGATATTTTTATCAAATCAAAGACTTAACGGAGGGCAATTATGAACAAGACACAAGAATTTTTCCCGGATGGGACACCTATTGACGAGTGGTTTTATGACACCCATGTGCCTGCGCTCAAAGAGCTTGGCAGACAGTATGTTCTCACCCAGTACAATATCCTTGATGATGGAAAGGTCCACACGGCGGAAATCCAGCATCTGATTGACACCGTGGCGGAGGAAGGCGGCGGCGTCATCGTGGTGCCTGCGGGAACTTATCTGACAGGCTCGCTTTTTTTCCGCCAGGGCGTCAACCTCTATGTTACAGAAGGCGGAATGCTGAAGGGCAGCGACGATATATCTGACTATAAGGTCTGTGAGACCCGTATCGAAGGCGAAACCTGTCAGTATTTTGCCGCACTGGTCAATGCGGACGGCCTGGACGGCTTTACCATGTGCGGTCCCGGGACCATTGACGGCAACGGGCTCAGGGCATGGAAGGCATTCTGGCTGCGCCGGGCATGGAATCACAAATGCACCAACAAGGATGAACAGCGCCCCCGCCTTGTATATATATCCAACTGTACCAACGTCATAGTTGCAGACCTCCATTTACAGAATTCCCACTTTTGGACGAACCATATTTACAGGAGCCATCACGTAAAATATTTAAATTGTAAAATTTTTGCCCCGGCTTCCCCGGTAAAGGCGCCCAGCACAGATGCCATCGACATTGACGCCTGCACAGACTTCCTTGTTAAAAACTGTCACATGGAAGTAAACGATGACGCCGTTGTGCTCAAGGGCGGGAAAGGTCCCTGGGCGGACACTGCGCCTGAGAACGGAGCCAATGAACGGATCCTCATAGAAGACTGTGCCTATGGCTTCTGCCACGGCTGCCTGACCTGCGGCTCCGAATCCATACATAACCGCAATATCATCCTGCGGCGCATCACGGTTTCCTCCGGCAGCAACCTCCTCTGGCTCAAGCTGCGTCCGGACACTCCCCAGCGCTACGAATATATCACGGTAGAGAATATCAATGGCAGCGTTAAAAACTTTATCAACATCAACCCCTGGACACAGTTCTATGACCTGAAGGGACGCCAGGACAAACCTCTGTCCGTGGCGGAAAATATCGTCATGCGCAACTGCTCCTGCCATTGCCAGAAGTATTTCCATGTCACTCCCAATGAGGAGCAGTACCGGCTGTCAGATTTTACCTTTGAAAACCTGCATATCATTACCAACGAAAGCAATTTTTCTCCTGACAGCATCCACAACCTGACCGTCAAAGACGTAACCGTGGACGTGGTCAGCGAGTAATCTCACGATAACCTTAAAAGCTTAAACCCCCCTGATATTCTTTGACAAGTCCAGACAAAGCATTTGGCTCATTGACTGCGGGAACAAAAAAATACCAGTGGGGGATTTTTTTATATCATTTTTTGATATTTTGCATTTTTTGCAAAAAAACTCTTGACCTTCCCCTTTGTAGAAGGTTTATGGTAGATATGAACCAAAGCAAAAAAACATTTTCAGCCAGAAGGGAATATGGCATTTAACTCATTACGAGGGAAAACTGTACATTTGGGTACTGCGCAATACCCAGGAGGGGCTCACATGAAAATCAACGAAGCGGAGCAGGAAGCGGGCATTTCAAAAAAGAACATACGATTCTATGAGGAGGCAGGGCTGCTGAACCCCTCCCGTTGTGCCAACGGCTACCGGGACTACAGCGCCGGGGACGTGGAGACTCTGAAGCAGATCAAGCTGCTACGGAAGCTGGACATCTCTCTGGAGGAAATCCGGCGGCTCCTGTCGGGCGAGCTGACCCTGGCGGACTGCCTGAAAAGGCATCAGATCGTCCTGGACCGCAGGGTTAAGAATCTGGAAAACATCACTGCCTTCTGCAGGAAGCTCCTGGCTGAGAACAATGAGTTCGGTACACTTTCTGTGGATGATCTCCTGCTGGAAATGGATAATATGGAGGAAGGAGGAACAAGGTTCATGAACTTTCAGATCAAAGACAAGAAAAAACGGAAACGGGGAGCGCTCATCGGCGCGCTTCTGATTGTGCTCTTTCCGGCAATCGCAATATTGGGTGTCTGCACAACACCGGGATTCCCTATAGGCGGCGCCATTATTTTTCTGGCATTACCAATCTTTATTATTGCCTGTATTGTCTATGTTTTAAAAGAGAGATTCAAGGAAATCGAAGGAGGAGAAATATATGAAGCTTCTAAATATTGATCATGTTCCCGGCAAGGAGATAGAGGCGCTGGACATTGTCAAAGGTACTGTGGTCCATACAAAGAATGTGGGGCGGGACTTCATGGCAGCAATGAAAACGCTTGTGGGCGGAGAACTGGTTGGCTACACCCAGATGCTCAACGAGGCCAGGCAGATTGCCGTCAAGCGCATGGTAGACGAGGCAGAGGCCCTGGGCGCCGACGCGGTGGTCAACATCCGCTACGGCACCTCATCCGTCATGTCAGGCGCCGCAGAAGTCATCGCTTACGGCACCGCCGTAAAATATGTAGCAAAATAAGCGCTTTCCTATGCTTATGACAATATAATGCCGGTCATGATACAGGTCATATATCTGACAGCCTCAGCCCCTCAGTTTCTTCAGGGCTTTCTCCGCAATCAGGCACTGGGCGTGCTCCTGCAGCCACAAAATCTGTCTTTCATCGGCTGTGTACAGTCCGCCAAACTCCAGTGCCTGAATGCATGCCCTGCTATAGCGGTCATATGCCGCATGCCCTTTCCCCAGATACAGATAATAAAGGTCATCCAACTGATAAAACACACTGTCAACCCTCAGGTTTGATGGAAGCGCTGCCGCGTACTCCATGGCCTTGCCAATGCTGGAAAAGGCAAACACAGCGACACCGGGACGGTTCTCCTGCTGCTCCTTTTTACCAGGATCCGATTCTCCCGCTTTCGCGGTTCCGCTGCCTAGAGCGTCAAGCTTTGCCTCCCCTTCTGCCGCCCCTATCATATTTACCTTTTCGCGGGTCCTCTGCAACAGGCGTCTCATCTCTTTCAGAAATTCTATCAGCTGGTCCCCTTCCCTGATCTCCGTATCCTTCTCAGAAAAAGTCAGCACCAAGCCCTGATCCGGCAGCATCATGATCTGCAGGTCAAAGGCAAACTTCGGCGGTTTATAGCCAACTTCCTCCTCGGCATGCACCATAATCTCCTGCACGATCTCCTTCGCCTTATCGCTGCGCATCACAAAGTCCTTATAATCAATATCATACTCTTCCAACTCCTCGTTGGACAAAAAACACTTTACAGTTTTGTCGTCTATTCGCTCTATTCTCATACCAATCACCATTCTTGCTACAAGCTGTACCAGTTACAGGCAGAATATGAACTCGCCTCGCTTCTTTTCAGATATTGTATCATGCGGCTGAGAATTTTTCAATCCTATATGAGATGTAAAATATAACCTGCCGAGCCGCTGCCGTAACAGTCCAGACAGGTGGCTGAACTGTTACGCTGATGCACACAAAATGAGTCTTCAACTCATTTTGCCTGCAAATCCCGCAAAATCGCACACAGATGCGATTTAATCACCCTGCCTCCTCCTTCTGCCGCTTCTCAAATCCCCGGAACATCCTGACCAGCACGAACACCGCTGCAGCCGCCAGCATGAGCTCCGCGGTAAACTGCGCATAAGCCAGCCCATACAATGGAAACAGGGCATTTAAAATATAAAGAGCCGGTATCTCCAGCACAATCTTGCGCATCACGGCAAACACAAGGGATTTTTTCCCCATGCCGCACGCCTGGAAAACGCCCACCGCCAGGAAATCCGTGGCAAGGAAGGGTGTGGCAAGACATAATCCCCGCAGGAAGCGGGATCCATAGGCTATAATGACATCATTTTTCATAAACAGGGACACCAGCCCTTCCGCTCCCAGATAGTAACAGACAGATGTCACCCCTAAGAAACCGATCATCAGCCTGGCAGAAAACATCAACGTCTTCTTCATGCGCCCATAATTATTCGCCGCATAGTTATAACTGATCAGAGGCATGATCCCCTGCGAAAGCCCCATGGCAATATTCATGGGGATCATATTCAGCTTCTGCGAAATGCCCATGGCAGCCACAGCATCCGAAGTGTACGCCGCCGTGAAATTATTCAGGACAGTCATGCCTGTGACATTCAGGAGATTCTGAATAGAGGCGGGAATCCCCACCCCACAGACTCCCATGACAATCGTCCTGTCAAACCTGAAGTATTTCGGATTGATACAGACATAAGTACTCTTCCTCTTAACATACAAAAGGACGAAGAAATACAGACACGCCGCACAGTTGGACAAAAAAGTCGCGCAGCCTGCGCCGGCAGCGCCCATATCCAGTCCCCAGGGCAGGATGAAGATGGGATCCAGAATAATATTCAGGACACACCCGCTCATGGTCCCAATACTTGCATGCAGTGCCGCCCCTTCCGCACGGACCAGATACCCCATTACCACATTCAGGATTGCCGGTGCAGCGCCGCAGGTCACTGTCCAGAACAGGTAAGCGGCTGTGTCGGACAGATTTTCCGCATCCGTCCCCAAAAGCTCCAGCAGCGGCGTCTTAAAGACCGTGCAGGCAAGGCCAAACAGGATCCCGCTGATAAGGGCACTGTAAAAACCAAAGGCGGAGCTTTTAAAGACCGTCTCATCATCCTTTTTCCCAAGGGCACGGCTCATCATACTGGACGAGCCCACACCGAACAGATTGTTCACCGCATTGAATGCCAGAAGCACCGGCGCAGCCAGCGTCACCGCCGCATTCTGTACCGGGTCGTTCAACATCCCCACGAAATATGTGTCCGCAAGGTTGTACAGCACCATGACAAGACAGCTGATGGTGGTGGGCACCGCAAGCTTCACCACCGCCCTGGGTACCGGCATTTGTTCAAATAACTCCGTTTTACTCGTGTCGTTCATAATTTATCTTCTCAAACCTTCTTTCCGGTTCAGGACATTACAAAAGAATTCCAGGAAGCCATCCTGGACCGCCCCCTGCTCCACCTGCTCCTCGTCCATCTCATAAAAGTATCTGCCTGTCCTAATGTCCTTACAAAGGCTGTCCAACGGAAAGCCCTCGTGCCGGATTGCTGAACAGGGCTTTGCAGTGATAAGGAAAGGGACACTCTCCAGGCTGGCATCCATCCTCTCAAAAACATGTTCCTCATCCAGCACCAGACAGATCGCATTTTTATAAAAAGCCTTCAAATCTCCATATTTCTCTGCCAGCCCGGCGTAATAGACACGCATCTCGTCATCTGTCAAATATTTCCCGCCCACGGTCCGCACATGGACACCCGGCTGTATCTCCTCCGGAACTCCCTCAAAATACAAACCCGAATCGCAGGAAAACACCGGCCTGTGATACGCCGCGAAATAGGCAAGCGCCTTCTGCCTGGCGTTTTCCAGCGGAGTGCTTCCATCCTCCGGCACCTTAGGCGGCGCTTCCTCCATATCCATCAAGCCCATTATTTCCAGATTCATGCCGGACAGCCTGCTGCGCATAACCTCCAGCTTTGCCGGATTGCCCGTACCATACAACAACTTCACGCGTCCTTCTCCCATTTCTCCATGCCTCCCTCAGACCCTGCCCCGTTCTCTCGGCTCAATACAACTTTCCGGTATGCTATTCCACTTTCTCCCTCACATTCCACCCATAGACCTCAATCTGGCTCAACGCCGGAAACGGAGAGGGATCCTCCGATTTAACCAGATTGCAAAGCTCGAGCCATTCAATCTCCTTTTCCGGAAAGGCCAGCACATGTCCGCGGACAGATTTCTCCAAAGGAAAATCCAGGCTGCTGCCATCTGAAAACTTTAAAGTCACCTGTACCCACCAATTGTCATGAGGGAAATCGGCGCGGGTGTAGAGCACCACCTTATCCGTCCGGATCCTGCGCCCGAATAACACTCTCATTGCCGCATCGTCCTGCCTGTTGATCCCCCACGAGCCATAAGGCCATGCCCCATGGGAAAGATTTGCCCTCACGCCGTCTATGGCATTCCTGGCCGCAAAGACAGATTCTCCCCTGGTCTCCACGTTCGCCTGGGCATGTGGAAAGCACGCCGAGACACCATGCTGATCTGCGGGATTCAGCGCCAGATTGCGGTACGCAGCAATCTCATCCTCCCGGGCTGCCTCCGCATACAGATAATGAACCTCTCCCGCAAATGCCTTGGGAGAATAACAGACGCTCTTTTCTCCAAAAGGGATCTCATATGCCGCAATACCCTTTACATACACAAATGCCGCGCCCAGGGCATCATCCACCTGCCAGTTTAAGTATACATCCCTCTCTGAGGATACCAGTAGGATCCTGTCCCCCTCCTCATATTCATGCCGGCACACCAGATCCACAAAGTCTTCCCCGCTGCTCTCACAGATAATATTGCCTTCTTTATCTTCCACTTTCAGTATCAGTTTCAAAATATTTTCCTCCATCCTCCCCGGCCTGTTTCCAAAATACACCCCGGTATCCATCGTACAGCCCCAGCCCATGCCAAAGGGCGTTTATACATACTATACAATATTTTCATGACTATTTCAAGGTATGAGGACACGCCTCTTTTCTGCCTTAAGCGCAGAATTGGCAGCCGTTCTGACAGGTTACTGACTGCTGCAACAGTTCAGACAGCCTCTCCTGCGAAGTCAAAATTGTGTTTCAGAGACGATTTTAATTGCCTGCACTTACTGGGGGACTTTCCGGCGCCAAAACACAATTTTGCCAATTTCAGATTGAAGTACAAAGTTTGCCATGTTATAATGACATGTGTATTTTGGAATGTGAATTTTCATGCAGATCAACAACCCGCAGCAGGCTGGATGTGCCGGGCACTATGGTATCTGCCCTCCCGGCGTCCGTCAATGCCTTAGAGTAATAAGCTGTTCAAAGGAGGAATCTTCTCAGGAAGATTACTTCCTTGGGTTTGCGGCTCGTTGCCCGGGGGAATCGAGAGGTGTGTAGCATTGAAGACTATTCTTGTAACAGGCGGAACCGTTTTTGTAAGCAAATATATTTCTGAGTATTTTGTTTCACAAGGCTGCAAAGTATATGTATTGAATCGGAATAATCATCCGCAGCCCCTGGGAACTACTCTTATCCAGGCTGACAGGCACCAATTGGGAGATACTCTGAAAAAATACCATTTTGATGCAGTTATAGATGTTGCTGCATATAACAAGGTAGATATTTCAGATATTTTAGACAGCCTTGGCAGTTATGAAGACTATATTTTTATCAGTTCCAGTGCTGTATATCCGGAATCCCTGTCACAGCCCTTCGGAGAAGACATGTCCGTTGGCCCCAATATATACTGGGGAAATTACGGAACTGACAAAATAGGGGCAGAGAATGAACTTATAAGCAGAGTTCCTGATTCATACATTTTACGTCCGCCTTATCTATATGGGCCAATGAACAATGTTTATCGTGAAGCATTTGTTTTTGACTGCGCCAGGCAGAAAAGGATATTTTACCTGCCGCAGGATGGCACGATGAAGCTTCAGTTTTTTCATGTCAGGGATTTGTGCCGATGTATTGAAAGTATACTGAAAATCCATCCCCGGCAGCATATTTTTAATGTCGGTAACAAGCAGTCCGTTTCTGTTAAGGAGTGGGTTGACTTGTGTTACTCCATTGCCGGTACAGAAATAAGATATGCAAATGTATCAAGGAAAATCAACCAAAGAGATTATTTCCCCTTTTACGATTACGAATATGCGCTTAATGTGAACAATCAAAAACAGCTGATTGATGAAACAATACCTCTGGAGGAAGGGCTTATAGAATGTTATAAGTGGTATCAAAACTTTCCAGACGAGGTAAGAAAAAAAGGATACATTACATTTATAGATACAAATTTGGCACAGGGAAATCAGCCGCTGTCTGACAAGACCTCCGCATTATTCCAGATGCAGGATAATAATTGCAGAGACTAAAGCCATGATCAACACCCCCGCTGCAGGCAACAGGGCATCAAGCTTGCAGCACTGCAGAGCAGCGGGGGTATTATTTTATTGTTCTGTCTTCTGAAACTCCAATCCAATCTTAAAGGTTTCAATCAACAGTTCCAGCGCCTGAGGGCTGCATTCACGGTATTTGAAATAATAAAACAGAAAATCTACATACTCATCAAATTTTTTCTGTCCATCCATGCTGAGGGCATAATTCACTCCTTCTAACAGGCACTCGTTTATGACCAGAAACATGACGAATCGTTCATTTACAAAAATGTCTGTCTCCGCAATGTCTTCTGCCACAAATTGCAACGGCTTCCTGCGTAGTATCCAGTAAGCCACATATGCAAATACTTTATTTGTCCTTATATTCTGGATATGATGGAACTGTTTGAGCCTTTCAATATCTGAATAATAATCTAACAGGGCATGAAATAATATCCTGTCATTGCAGACCACGCTGCCTTCATAAGAAGCTTCCCTTAAAAACTGTTCACACTGCTCCTGCAGAAAGCCCATAAATTCATTTATGGTTTTTTCTCCGACCGTCTCAATAAGAGACTCATATGTGTCTTTTTTTCCTCCCTCCATAATGCCATTATCCCCTGCCCATTACATTATAAAGATCATTAACCTTGTCCCTGTGGTTGTCCATAATCATGTGTGCCAAAACAGAACTCATAAAAATCCTGGTTCTGGAAGCATAACCGGCAAGCAGCGAGCCAGAAAATTCATACGCGGAATTAGGCAGGGTATCCTTCCTGATTTTGCCCTCCAACGCTTCCTGAATCAACATATTGCGATGAGACTCTTTCAAATCTTGATAAAGTTTGTTCATACTTAATCTCCCCTTCGCCTTAAAATTTTGTTGTTGGCAATTGCCCTTGCATCCAGCGGCGCAGTTAATGTCCTTTCTCTGTCATCAACTTCATCAACTATTGGCGGTTTATTTCTTTTTTCCCAATCAACATACTCATCACGTCCATATACCTCGTCACATTTATCCCATAATTCCGCAGGCATCTGCAAACATGTTGAAACCAGTTCATCCGCCACAGCCATTATCTGTGCCATAGTTGTAGTATATCTTAAAAGGAATTTGTTATCCTTACGATAAGGATACCTGACTTTATGGTCAAACTCCCCATATACTTCCTCTGCTATGGTTCTTACCTGAATTTCACAATAGTATCCCTCATACGCTATAATATAATGCTGAGAGCGATATCCTCTATTAGAATATTGCGTATGTATTTTATTGTGAAAAACATCTCTGTCACCATATCTTATATATGCTTCCGGATTTTCTTTCATGTAATACTGAGGATTTCTTCCTCCATCGTTTTCGGCCTTAAATACATCACAGAGTTCATCATGTATTTTTTCCCACCCTTCTTTGGAAAAAACCAGAATCCTGATTCCAATCAGATCACGGATAATTTCACAATAGTTGTCCTCACATATGGTTTTATATTTATTATTGTTTTCAATACATATCTTTCGTATAATCTTTTCTACCAGGTGTTCCGGATTCTTAATACGGCTTTCAATGGAATGGCAGTAACCTTTTAATTTTTCTTTCAATAATTTCAAGACATCTTTTCGGGCCTGTTCAAGTTCATTAAGCTTTTGTGCGCTGAAGTCGTTATATATCTTCTGGATCGTACTCCAGCTGATTAAATCCTCTATATAAAATTCCTGTAGCTTGTATTTTGTCAGAAAACTCTCTTTATCCAAGGTTTTCATACTGTTCCCCTCAATTTATCCTTCTGTAGTAAAGCCGGCAAAACTGATTTCGCAAGACAAGACTAAGTATAACATAAAGCAAAATTATTATCAACCAGTAATTTATTTTTTCTGCCTGTCTTACGCCTTTTGGATAAAAGCTCAGCAACCTGTCTCTTTCCATATCAAAGGGAACTTATCAAGCACTCTCTAAGGTAAGTTTATCCGTTTTTCAAGTAAATATCAAGCATAAATTATTGATATATATCCGTCAGCCAGCGCCTGGCCAGCCCTGGAGCGGTTCAGCCTTTGAAACAAATCGTTTTTTATCATTTTATAGCGTTTTTTGAATATATATGTTAAAATGGCATTGCTGCTGAAAATCATATCAGAAGTATTACAGGAGAAATTATCATGACATATACCTATAGCGATCTGGTCTGGCTGTATTTTATTTATTCCTTTGTGGGCTGGTGCATTGAGGTCTGCTACGCTGCCTTTCGCCAGCGAAAGTTTGTAAACCGGGGATTTGTGAACAGTCCCCTGTGCCCCATCTACGGCTTTGGCGCAGTGCTTTACGCAGTTTTCCTTCCGGAGCTCACCGAAAATCCGTTTTTCCTCTTTCTGGGAGGCTTGATCCTTGCAACCCTGCTGGAATATTCCACCGGTATGCTCATGGAGAAAATCTTCCAAAAGAAGCTTTGGGATTATTCCGGTATCCGTTTTAACCTCAGCGGCTATGTCTGCGCCCGTTACTCCCTGCTATGGGGCGTGCTGGCGCTGGTGACAATGCTCTTTGCCAACCCCTTTCTCTGCGGCATACTCCGCATGATACCCTATCCGGTGGCGCTGGTCATCCAGTGGACCGCCTCCATCCTGCTGCTTTTGGACTTCCTCACCACAGCCATGGCAGTCCTGGGGATGAAAATAACCGCAAAACGGCTGGCGCAGCTGTCCGAAGGAATACAGTCCACCTCCAGATTCCTCGAAAACAAGCTGACCCTTGCCATCCGGAAACGTATGCAAAAGTCCTTCCCCTCTATTGACAAGGACACTATAATAGAAGGCTTCCGTCAGAAATCGGCGGCAAGGACAGAACAGAAGGTCTTTGCGGAGGGCTGCAGCTTTTACAAGCTGGCAGCGCTGTTTTTCATCGGCGCCTTTCTGGGAGATATTGTCGAAACGCTGTTCTGTCTCGTCACCATGGGCAGGCTTATGAGCCGCAGCAGCGTAGTGTACGGTCCTTTCAGCATCGTCTGGGGGCTGGGCTGCTCCCTGCTGACCCTTTTCCTCTATCGCTACCGCAACAAAAAAGACCGCCACATATTTATCGCCGGCACCCTGCTGGGAGGGGCCTACGAATACATATGCAGCGTCTTTACAGAGCTGGTCTTCGGAACCATATTCTGGGATTACAGCGGTTTTGCCTTCAACCTGGGCGGGCGCATCAATCTGCTGTACTGCTTTTTCTGGGGCATTGCCGCAGTGATATGGCTGAAAATCATTTACCCTGTGCTTTCCCGGCTGATCGAAAAAATCCCCGTCAAGCAGGGCAAAATCATTTTTAACTGCCTGATCGTTTTCATGGTCTTTAATATGCTGATATCATCCCTGGCGCTTGCCCGGTACACAGAGCGGCATACCGCAGACGCAACATTGGAAAACACTGCCCAAAATCCCATAAACGCCTTCCTGGACCAACGCTTCCCGGACGAGCGTATCGAGCGCATCTATCCCAACGCAAAACTGGTGGATTGATATGCTCAGATCCCGCAATAATTGCAGGGCGATTATTTCCTTACTATTTTCTTTATAATATTAAGAATTATTTTAGGCTCAAGTCAAACTTTGGTCACATTTTCCATATATGATAAATACATACAAAGGAGCTGCGGAGTTTTAACAAAATGTTTGGGGTTCTGACAGCTTCGCCAAACAGCAATCCTGCTTTAGCAGGTTCCTATATATAGTTTTTTTCTTCATATTCCCTCCTTTCGTGCAAAAGTCCCGGCGTCGCCGGGGCTTTTGTCTTTCATCCGCCGCATCAGCACACGATACGCCAGCCATAAGAACACCCCTGCCGTAAGCCATGCCGCCACATTGGCACAGCAGACTCCCGTGTAACTCAGCATCCTGGCTGCAATGAAAGCCACCACGCTCCTGCCCAGAAGCTCCACCACGCCTCCCAGCATGGGCATCAGCCCGAAGCCGCAGCCCTGCAGGGCATTCCGGAAGATAAAGATCATACCCAAAGGGATAAAAAATGCCCCGCAGACGCCGATATAAATCTTTGCGTATTCATAAATCTGTTCCACATCCTCCTCCACAAAAAGCGGCACCACCACAGGCAGCGCCAGATAGATCACCCCGTATATGACAACCCCATACACGGCGGACATAATGTTCGCCACCTTGACGCCTTTCTCAATCCTTGCCAGATCATTGACGCCGCGGTTCTGCGCACAGTATGTTGCCATCGTGACCCCCATGGCGGCAAAGGGCTGCGTCACCAGCTGCTCCACTTTACAGGAGACGGAATAGGATGCCACCGCCAGGGACCCCAGCAGGTTCAGCGCCGCCTGCACCAGGATCGTCCCCACCGCCGTGATGGAGAACTGCAGCGCCATGGGGATCCCCACGGAAATCTGGTTTTTCACACATTGACCCTCCAGCCGGAAATGTTCCCTGCCCACATGCAGCGCCGGCACCCAAAATACGATATAAATCAGGCACAATACACCGGAAAGTCCTTGTGAAATCACCGTTGCCAGAGCGGCTCCCCCCACACCCATATGCACATACACGATAAATACATAGTCAAGAACGATATTTGCCACCGAGGAAATGAACAACAGCACCAAAGGCACCACGCTGTTCCCGATGGCGCGGAGTATGCTCGCCTGTAGATTGTAGAGCACATTACAGACAATTCCTGCGCAGATGATCACAATATACTGCTTTGTCATCTCAAAGATGTCCTCCGGCGTATTCATCCAACGCAGCAAAGTGTCCATTCCCGCTATGCTCAGCACAGTCATGATCACCGTGACAAAAACAGACAATACAATGGCGCTGCCAATACTTTTCTTCATGCCTTCCTTATCTCCCGCCCCAAATCTCTGGGCTGTCAGCACGGTAAAGCCCGTCGTCAGGCCCTGGGTAAAACCCAGGATCAGAAAGACCACCGAACCGGTAGCCCCCACTGCCGCCAGGGCATCCAGACCTACAAAGCGCCCTACAATAATGGTATCTACCATATTATAGAGCTGCTGAAAAATATTGCCGATAATAATAGGGATAATGAACCGCGCGATCAGCCTGGACGGAGCTCCCTTTGTCATATCCAGTTCCATGAAAATACTCTCCTTCTATTTTGCCTTAATAAAAATTTCCCACAGAAAATTCTTTTATACATCGCTTTCCGTCCCAAAAGGGCAAACTACCATACACAACCCACATGCGCTTTTTCTTCCATGCCTTTTGATATAAAAGCTTCTTTTTTCATTACATAAATGATAGTCTATTATATCAGCCTGGTACGGCTATTACTAAAACATATTTATATTCCTCAGAAAAGTCACTATATCCTACGGAAGCAAATCCATAAACTGCCCTTGGATATTTTTGTAAAATTTGCTCAATCTTTTTCCCCAACATAATAAGCCTCCATTATTTTTATAATAGACTCTCGGAATCTCTAAGCCCTATTTTATACGGCTTCTGATGTTCCTT
>CAOKQK010000082.1 GCA_948470905.1 uncultured Lachnospiraceae bacterium | reverse complement strand
GGGTTGGCCGCTAAAGGCGGCAGTTAGCGAACTACCGAAGGCGGGACAGGTACTTTGTGTTTCCTGGCGGCTGCCACAAAGGCAACATGAAGATAGATGAGCGGAGCAGGTCAGAATAAGAAAGAGAAAGGGACGGCGGATATGGCTTATAAACATGGAGTGGATAAGAGTGCCATCCCGACTGTAAATATTTTAGGTGTGGATATTGCCGCAATCGATATGGATTGGCTGATCAAATTTACTCAAGAAAATATAAAGGAGCTTTCCGGAGATTATATATGTGTTTCTAATGTACACACGACGGTGATGGTGAGTGAAGATGAGGAGTATAAGGCTGTTCAAAACGGTGGAATCCTGGCGATTCCAGATGGCGGCCCATTAAGCAGTGTAGGACGGAAAAGAGGGGCTACGGGGATGAAACGGACGACCGGACCTTCATACATGGGCGAGATGCTGAAGCTTGGCGGATATCGGCATTACTTTTACGGTTCTACGGAAGAAACACTGAAAAAACTCTGTTCCAATCTAACATATGATTATCCTGGGATTCAGATTGCTGGCATGTATTCCCCGCCATTTCGTCCCCTTTCCGAGAACGAAGATAGGCAGATAACAGAAAAAATAAATGAAACAGAGGCCGATTTCATCTGGGTTGGTCTTGGTGCTCCGAAGCAGGAAAGGTGGATGGCGGAGCATCAGGGAAGGGTGAAGGGGCTTATGGTCGGTGTAGGTGCAGGCTTCGATTATTTTGCAGGGAATATCGAACGGGCTCCTGAGTGGATGCAGAAGAGTAATCTGGAGTGGTTATATCGGCTGATGCAGGATCCAGGGCGATTATTTAAAAGATATCTTATCACAAACAGTAAGTTTATCTGGAAGGTTGTGGTAAGAGGAAAATGATCGTTTTGGCAGTGTGTGGATGAAACGATGGAAGAAGATTGGATGGCAGAAGATCATAAGCAAAAAGTTCTCATGGTCCATAACTACTATCAGATTTCTGGTGGAGAAGATACCGTTGTGTCCAATGAGAAAAAGCTGCTGGAATGTTATGGGCATAAAGTTATCTTATATACAAGGCATAATAATGAGTTGAAGACTATGGGCAGGCTGCGAAAGCTTGGGCTGCCTTTTACGACTATTTTTAATCCAAGAACCTATAGAGAAATTAAGAAGATTATCAAAGAGCAGGGTATTGAAATAGTCCATGTTCACAATACATTGAATCTGATCAGTCCAGCTGTCTATTATGCGGCAGTGAAGTGTGGTGTTCCGGTAATCCAGACCATTCACAATTTTCGCTTCCTTTGTTTGGGTGCAACCTTTTATCGTGATGGGCATATCTGTGAAGATTGTGTGGATAAAGGGTTGCAGTGTGCCATGAGACAAAAGTGCTATAGGGGCAGTAGAATCCAGACATTGATATGTGTGATGAATACTTGGATTCATCGGCATACAGGAATCCTTGGCAAGATTAATTATATAGTCCTTACGGAATTCAATAAGGAAAAACTGTTACAATTAAAGCAGATTAAACCGGAACGGGTATTTGTCAAGCCGAACTTTACATTTGAAACCGGCAGGGAAAACGGTACAGATATTATGTCCTTGACGGAAGGGTATGGAAGGTCATAAGTGTAAGGGTGTGGACTATATAATAGGTCCATGAGGGTTACTTGATGATTGCGCAAAGCCACTCTTGGCGCATGTGCTGATAATTGGGTATGTGATATGGGAACCAAGGTGTATAAGGATCATACAAAAGATAATTGGCAGGGAACAGCAATGTAGCGCAAATGATATGTGGGGAAGGCATAAGGATGAGTTTTATCTATGTGGGCAGGCTTGATGAATTAAAGGGAATCAAGGTACTTTTTGAAGCATGGAATATGATGGGAGAATCGGCACCTGGGCTAATGGTATGCGGTATGGGCCCGCTGGAAGAATGGTGCAAGGATTACATTAAGAAGAATAAGCTGGCTAACATAGACATGAAAGGAAAAATAGAGAACACTGAGGTTAAGAAGTTGATTGCTCAAAGTGACGCATTGATTCTTCCAACACTTTGGTATGAAGGCTTTCCGATGACGATTGTTGAAGCATATAGTGTTGGGACGCCAGTAATTGGAAGCAATGTGGGGAATGTTGGCTGTTTAATTGAGGATGGCGTTACGGGGTGGAAGTTTGAGACGGGATCTTCACGGGATTTGGTACGGACAGTTAGATCAATAAAAAATTATGACTTATCTGAAATGCATAAAAATTCCTTTAAAAGAGCGCTTACAGATTATTCACAGGATAATAATTACAAAATATTATTTTTAATTTATTCACATATACAAAAAGAAACAAAAAGGGTGTATCCGCGGCATTGAAAGACAGCAGGGCACAACTGTTTCTATGCGCTTTTGACTTATGGCTACATAGAAAACGAAAGCTATACCATAAATAGCTTATATATGCCTGGCTGATTTCAACATGAAAAGTGATTCTGTTGAGGCAAATGGACAGACCTTTATAAAGCAATATAGCGAGTGCAGGTACGATCGTGCGGTATTTAAGGAAGGGAGAATAAGATAGATAATGCATTATCTTCTATATGGAATAATTGTTGCTTTATCAGTGACAATTGATATGCGGCTGATATATGCCCTTTTTATTGTACTGTTATTTTGTAATAAGAAAAAATGTACTCATAATAATGAAACATTTTTCCTGTCCATAGCAGTTGCAAGTATTATTCTTCCCGATAACTATAGTACAGAAGCTTGTTTTTTGCTTTACTTTTTTGTCAGTTTTGTCATGGAAAGCCGTGGCAGGATTAAAAAAAGTCGTTATTCATTATTATTAGGTTTGTTTTTCTTCATTGCGATTCTTTCCACTATACTAAACTGTGTGCCAATAGTAAATATATTTTTTTCTATTATCAGTTTTCTGCCGTTTGCAGCATTTTTAATCATGTTGGGAAATCTTGGCAGAAAAAATTATTCTGGAATGTACCGCCTGATTGATGATATCCTCGTGATAGAATTGATGGCAATGGTAATGAATTTTATAGTTTATCACTCCAGCATAAGTGATGATTGGTCCTGTGGGACTTTCTTTAGAGGAGGAGGCCCGCAGGCGCAATTGTTCGTTATATCGGCATTTATGTTGGTTTTGTATTTTACCCAATATTGGAAAAGCAAAAGGAATTGGAAAAGCCTGTTGAAGGCAATAGGAGCTTTAGTAATACTTTTATCTACTAATTGCTGGACTTTATGCGTCTTTTTTGCCCTGGGCATAGGGCTGGCGTATCTTTTTTCCCTTACACCCAAACGTTTGTTTATCCTTTTGGCTGGAATTTGTTGCATTCCAGTAGTGTTGTATTTGGTGCTCAATTATGCGCCAGGGAGTGTCTCGGCCCCACTGAAATCGATGCTTACAGATGCTTCTTACTTTAGATATAGATTTTATAAGGCGGTAGTATACAAGACCACATTCGTTGACATTCCGTCTAAGGACTTATTATTTGGCCTGGTTGGAAATGGAGTCGGATATTATAACTCCAGGGCAGCTTTAATCTGTACTGGTCATTATGTAGGCTTTTATAACAGGCTGTTTATTCCAAGTGTAAGCTTTTATACGGAGAACCATATTCTGGAATATCTTCAATATGCCGCCATGGATGGCAATTCAGATTATGGGAGCGTTCTTGCAAGACCATATTCATCTATACTCTCATTAATGGGAGAATGCGGATATATGGGTATGATTATTTTTGCTTTAATGTTCTGGGCTGCAATGAAAAACAGGAGCGTGGAGGTAAAAATGCTGCTGTGTATGTGGTTGTGTTTTTGTTTTGTCGAAAGCTATTTTGAGTATACCAAAATACTTGCAATGCTTTATTTCTGCCTGGTGTTGGTATGTTCGGAGTCGGCGGCACGGAGCCATGACTGGGAACATAAGGCGGTACATACGGAAGCCATGGAATTAGAGAGGGCATGTTAAATGATCAATGATATGAAATTTATCGGGCTGCGCAATATTTACTACCGATATTTTAAGGCCAATAAATACCCGCTTATTAAGAGAAGAAAGTTTGACGCTGATGTTGCGAAATTTAAGGATTCACATAAAGGCGAGACATGCTTTGTGATTGGAAATGGTCCAAGCCTGAAAGTGGAGGACTTAGACAAAATTATGGATCAGCAGATTCCCTGCTTCGCAGCAAATGGAATATACAAACTGTTTGAGAAAACAAAATGGAGACCTACCTATTTGGTATTTCAGGATCAACAGATGATAGATGGCCTTGTGGAACTTTTTGGCGACCTGTCCAAATGCTGCAAAAACTTATTTGTCAGAAGAGACGCTTACCACCAGGTGGCAAAGGACATAAGGGACAACGGAAGGATCATATATCCCAGGCTTGTCATGCATATCAGGAAAGACAAATATTATGATTTTTCGGGAGATATTGAGAAATATGCCATTGATGGGTGTACAGTAACCTATTTGATGATACAGTTGGCATATTACATGGGCTTTTCTACAATCTATCTTATCGGCGTGGATCATAATTTCCCGGTCGCGTTTGATGAAAATGATCATTTAGTCACAAATAATGAAATAAAAATGCATTGCTTTGAAGATGCTTCCCATGTAGTGGTCAATCCGGCCCGGGTCCTGGAAACCACATATGCCTACCGTTCGGCAAGGAGGTTTTTGGATGGGAAGGAAACGGCAATCTATAATGCCACCCGGGGTGGAAAGCTGGAAGAATTTATCAGACAAGATTTGGATGTAGTGTTGGGGGAGCCAAAATGAAAATGCTGCATATTGGAAAACCATATAAAGAACATAGGGGAAGCAAGACGAGATTGTGTTCGGAAATCATAATTGGTGAAGATAAGAAAATTTTTTACTATGAGGTGGATAACAAGTGGGCTGATGCGCTGTGTGATGACCGTTCGGATGCTTTTCTTGTTTCACTGCTTCAATATGCCATGGCAAACGCGTTGGACATCTCATGGCAGACCCCTGTCACGGACAGGCTTGTATATCAATTGAGGACTATTTTTATTCCAGTAATTTCATCTAAGTACAATAAGATTTTTTCCCACATCCATTTAAAAGGGGAAACGACGACAGAAGAATTGAGCAAGAAAGAATGGGGGGTGGGAACGGGGGCGTCCGGAGGAGTGGACTCTTTTTATTCGGTTTTAAGCCATTTGGATATACCGGAGAAATCGCAGAAATTAACGCATCTATTATATGTGTCTGCTTCAAATCATGCAGAAAATGAAGAAGAATTGAGAAAGGATTTTGAGTGTAATAAAAAGAATATCGAAGCTATTGCTGAGGATCTGAGTCTTCCAATGATTGCGTTATATACTAACGAAGCAGAATTTTTCTTTAAGGGCATCATTAATTGGGGGGCATTGCGCTTTGCCGGAATGGTTTATTCGCTGCAAAACTTGTTTTCCGTATATTATTTTTCCTCAGGCTATCCCTATGTGGATATTACGTTTGGCGACGGCTCAGAAAATTTTGACAGCCTGCATTTTGACCTTTTTACCTTAATGACCGCGTCCACAAGGAGCCTTAATTTTATTGGTACGGGGGGCGAGGTAAGCAGAGGGCGGAAGCTCATGTATATAGCAAGTAATGATGTGGTGAAAAAGAGATTATTTGTCTGTAATTACCGCAGCGACCATAACTGTTCCGCGTGCGATAAATGCATGAGGACAGCAATGCAGCTATATGGGGACGGCCTGTTGCAGGAGTATGATCAGGTTTTTGATTTAGATACGGTAGATAAACAAAAGAAAAAATATACAAGGAAAATGTTATACAGACGGTCGGTGTACGACGAGGAGATTGTTGAAGCTATTGAAAAGAGATACGGATTATCCGCTGTTTTAAGGCTGCAGGCATTTTTTATCAGGCCTGTGTATATTCTTTGGCAAAAGTTAAAGGAGTCTGGCTGGGTAATGAGGCTTTTCTATAAATTGGAAATAGACTACAAATTATATGGCGAGGCAATGGCAGAATCTATCAGGTATTCCAAGGGAGTAGGGAAAAGACCGTCAAGTAAGGAATGATATGAAATGGATGATAAAAAGGCGCTGTTAGGAAGCGGTGCGGGGTATCTGATCAGTACGATACTGATTAAGGGAATTGTGTTTTTGACCATGCCCCTATTTACAAAGCTGCTGTCTGTGGAAGACTTTGGCATTTATAATGCCTATATGTCTTATGAAGCGGTGATTTCCATCATAATGACCATGGGGACCCCGGTTGTAATCCGCAGCGCGTGGATAGAGTACACGGAACGGTTTGGCGTTTTTGAAAAGTCAATGAATATGCTTCTGTTTTTGGTGTTTGGAGGTATATTGGCTGCAGTCATGTCTGCCGAATTTGTCTCGCAGGGGTATGTATCGAAGCTTTTAGGGCTTGACACCGCGCTGCTTGTGTGCCTTTTGTTCCATTCCAGCGGGTATGGGCTCGTTATTACTATAACAGAAAAATACAGAATGGAATTTAAGGCGCTTAAGGTACTGGTTTTGTCATTGGCAATAACGGTATCCAGTATTGCTGCCTCGCTGCTTTTGATTCATTTTAAGGAAGAAAAATATATTGGGAGAATCATTGGGGCAGCCCTGCCGTATCTGGTCTTTTGGGGATGTTATTTTCTGGGTTATATTTTTCAAAGGGAAAAAGCGGACAAGAAATTATACAAGTATATTTTGATGCTTGGAATACCGGCAATACCTTATATTTTATGTGAAAATATCATGTTGCAATCGGACAGGGTCATGATAGAACGATTCATAGGGGCATATGACGCCGGGATTTACAGTGCCATCAGCACCATGGTGTCCATACTCATGGTTACGGGAAACGCAATAGAAAGCGTGTGGGCGCCGTGGAGCTATAAAATCATAAATAGTGGTCAGACCCGGAAGCTGAAAGCGGCTTCCACATATTATTATCTTGTATACGCCTGTATTTCCATCGGATTTGGCATGATTGCGCCTGAAATGATACGCATATTCACCTCTAAGGAGGATTACTGGGGGTTCAGCTGGCTGATTTATCCAATGATATTAATGCAATTCATTTATTTTACAAATAAGGTGCCGGCAAATCTCCTGTTGTATTATAAAAAGACTAAATATTCTGCATATGGAATTGCATTTTCAGCGGTTTTGAATGTGGGGCTAAACTATCTGGCTTTTAAATTCTTTGGTTTTGAGGCGGCGGCGTTTACTTCGTTGTTTTGCATGGCGGTGCATACGGCGCTGCAGCTGATATGGTGTCATAATTTTAAAATGAATATATATGAAGCAAACAAAATGCTTTTTATCTGTCTTTGTACGACCGTCATTATTTTAACAGAATTTTCTTTTTTGCGAAATGTTTTTGCGAGATATTGCGTTGGAGGTTTAGCGCTGTGCCTGATTTTAGCTTTATTTATCAGGAAGTTTAGGCTTGTGGATATTATAAGCAAACAAAGAAAAAACGGAGGATCATAAAAGTGGAGAAAATCTATGTCAGCCGGTCATCGGAGGCAGTCCAATATCCTGCAGAGGACTGCTGGTACTCTCCTTCTGTCTGTTACCCGGAATATCAGTTTGAATGTATAGCCAAAGAGGATAACAAAATATATGACATTATTCGGGAGGGGCTATATCGTTTGGGATATGACAGCGAAAACTATGGCAAAAAGGAGTGGAATCCCCTGGGGCGGATAATCAAACCAGGGGGGGTGATCCTGCTGAAACCCAACTGGGTCATGCATGAAAACCCGGAGGAGCAGTATCATGATATAGACTGTCTGGTGACACATCCGTCGCTTATCCGCGCCGTGATGGATTATGTGGTCATTGCCTTGAAGGGGAAGGGAAAAATAATATTGGCGGATGCGCCGATGGCGCAGTGCCATTTTGACGAGCTGATGCAAAAGGTCCATTATGATAAGATTGTTGAATTTTATGCTAAGTATGGCATAGAGGTGATTTTGAAGGACTTGCGGGGATGCACGTTTGATGACAATGAAAATAAACTTGGGGTAAACAATGTCACGGTATTGGAGGATTCGGAAGGAGTCATTGTAGATGTGGGGAAAATGTCCGCATTTAACGAGTATACCAGGAAAGAAATAGACAAGCTCAAGGCTCCTAAATTAGACCCTTTGAAAATGAAGGAACATCATACTGTGGGAAAACATGAATATTCCATACACAGAGACATACTGGAAGCGGATGTAATTATTAATCTGCCCAAGCCCAAGTCACACAGGAAGGCCGGAATGACAGCCTGTTGCAAGAATTTTATCGGTGCAAATGTCCGGAAAGACCTTTTGCCCCATTTGACATATGGCTCAAAGCAGGAGCATGGGGATGCATATCAGAAAAGGAACATTCTTTTGGCACTGTCAAATGCATGCAATGAAAAATATGATTATTATACGTTCAGAAACAAAAACAGATCGGCAGTTTTGTTCAGGGTGCTTAAGGGATTCTTTCGTAGAGTTGGGATGAAGGCGGCAAAGGAGACGTTCTGGGAAGGTTCCTGGTATGGAAATGATACTATGTGGAGGACAATCAGCGATGTGGACAACGCCATATACTATGCAAATAAAGAGGGCATTTTGGAGGGTAAGCGTTGCCGGACTGTTTTTTCGGTGTGCGATATGATTATTTCTGGAGAAAAGGAAGGCCCTCTCTGTCCGTCTCCTAAACGTTTGAACACGATAATAATGAGTGAAAGCCATATTGCGTGTATTGATAAATTTATCTGCAGATATATATGGTTTGACGATCTATTGGTTAAAAACATTGATTATTTGATGGAGCAGGAGAAAATTACCACAGGAGATATGGAGATTGTAACAGACGAACAAAGTTATTCTTATTCCACATACCCGTACGATGAGGGGACAAGGCTCCAGGCAGGGTATGGATGGCATGGGTATATTGAGTTAAAGTGATGGAAATGGAGGAACGCCATGAAAACAGTAGCGCTGATACCGATTAAAATGAATAATGAGAGGACGCCGGGAAAAAACACAAAGCCGTTATATGACGGAACCCCGTTAATTCAACTGATTCTAAACACTGTGAAGGCGTGCAGGGAAGTTGATGAGGCATATGTATATTGTAGCAAGGAAGAAATTAAAAGCTACATGGTTCCAGGGATTAATTACTTGAAAAGAGATTCCAAGTATGATACGGCGCAGGCTGATGTAACTGACATGTTTTATACGTTTTCAAAAGAGGTGCCTGCCGACATTTATGTATTGACGCATGCCACGGCTCCATTTCTAAAGAGCGAATCCATAGATGAGGCGGTGCGTGTCATTAAATCGGGTGAACATGATTCTGTTGTCGCTGCGGTAAAAACACAGGAATTCATGTGGGAGGACGGAAAACCCATGAATTATGACGTGAATCGTATTCCCCGTACACAGGATTTGCCCGTTATATATACAGAAACAACAGGCCTTTATGTGTTTACAAGAGATGTTATACAGGTTAAACGATCCAGAATCGGTTATAAACCTTACATTTATGAGGTGTCCAAAATTGAAGCTACGGATATCAATGATCCGGTGGATTTTGATATTGCGGATGCCATATATAAGAGCATGAAAGAGAAATAACAGGAGGCTGCCATGAAAAATATTCAGTTGTTGGATTGTACCATGAGGGACGGCGGTTACGTAGTTGACACCCGATTTGGAAAGAGCAATATAGCCCATATTATCGACACATTGGTTCAGGCAAGGGTTGAGATAATTGAATGTGGATTCTTAAGAAATGAGTCAGGGGGGGACGATAGCACAGAATTTGCGTTACCAAACGAGTTAAAACCATATCTACCACAAAAACAGGATAAGTCACAGTTTGTCCTGATGTACGATGTGGGGAAATATGACGTGGGCAGGCTCCCTGAAAATGAGGGGATCTTGTGCGGAATCAGAATCTGTTTTCACAAGGATTTTGTTGGACAGGCATTTAAAGAAGCGGCGATTATAAAGGCAAAGGGTTATGAAGCCTTTATTCAGCCCACCGGAATCCTGAACTATGACACAAGGGAAATTTTGGACCTGCTTGATAAGACAAATGAGATTGGAGCAAAATCCTTCTCGATTGTGGATACGTTCGGTTCTATGAGCAAAAGAGATCTGCAGAGGATATATTTGCTGGTAGATACGAACCTTAGTAAGAATATATGTATTGGTTTTCATTCACATAACAACCTGCAAATGGCATTTTCCCTTTCCCAGGATTTTATTGAAATGAATGATGGAATTAGGAATATTATAGTCGATTCCACCGTCTATGGAATGGGCAGAGGCGCAGGAAATACAAATACAGAATGTATCGCTGCTTATTTGAATACATATTGCGGAAAAAGTTATGATGTAAATATTATTCTGGACCTGATTGAGGAAAGAATCCTTTCGATTTATGAAAAGGCGCCCTGGGGTTATAATATCAGGAATTTTGTTTCGGGTATCAATTCCAGCCATGTTAATAATACTGCATATCTGTACAACAAGGGAACATTGTCTTCAAAAGATATTAAGGCGATTTTGGAAAATATTCCCCAAAAGGACAGGGCACATTTTGACAGAGGACATTTGGAGGAAGCCACTGCAGGATATATGGCAAGGCTGGTGAATGATACGCAAGATATTGAAAGGCTCCGTCTTGATTTGGCAGGGAAAGAGGTTGTTGTTATCTGTCCCGGAAAATCAATTATTGAAAATTCAGTAGAAATTGAAAATTTGTGTAAAAACAGCGGCGCAGTAAAAATAGCTGTTAATTTTGTGCCGTCTGATTTTAATATTGATTATCTGTTTTTCAGCAATACGCAGAGATTTCAAAAATGGCAGAAGGAAATTACGGCTGGCGGAAGGAAGGTGGTGGTGACATCCAATATTATTTATGATGGTGCTTATGCAAGGATGAATTACGAAGCCTTAATTTCCAAAGGATGGCAGTTTTTTGATAATGCGGGGATGATGTGTCTCAGGATGCTGGATAAAGCAGAGGCAGGACAAATATATATTGCGGGAATGGATGGCTATTATTGTAGTGAAATTAATTATTATAATAATGAGTATAACGTGTGCCGGGAGGCTGAAATTGCAGCTCGGATGAATTACGAAATCGGAGCGCAGCTGAAATTGTTTGTAAGCAATATGGTAGGCAAGAGAAAAGTTACATTTATAACAAAAAGCTTGTATGAGGAGGTAATGATGTAATGAAAATTATTATTGGCAGCGATGATTTTGGCGTTGCATTAAAGAAGACATTTGTTGATTATTTGCTGGGGGGGGGGGTACGAGATTGTAGATTATAATCCTGAGCTCAGAGATGGAGAATTGTACCCGGATATCGCAGTCGGTGTTGCTCAGAGGATTTTGTCAGGTGAATTTGAAAGAGGTATCCTGATCTGCGGTACAGGGGCAGGCATGTGCGTTGCTGCAAATAAAGTTCCAGGGATAAGAGCAGTTGTATGTCATGATGCTTATACGGCACAGCGCGCCTGCAAAAGCAATAACGCACAGATTGCCTGTTTTGGCAGCGCGGTCTTGGGGGAGGAACAGGCAAAGGCACTGCTGGATATCTGGCTTGACAGCGAGTTCGCAGGGGGAAGATCTCTGCCCAAGGTTGAAAGGATAGAATATTATGACACAAAATTCAGGGCAGGCATATGAGGCGGCTTTTTTTGACATAGACGGCACGTTGGTTGATTCTTTTGAAGGGATCAAAAAAAGCGTTGTTCATGCGTGTGGGCTGGCAGGAAAGAAAATTCCTTCGGACAGCGAGCTGCGCAGCTTTGTCGGGCCACCTATTGAAAAAAGCTTTAGGGAATATTACAAAATCAACAGTGAGGATGCTGCCAGGATGGCGGATAGCTTTCAAGAATACTATCGTGAAACCGGATACAGATACGGAAAGTTGTACAGTGGAGTATTTGATCTGCTAAAGGCACTGGAAGGAATGACAAAGTGTGTTGTTACAAACAAAAATGCGGCATATGCATCGAAGGTACTGGAATACTTTGAAATTCGTGGTTATTTTTCAAAGGTGTTTTCCACTGACCGGGTAAAGGGTATTGGAAAAGGAAATATAATATCTGCATATTTGGCTGAAAATAACATACAGGGGACAAATGGTATTATGATCGGGGATACGATTGAGGATTTTCAGGCTTCGGTGGAGGCAGGGTGCGATTTTGCCGGAGTAACCTATGGGTTCGGCTTTTTGAGGGAGGTAAAATATGATTTCCTTACTGTTGGATCAATGGAGGAGCTGACGGGATACCTTAGATCTGGCAGGCTGGCCATATGCTCTTGTGGGTAGTTGCAGAGAGGGTTGACAGATGCAGTGTGATTTTGATTTAGCAGGGTTAGCCGCAATATTGTTTTGGGGCGGCCAGACATGGGAAAATACACTTCTGTCACGCAGGAGGGAGGAATAGGAAGTGAACAGTATAAAATTAGATAGGAAACACATGGGTTTATTTTGGAAATTAACAGTTGCAAGCCTTGTCTATGTTCTGCCCATTATATTGGCGGATAGGGATTATAATGACGATCTCTCAAGATCCTTATGGGGGACGGCAGGATGGAAGGGTGATGGCAGGCCTATGGGAGAATATCTGATAAGCCTGCTGTGTGGAGGGCTTCCTGTTATAGATCTTTCCCCTCTTTTCCTGCTTTTGGCTGTTGTGATCCTCTCCTATTTTCTCGTAGTATATGCGCAGAAGAATTTCAAAGTTTTTACATATGACAATATAAAGCTGCTAGTGCTTCTTTTTATTATTACCAATCCTTTTGCAATATCAAATTTGTCTTATAAATACGATTGCCTTATTATGTTTACAGCACTGGGAATATGTTTCTTTGTTTATTCGCTGGACACCGGAAAAATGTATATCCGTTTTTTCTGTGCAACGGCAGGTGGAGTGCTGATCATGTCGCTATATCAGCCGGTGCTTGGAATGTGCATAGTGTTGTCTATAGCAGCGGTATTCTTAAACATGTTTGGGGGGGGGAGCAGACCACAAAAAATATTGGGCGAAGTGGTCCATTTAGCGGGCTTTGGAGCAGGGGCTGTCATTTATAAAGCGGTCATTGCACCTCGTTTTGTCTCTACTACAGATTGGAGGCATGAGGCATCAAAGATGGTTTCAGATATTAGCCTTGATTCTTTATTAACCGTAAAAGGAAATATCGAAAGAATATTTTGCTATATTTTTGACTATATTAAAGAGCTGCCTGCATTTATCAAGGTTGTCTTAGCGTCAACGATAGTTTTAGCGCTTATGGCAGGAGTTATCAATTCCTTATTTTCAAGGAATCAGGAGAAGATTTTAAAAATTGCGGAGATTGTCCTTATTGTAGTTTCACCATGGATAGTATTTGTGGGAACTTTTATGCCGTTGGTATTATTGGTTTCCTTGGATATGCGGAGCAGGCTGTTTATTGCAATGGGGGGTTTTCTCTTTTTCATAGGAATATTGTTGATGCATTCCATTAAAGGAAATAAGAGTAAAATAGCCGTCACAATATTGCTTTTGTTCTGCATTTCTTATCAATATACTTTTATGTACGCATATGGGAATGCGCTCAAAAGCCAGAAAGAGTATGAAAAATATTTGGTGTACCATATAGCCGGTGATCTGGAGACTCTGGCGGCAGGCAGCGGCATTGAAACTGTTACCTTTGATGGAAAAGCCCCAAGGTCCAGGCAATTACAGGTAATGTGTAATAAACATCCTTTTTTTGAAGAAATTGTCCCTGTTTATTTCGGCAACAACACATGGCTGGGGGGAGTATGGTTGTACTCTTATATGCAAGGAGATGTTCACATTGACAATATAAATGAGGAGGATGTGAAAATTATCAGTTCTAAAGAACCTGTTATAAGTAATTCGCGGTATTCGTGTTATGTGAATGAAAGAAGGGCGATTATTCAATTTCATTAGGGAGGCAGAGGGTTTATGAGTCTATTGAGCGTGATTGTGCCCTGTTATAATGAGGAGGAAAACGTTGCCCTTTTTTATACAGAGCTTATGAAGAATGGAGTTCTTTTGGCTGAAAAGAATATAGATCTGGAAATCATTTATATAGATGATGGCTCTACGGATGGAACCTGCACACAGGTGAAGAAGCTGCATGCTCAGGACGGGCGGGTTCACCTGGTGTCATTCTCACGCAATTTTGGCAAAGAGGCTGCCATGTATGCCGGGCTGGAAAATTCCCATGGGGATTATGTGGTGGTGATGGACGTGGACCTGCAGGATCCGCCCGGACTTTTGCCGGAGATGTTTTCCTATATGGAGCAAGGCTATGATTCTGTTGCCACAAGGAGAGTCTCACGGAAGGGAGAGCCTCCCATCAGAAGTTTGTTTGCCAGGATATTTTATTGTTTGATGAAAAAAATTTCCAGGACGGAAATTGTGGACGGGGCCAGGGACTATCGACTAATGACCAGGCAGATGGTGGATGCAATTCTTTCTATGCAGGAATACAACCGTTTTACAAAGGGAATTTTCGGCTGGGTGGGATTTCGCACTAAATGGATAGAGTATGAGAATGTGGAGCGTGCCAAGGGTGAGACAAAATGGAGCTTTTGGAAGCTTTTCCTCTATTCCCTGGACGGTATCGCGGCATTTTCCACAGTTCCCCTGATGCTGGCATCCGTGGTAGGGCTGTTTTTTTGTATTTTTGCTTTTTTAATGATTATATTTATTATTGCGAGGAAGTTGATTTTTGGAGATCCGGTATCTGGCTGGGCATCTTTGGTGTGTATAATATTGATGACAAGTGGTGTGCAGTATTTTTGTGTGGGCATTTTGGGTCAATATCTGGCGAAGGCTTATATGGAGGTAAAAAGGCGTCCAATCTATATTGCGCGGGAAAAACTGTAGAAAATAACCGGTAGATAGGCGCCCTAAATTTTGGGGGGCAAGTTAAAAGCAGGAAACGGGGCATCAATCGCTGCAATTAGTCAACAATGCCATCGCATTGTTGCTTTCCTTTGCTTTGTGTTGAAACAAAAATGCAAGCACATATTACTACGAAAAATAAAACCCCCCGCTTCACTCGGCAGTAGTTTGTTATAAGGAATAGTCAGGTTCTGTCGTTTTCTCAACTATTATCAAGATCATTATTTGATTATGCAATTTTTTTAATTTGCTCCTTTATAGATGCCTATTCCCCTTTTTTCATCTGTCACACCTTCTGATATAACTTTTACATAATTATTGCAGGCAAATGTATCATTAAATCTTTTCCCTGTCAAGTAAGCATTTATTCTGCTTAAAATATCCATATATTTGCTTTCCGATATTTGTTCCACATAGCCCACCACCTCATCAACTGTTTTATAATCTCTCATATCAATAAACAGTTCTTTATTAATGTATGTCTCTATATTTCCTGCACCTAAATAAATTGGAACACATCCCGCAAAAAAGCAGTCAAATATTTTTTCTGTAATATACCCCGGACAATCCTTAATATTTTCAAAGCAAAAACAAAACTTATACTTTGATAACGTTTCAAGCTTCCTGCCTACTGTTCCCCTGTAATTATTATAATTTTCCTTTTCCCATCCAAAACCGTATAAAGAAAAATCCAAATCACCTTGTTTTTCAAAATATTCTATAACCTCACGTCTTTTGGTATACAATTCATTTGGATGAGCGCTAGACTTATTCCCAGCTATTACAACAAAATCCCTTTTATCTTTGAATGGGACTTTATACATCTTTCCATCCCAATATTGTGGGATACAAAACTTAATATATTTATTTCCGTCAACAAGATTATCATTCCAAGTAAATACTTTTCCAAAATATTGGTGATAACTTGCATTATAGGACTGTGGTGCTACCGTAGGCGGTTCATTTATCTGCAGAAATATCCGTTCCTTTGTAATCCCCTTAACTGCCCTATACAGATAATCTTTTTTCCATTTCCTTTTTAATATATATTTAATTCTACCTGAAAAGCTTTCTATCGTGAGCCATGAATCTTGAGGAATGTCCTGAAAAATAATAGCATCGAACTGATTCACAACATCTGCCGTGTGAACCTCATGCCCTTTCTTTTCCAATTCTTTTTTCAATAAAATATTGGGCATAAGCAAATTTTCACCAATGTTGCACGCGCTATTGTCAAACAATTTATCTTTCGTATAGGATTCGCCATATATTGTAGATATTACAATTTTCATTTAAGTTCTTCCTTTATTTTATAGGTAGTGTCAAATCTGACACTACTTTTTGGCTACAAAATCTTTATTTTCCGGGAA
>CAOKQK010000081.1 GCA_948470905.1 uncultured Lachnospiraceae bacterium | reverse complement strand
TATTTGTTTCATCTTTTCTGATTTTTCCTCTAATTGCATTAATTCTTCATATAGCTTTCTTTCTAACAATGGTTCCTGATCCTGATTAGGTCTGCCAAATTCCAGTTTTGGAAAGACATAGGTAGGCTCAGCCAGTCTTATCTCGATCAGAGCCGGGGCATCAGCAGAGAATACTTTCTTGTTGATGTCTGTGGCTGATTCTATCAAATGATAATCAATGCCATATGCTGCAGAAACCGCTCCAAAATCAGGGACGGTATATCCGCCTGATGGAACTGTCTGAAAATAATTATCTTTAAAATACATCTCTTGAAAATGTCGGATCATCCCGAGCGCACTGTTGTTAAAAAGGATTATCTTTATGGGAAGTTTCTCACGGACGATTGTCTGCAGCTCCTGTATGTTCATCTGAATACCGCCATCTCCATTGAAGCTGTATACCGGCCTTTGGGTAGCCAGACAGCACCCGATCGCCGCAGGCAGTGAATATCCCATTGCTCCATGCCCACCGGAAAAAAACACTCTCTGTCCCGGCTTTATTTTCAGAGATTGAGCAACCCATACCTGGTTCTGTCCTACATCTGTTGTAATGACAGCATTTTCCGGTATGTATTCCCCGACAGCCTTGACTCTTTCATTGGGCAGCCTGTCGTCCAAATGGGTGAGTGAATTTCTGATATGGTTGCAGATCCTGATCCAGCCCTGGTACCGCTCCCGGCCATGAACTTCCACAGAGACGCGGCCTAACACCTTCATTACGGATGATATATCCGCACAAATCTGTTGTTCATCGCTGTGTACTTTATAAGCCAATTCATCGGCATCAATATCAACCCTGATGATTCTGGCATCAGGTGCAAAATTTTCACGATCTGCACCGACCTGTCTTACATCAAGCCTTGCGCCTAATGAAATCAGGAGGTCGCTTTTAGCTGTGATAAAATTGGCTGCCCGAGTGCCGTATGCGCCAATAAAACCATAATTCAAGTCTGCGGAGGATACTGTATCTACCGCAATCATTGTTGATACTACAGGGATTCCGAGTATGGGGACCAAGGTGTTCAGTTCATTTACTGCATCTGCAGTTTTTATACCATTCCCCACCAGCAGAACAGGATGCCTTGCCTCATCCAAACCATTCTTTATGATCCGGAATATTTCATCCTCTGACAGGTTCGGTTCTCTTTCCCGGCCTGCAAACCCCTGCAATTCGTCCGGCTGCACTTCTGCCCGGAAAATATCCATCGGTATATCAAGAAGGACGGGACCTTTTCTGCCGGAGGTTGCCTGGCAGAATGCATAATCCAGATACCATCGTATCCTTGCCGCATCTGTGACCTTCGCTGCGAATTTTGTCACCGGGGCTGTCATAGATACAATGTCTGTTTCCTGAAATCCCCTCTGTCTTAAGGGAAGGCTGTCTTTTCCCTCAAAAGTATTGACCTGCCCTGTAATAAATAAAGTTGGAATAGAATCAAAATACGCATTGCATATTCCTGTGATGAGATTGGTAGCGCCCGGCCCGCTTGTGGCATATGCAACTCCCATTTTCCCGCCCGCCTGTGCGTATCCGCAGGCCGCAAATGCAGCCGCCTGTTCATGATATAAAACATGCGCCGTTATCTGTTCTTGATATCTGCTGAGAGAATCCAGTAAATGCGTCACCATCCCGCCCGGATATCCAAAAACATCCGTAATTCCTTTTCCCATCAAATATTCTACTATATAATCCGATACTTTCACCTTTATCAGCGCCTCCGATCAGTACCTATTGATTTACAGCCTCTATGATCTTCTCCGCCATATAGTCGATCATTTCATCAGTCATCCCGGGATACACGCCCACCCAGAAGGTATTTGTCCATTGACATCCTTTTAATTCCTTCTTCAAACGTAATTTCAGGATACCAACCCAGTGTATTTTTTAGCTTATCAACACTTGGAGTCAAATTAACTGGAGCATTTGAACCATATGGTATTGCACCAAAATTTAATCTGCTCTTACTGCCCAAAATTTCTTTCATTAATATTACAAACTCACGCAAAGGCTTATGAATACCAGAAGCAATATTATATATACCGTTTGGGGATTTTTGTATTGCAAACAATACCATTGCCCGGGCAGCATCCTCAACATGTAAATAATCCCACAACTGCGTTCCTGCAGTCATGCTTATGTCTTCCCCCATCATCATCTTTTTCACTGCTGACATTACCAAAGTTCCTGGATAGTCATATTCTCCATACAAACTGAAAATACGTGTCCAGATAAACTTAATTCCTTTTTGTTCTGCAAGACTCATTAAATCACCGCATGCGTGAAGTTTTTCTTTACCATAGGCAGTGCCGGGGACACATGGACAGCTTTCATCTATTATACCGTCTATTGAACCATATTCGGCTTGTGAACCTGCACTAAGAAAAAAAGAACATTTCAAGTTTTGGGCAGCGTGCATGGCTTTTAAGGCACACTCGTAATTTGTCTTTTGCAGTGTTTCATCATCTCTATAGGGGACTCTTGTGCCTTCCCATGCCAAGTGGTAAAAATAATCCGCCTGACCGATTTCCTGCACCAATATATCGTAACCTGTCATATTACATTCCAGGATATGAATCTGCTCAGTCAAGGGAATGCGGCCGACATTTTTACTATTAGGGCGTACGACAGCAACAATGTCAACGTCTTTTTTCAGCCATTCTTTTATTAAGTGTATTCCGATAAAGCTGGTCGCACCTGTCACTACCACTTTTTTCCCCATATCTCTCCTCAATCCGTAAATAGCTTATACATGGAAAAACTTCCTTGAACCGTTGCATGTCAGGTCATCCTTCGACTGCCTCCCGAATCACCTGGGCCATATAATCAATCATTTCATCTGTCATTCCCGGATAAACCCCTACCCAAAAAGCATTTTTCATGATAAACTCTGTTGTCCCCAGATTTCCAATTACCCTATACGCATCGCTGTCACGAAGCTGATCAAAGCAGGGATGCTTGATCAGATTGCCGCTGAACAACAGCCTTGTCTGGACATTGTGACCCTCAATGTAGCGAATTACCTTGTTTCTGTCACTTCCAGCTTCCGGCCTGATAGAGATTAGGAACCCAAACCAAGAAGGACGGCTGTTTTCCGCCGGCTCCGGCAGAATAATTTTGTCGCTGACGCCCATCAGCGCCTTATATAACCTGTCCCAGTGATATCTTCTCCGCTCAATAAAAGAGGGAAATTTCTTCAGTTGTTCAACACCGATTGCCGCCTGTAAATCAGTGACCTTCAGATTATAACCAAAATGGCTGTACACATATTTATGGTCGTAACCATCAGGAAGCTGGCCAAATCGTCCATCATACCGATGCCCGCAGAAATTGTCATGGCCCGAGGGACAGATACAGTCCCGTCCCCAGTCACGGTAGGAGAGGATTAGACGGTGGAGCAATGGATTATCCGTATAGACACAGCCGCCTTCACCCATTGTCATATGATGCGGAGGATAGAAAGAGCTTGTGCCGATATCCCCCCAGGTTCCGGTAAATTTTGTCTTGCCATCAATTGTGTACTGGCTTCCCAGCGCGTCGCAGTTGTCCTCTACAAGCCAGAGATTATGTGCGTCACAGAAAGATTTTACTGCGGAAAGGTCAAAAGGATTGCCCAAGGTATGCGCAATCATGACAGCCTTTGTTTTGGCGGACAGCGCAGCTTCCAATTGTCTGATATCAATATTGTATTGTGGCACTGTTACATCCAAAAATACCGGAACAGCCCCATACTGAAGAATTGGTGTGACCGTAGTGGGAAAGCCACATGCAACCGTGATCACTTCATCCCCGCGCTTAATCTGGCGTTCCCCCAATTCAGGGGCAGTGAGGACGGAAAACGCAATCAGGTTAGCAGAAGATCCACTGTTCACAAGATGGGCATATCTTACGCCAATCCATTCAGCAAATTTTTTCTCAAACTCATCCGCAAAACGGCCTGTAGTCAGCCAGAAATCCAACATGGCATCTGTTAAACTCTGCATTTCCTTTTCATCATAAACGCGGGAGGCATAACTTATGCGATCCCCCGGTTTAAATTTGACCTTAGATTCTTCCGGCTCCTTAAAGGTATGGTAAAAGTCCGCCACAAGCGCTTTAATCTGCTCACGCGCCTCTTGTTCACTGTTCCAAGCCATTGATAAATCCTCCTTTTTTCCTTTCTACAAGGGGCATGTTAATACTCTGCAGCAATTTTAGTCTTTTGGCTTAAAAAGCTGCTATATCCTTTTTCACCCACACATCATCAATCCATAAACGAGCCTGTAAGACATATCCCTTTTTATGCAGGAACTTCCTGATTGCATTCTCCTTACCACCGCCTTTATCATTTTCAATTACGATAACACGGATAGTCACTGCGGAAAAATCTATACCTTCCAACACCCCAAGTTCACTGCCTTCCACATCGATGGACATAAAATCAACATATGTAATATTTCGTTCACGGAAAACGTCCGCCAACCTGCGCATCTTCACCTTATATTTGTTTTTTACTGCTCCCTGATAATTAACCTCTCTCTCCAAACCGGACATATAATCATCTTCATACTCACAAAATTCTACAGTTTTTTCTTCTTTGCCTAACGCACATTGTAAGCATTCTACCCCCCCCCGAATTTGTTTCCATTTTTCATTCATTTTGGGCATTGGCTCAAACGCTATACCCTTCCATTTTCTTTCGCGTTCAAAAAAATATGTATTGTTGATAACTATAGGATCATTGCCACCTACATCGCAGAAAAAACCGTCTTCTTTCCTGTGGAAAAGGACATTATCCAGATACATGTCCTGCTGCATCTGGGAATAATACTGCATCCCGCCTAATGTATTGTTATCCTCTTCATGGGGTGGCAGCATAATAAATCCCATTGTTTTATCCGGGTTATAGCAACACCATCCCAACATTTTTCGTATATTCCACTTCTTCCTTCTTACCTTAATAAAAATCTTAACCGATTTGGGTATCATTTTCTTTATAATATTTAACATGGTTCTGCCCTCTACGTAATGCAATCATTTATTTTATGAAATATAGCTACAATTGCATTAAAATTTTTCTTTTATATGTTGTCATTCATCATGCGCCTCATAATTCCATGGATACATCACCCTGAATAATACTCTGCAATCTCCCTGTCCATCTCTGATGGTATATCGCCCCCGTCTAACCACACTCTGCCAAACCGGCAGGTCATCCGCATGCACTCGTCTATATGCCAGCGCGGCTTCCATCCAAGCTTAGACTTCAGCTTGCTGCAGTCCAGCTTAAGGAAAGAAGCCTCATGGGGCGCGTTTATTTCCGAATGGTCTTCCCAAACAGCATCCTCCCCCCAGCATTTGCAGAACAGCCCAACCAGTTCCCCGGTTGTCAGGCAGTCGCAGTCATCCGGTCCCACATTATAGTACCCCGCATGACTTTTATCTTCATATTGCTTGGCCGCAATCAGCAGATAGGCAGCCAACGGTTCCAGCACATGCTGATACGGCCGCGTGGAATGCGGATTTCTTACACCTATTATCCTATGTTCTGCCACAGCCCGCATACAGTCCGGTATGATCCTGTCATTGGCAAAATCGCCCCCTCCTATTACATTTCCCGCACGCGCCGTAGATACCCTCACCCTGCCATCCGCGAAAAAGCTGTTTCTATAACTGTGGGTTACCAGTTCTGAACAGCTTTTACTGTTAGAATACGGATCATAACCGTCCAGCGGTTCATCTTCCCGATATCCCCAACACCATTCCCTGTTCTGGTATACCTTATCAGTGGTCACATTCAGTAAGCTCTTTACACAGGAGAAGTTACGCACACATTCCAACAGGTTCACTGTACCCATTACATTTGTCTCATATGTATAGAGCGGCATCTTATAGCTGTCCCGCACAATGGGCTGTGCCGCCAGATGGAAGACAAATTCCGGGCGCGACTGTTCAAAAACTGTTCTCAGATGAGGGAAATCCCGAACATCTCCTTTTATACTGGTCATATAATCTGCCACTCCCGCCATGTTGAATAGATTCGGGGTCGTAGACGGCTCCAGACTGTAGCCTGTCACAATCGCTCCGGCATTAATCAGCATCCTGCACAGCCATGCTCCCTTAAAACCGGTGTGCCCTGTGACCAGGATCTTTTTATTCTTATAAAACGACAGATCCAACATCCCTATTCCCTTTCCTTTTAATCCTCCCATTTCTTCCATGGAGCTGTGCCTGTACTCAAATATTTCTCCAAAATATCCATTTCCCTTTTATTATCCATACATTGCCAGAACCCACGGTGGATGTAAGACATAAGTTCGCCTTCCGCAGCCAGTCTCTCCAATGGCTCGCGCTCAAATATGGTACTGTCCCCCTCTATGTAATCAAACACTTTTGATTCCAAAACCATGTATCCTGCATTGATGGGCGCTCTATCTGATATGTTTTTTTCGCGAAATGACTTCACAGCATTGTCCCCTCCGATATGCAATACCCCTTTCTGTTGTTCCTGCATAACTGCTGTTAAAGTGGCAATTTTTCCATGATGTCGATGAAAATCCAGCAGCTTGCGGATATCAACATCGCAAACCCCGTCACCGTATGTCATCATGAATGCCTCATCTCCAACATAGGAGCGAATCCGCTTCAGTCTCCCGCCTGTCATGGTATGAAGTCCCGTGTCCACCACTGTAACCTGCCATGGCTCACAGTGATGTGAGAGTACGGTAAGACTGTTCTGTCCTCCCCTGTAATCAAAGGTGACGTCACTGTTATATAAAAAATAATCCGCAAACCATTCTTTAATCATATGCTGTTTATAACCGGCACAAATAATGAATTCGTTAAAACCATAATAAGAATACTCTTTCATAATGTGCCACAGAATGGGTTTACTGCCTATCTCTACCATCGGTTTGGGTTTGAATTGGGATTCTTCGGATATCCTGGTTCCCATCCCTCCTGCCAACAATACTACCTTCATGGCTTTCTGCCCCCTTTCAAAGCAATCCGCAATAACCTGTCCTAATGGCGGCTGGCAAATTAAATGCTTCTCCTATTACGCTCACTTTTATTTGCTCTGCTTCCTGTGTACCGCCATTTTAATGCCAGATATCAGTGCAATCACCATATCGTCACGCAGGATGAGCAGTGTACCGCCATAAACAACCAATCCCACTGATATTTGTAAAATCAGAGAAAGCAGTACATCATTCATCAAACTGATGCCAAAGACACTGACATACATTAGCATTGCAGCTAGTATGTATTTTCCTGACATCTTAACGATTTTTGCAGCCCCAACCGACTCTCTGCCGAACCATATGATAAGAACCAGACCAATCATGCGCGCCACTACTGATACGGCAGACACTCCTATTGATGCATATCTGGCAGTCAAGAAAGCATCCAAGCAAACATTGATCAGTCCGCTTACACATATGGCAATGTTATATTCCTTTTGCTTTCCCCTCGCGATCAGACACTGATGTGAACAAAAATTGCTCAACGAAACAAATAATACATTAAAACACAATATTTTTAATAGCGTTCCACTTTTCTCATATCCTTCTCCGAAAAAAAGAAGCACAAAATTATCTGCTATGGCAGCTATCCCCAATGTGATCGGTATTGCCCCCATCATGGCTGCGCGCAATGACATATTCAAGAGCTTTTTGGCCTCTCCTCCGGCCTTCCCATTCTGATACAGATAAGTTGCCCTGGGCAATATCACATTGCTGACCGCACTGATCATACTCATGCATAGGTCACAAATTTTATTTGCCTGTTCATACACACCTACCTCATAGGAATCTCCTGTTATCGCTCCCAGCATGGTCTTGTCCGCTGATGAAAAAACCGTGTTGACAATACCTGGTATAAAGAAAACTATGGATGGTCTTATGTGACGCCTTAATGATATCTTCCCAAAGTCCGGCGAGTCTATATTTTTTCTTATGTATGGGAAAACCGCACAATACTCAGCCAAAGTGCGAAACTGCATAATAAAGGCATAAGCATATATATCGTTTTCACTTTTGACAAAAAGAAAAATTAACGGCACATTGATCATCCGAACCAACATACTCCGCAACGCCGTGACCTTAAATTCTTCCAGCCCGTTCAGCAGCCATGTCATATCAATTCCATTGGCCAAAATATTTAATGCCATGATAAGGTGGAGTTTTCTTTGCACATCGCTCCCCAAAGGCACCATCACGCATAAAAACACCGCCATACACACAGCCAGTAAGATACATTTCAGGAAAGTAATTTCCCAGAAAAGACAGCTTAACTTCTCCCTGTCGTCACGTACAGATGCCACTTTTATCTGACCGTACAAAGAAAAGCCCAGGCATTCCAGCAAAACAAAATAAGAACTGTTTGCCAGAGTAAAACTATAATCCCCTATCAGTTCAGGAGACAGTACTCGGGCAATGTACGGCGTCGTAACCAATGGGATTGCAAAGAGAACAATCTGATTAAGCACATTATATACTATATTAACGGATAGCTTCTTAGGTATCATTTCTGCCCCTGTATTTCTTGCCGACTAAATATGCCTGTTTCATCAGTCTGGGAAACCAATGCACCATATGCAGCGCAATGCCATACAAACACTGTTCTTTCCATGTGGTATCCAACACTCCCTCATAAACCCGTTTCGCTTCGGCTGCGTTGCTCCAGGTAATTTTCTCCCCGGCTGCCATACACAACTCTCCATGCATAAGCCATTTAAAAAACTTATGCTGACCTGCTGTATGCTTTTTTAAAACTTCTGCGTAATGCTGGTCGTTCTTCAAATAGGAAAACAATTTTTCCATCATTTCTATCCTGTGTAACTGGCTATCCTGCTTTGTGTGATTGCGGTAATCCATCAAAGCCTCATTTATGACCGCTATTATCCCTCCATATCTCTCTATGTCCATACTCACCAGTACATCCGCAGAAGGTCCCGCTCCCTCTTTCAACAGGATTCCCGCCTTCTGGCAAAATGTCCTTCGATACATAATAGAAGGGAAGGTAATAAATTTCTGCTGGTAAAGATACGCACAGAAAAACTCATTTCCTTTGTAAGTATCTATATTAACTTCTTTTTTCTTATAGTTTCTTACCCTATCCCCATTCTCGTCTATAATATCCGCCTTACATGAAACCATGGCGTATTCCGGATGTAATTCCATGATTTGCAGTTCTTTTTCTATGAAATCCGGCTTCATCACATCGTCGTCATGAAAGACTACATAGTACTTACTCTTTGCGTGTGTATACGCATAGTTTATATTCCCCAGACCGCCTAAATTTCTCTCATGGTGTATATAATGCAGCCTCTTATCCTGAAAAGAACGTACCAACTCCTGCGTATTATCTGTAGAACAGTTATCCAATATATAAAGGTTGAACTCACGATATGACTGGCACAGAACACTTTGAATGCTGTATGGCAGATAATCGGCTCGATTATGCGTAACAATAAATATATCAACCAACGATTCCATGTTTACCTCCCTCTCATGCGTAATTCTCACCAGCTGTGATATGTATTGTTTATAATCCTGCCTTCTCATATCAAGCAAACTGCCCGCAGGAAATCACAAGAATAACAAAAAGCAAAATATCAGGCACAAGCCGATATTTTTTCCCCTTACTTTTCTATAAATGTTCAGCAGCCTTCTATAGCCTTCCACGCCAAACATTCGTTTAAGAAGTTTTCTGATTTTATTCTTCAGCGTTTTCTCTGTCCATGTGCCCGCATAATGATGAACGCTCACTGTATTTTCACTTATATCAATTTCCATTACATCCTGATCAAACGCGCAGAAAACCGAAGATGGATAAATGGTCAGGCCTGCAATTACCTGGAAATGATTGTTCCTCAGAAGCCCTAACGGCTCAAGTATTGAAGTGACAATAGTATTCACTGTCATGCTGTCGGATTTTGAATCAAAACAAAAGTGTATCCTGTTATATTGATCCAATATCTGTTTCGTAATTTCCCCCTCTTGTATATCAGCATACACCAATCCTGGATTCACCTTTCCTGCAGTTTCAAATCCCGTAAAATTATTTTTCTCCAATATTTCTGTCGGTATCGGTTTTAGTAATTCCACATCTGTATCAAAGTAAATGCCGCCGTAATGATATATGATATCAAACCTCGCATAATCAGATACGAATGCCCACTTTTTCTGCTCATATGCCTCCTTAATAAAAGGAGATTGATTTACGTCATAGTTTTCTTCAGTCCACTCCCTGATTTCGTACTCCGGCATATATTTTTTCCAGGACGCAATACAGGACAATATGATGTCCGGCTTTGGATTATGCCCAAACCAACAATAATGAATTGTCTTCGGAATGTTTGACATTTCTTTCTCTCCATATAACCAAGCTTTTTCAATAAATCCAATACTTGGATCGCACAAATTCTACACCAGTTTACAGTTGATGCCCTCCTTGTTCTTTGCCAGTGTCACCATAAAAGCGAACACCATAAAAAGCAAGCATCCTCTTGAACTCATAAATATGGTATCTGCTACACTTTCAATTAGTACATATAACAGCAAAAAATTCATCTCCATTGAAAGAGCCTTCGTGCTGACCTGTCTCTTTATCAGCAAAAAGAGAACGCCAAACAAAGCTATCACCAACAAACTCCCAATCACTCCTGTCTCTCCTAAAACACCTGGCCACATCGCATCAGCAGCAAAACTAGCGTCTCCAGGTACCAGTCCCCAGATATGGGACATGTCATATGTATAATAGAGGCTGGAATACCTTCTTTGTGAAAAATCTGTACCATATGTGCCAAATCCAGCCCCAAGAGGAAAGAAATCTCTTGCTATTTTAACCGCGTTTGCGTAAAGCGCCCCACGTGCAGTTACATTAGCCCCGGAAAAATAAAAAACCAGATCCCGATATCCAACCGCAATGACAGCCGGTATCGCAAGTGCAATGTATTTAAGTTTGAATCTTCCCTTCATGAAAGGCAGCAATAATTTTAAAATAACAAACAATACGATTGCGCCAAGTGCCTTATAACGCCCTGCAGACACTACTACAATAATTGCAGGTATCAGGTTACGATAATATTTTCTGCGATAGCCAAACCTACTGCGGATAAAAACACTTAATATCAGCGAGCATACCCCAAAACATGCAAGTTCCGTTGGATGCGCAAAAATAAATGATGTCGTCATTATTCCAAGTTTAATCCCTGTTTCAGGGAAAATATGAAAAACCGGATTCAGCAAGAGCAAAATAGCGACTATACATAACGGATATTCTACCATCATCAATAAAATGTTAAGGTGCTTCGATTCTATATTCTTTTTGGAAAAATAAGCCCTTGCACCAAAGTAACACGTAAATGCCTTAACACTGAATAGTCCGCTTGCCAACCCATATAAAACATCATTTTGTAAATTGTATGTAAAAGTTGATACTGCACCAATGAAATAGAAAAGCAGGACACATCCAAAAGCGTATCTTTCTTCTGGAATATAATATTTCCTTTTCCGAATTACCGCATATACCAGCTGTAATCCCAAGAAAAGAGTAATAATCTCATCTGTATAGGAAAAACCAATCATATGATTCAGTGCGGATTGCCATAGCAATATAAGAATTAAGCAATTAACCGCTTTCACTATGCGTACACCTCGATTCTGCATTTTATGGGAGCCGGCACCCCTTGCTGTAATCATGTAATTACTCTCCCAATGCGGTAATTAATTGTTTCTTTAATGCGGCATATGTATATTTTTCACAATACCTCTGATAGGCCTTTGTCCTCATAATTTGGATTTCTTCTGTATATCCGCCCCTCTCCAGTGAGGTAAGAACTTCCCCCAATTCCCTGATATTTCCTAAAATAATCCCTTCTTCCTTATCCCTGATGTATTCCTTTATGACATCCGTATTTGTGGATATTATTAATTTTTTGTTGCGCATTGCAGCTATTATTACCATCTGCCCTGACGCCCCCGTATTGTCCCGCATTGGGAAAATAACCGCCACAGACCCTTGAAGGATTCTCTCAAAATCACCTGACACGCAATCATAGATAACTGTCACATTGGAAGGGATAGACTCCTGTTTAAGATATTGGACTAAATCACTATTGTTAGAAGAAGCTGCAATCAATAAACGATATGGCAGCTTTTTAAATTCTTCTATAAGTGAGACATAATCCCTGTTTGAATACCCGCCCGCAAAATAGTATTGCCCCTCTGGCAATATATATTTGTCCGATCCATTATTTCCAACAGTGTTTTTTTCTTTATTCCAGTCACCATATGGAATATAAATAAAATTGGTTTTGTTAATTTTAAACTTTTTTGAATACAGCTCGACCTCATATTTTGAAAAAACAACAAATTTAAAGCATTCCGAACAACATATACGTGTAATAGCCTTGAATATATTAATCATGCGGGGACTGTGTATAAAAAAGCCATAAGATATGATTCTTGTACAGTCCAAAATCTTCAATTTGTTTAACAGACCAAGTATAAAAACAAAATAGCCGGATGCAATAATTGTATTGCTGTGATTAAATTCCTTCCATTTTTTCAGGCATAAAATGACATTCATGCATTCAGCTTTTATAACCTGTAATTTCGATGGAATTCGTGGAATCTCTTGATTCCGCAGACTTATAGATTTAAATCCTAATTCTTTTTCAAGAATTTCTTCTTGAATTGCCATCGTGTTTTTATATGCATTTATAAGGACATTCGCCATTTTAAATTCCCACCTCTTGGTAAAGGTTGTATAGTGCGTTGATATTAGCCTGTGCACTAAATCTGCTTTCTATCTTTGCCCTTCCAGCTTCACCCAACCGTTTTTTCTCACTTTGATCATTCAGCAGCTGGATCAAAATCTCAGCTATTTTTTTAATATTCCCCGCGTCAAACCTTATACCATCTGTCCCATTTTCTATAACCTGCGGGATTCCGCCAACATTCGTGGAGACTGTGGCTAATCCATGTGCCATTGCTTCTAACACCGCCATTGGCATTCCCTCATGGTATGAAGGAAGTATAAATATGCTACAGTTCTTAAAGTACCTTTCCTTCTCATTGTCCCTAATCCATCCAAGGAAATGGATATGATTATCCACACCCAACTTTTTCGATAATTTCCTGCATTGTTCTATATCGCCGTCTCCTCCAAGGTAAAAGGACGCCTTTGGAGCATTTTTTAATACTTCTGGAAGCGCCTCCAATAAATCATAAGTCCCTTTTCTTTCCCCTAACTTTCCAAGGAAAAGGACATTTGAGTCAGAATAATCATTTTTTTGATACTCGGGCAAAACAACACCATTATGTATCACAATAATCTTATCCTTGTTACATATTTCCTTACCAAAATACTCTGCCCATTCTTCAGATAGTGCAATCACCTTATCTGCCAAAGAAAAAATACATCTAATTTCTAATTGTTTTTTAGCTGGTTGCTCTAAAAAGAAATTGTCAAAATCACAAGCGTGCTGATGTATAATTATTTTTTTCCCTGCCTTTTTTGCTTTCTTGATAAATAAAGCCTTTCTAAAAAAGCTGGCCTGCGCCGCCATATGAATGTGAACAATATTATATTTTTTCAAATTTAAACAGAACCGGATATAAGCCAATGCTGCCGTCCAAAGTTTTTTCACTTTGTTGCCGTCCTGCATGGAACTGATGTATTTCAAGTCAACTATATTGTCCAGTCCCAATGCATAATACGAATTTACAACTGTCGTAATTCCCCCTCTCACCTTCCTGCCCGGTCCTACCATCAATATTTTTAAGTGGCTTTTTTTTCTGTCTGGCATGGTGACACGCTCCATTCCATTGTCTGTCCTGCTCATTTCGAACTGCTTTCTACTGATTTCAAATTGCTCGCTACTGTATAATACAGATATTTGATACCACCAAGGATATATCTTCTCCACAGCCTCTTAGGTTCCTTACATAGCCGATATAGCCACTCAAGGCTTGCTTTCTCCATCCATTCCGGGGCTTTGGCCAATGTCCCTGCAAAGAAATTGAAGCCTGCTCCAACGCCTACCATAACCGTCCTCTGGATTTTCTCCTGATGTTTCCACATCCACATTTCCTGTTTCGGCGCCCCGATCCCCACCCACAGGAAATCGGGATGCAGGCTGTTGATTTCTGCGCAAACCCTCTCGTCCTCCTCATCAGTCAATGGGCGAAAAGGCGGGGAATACATTCCGACAATTTGAATGCCAGGGTAACTTTCTTCCAGATTAGAACGCAATTTTTGTAACACCTCATCATCTTTTCCGCCATAAAAGTAATGGGTTTTCCCCTGCCTGACGCTTTCTTCAAAAACAAGCCCCATAATATCCGGTGCGGCACAGCGTTCACATTGGATCCCCTTTTTTCGGCCAATATTCACAATAGGCATACCATCAATGGCAGCCATTGTTGATTTGTTATACATTTCTGCATATTCCGGATTTTCCTTCGCAGATATGACCGCAGGAACCCCCACCAAGTCAACGGTAGCGCTTATGGGGCTTGTGGGCATTGAAAAAACTTCCCTGACAAAATCCCTTTTTGTTGTAGCGCACACCCCTACAACGCCACAAACAACAAAATCCCTTTGCCTTTGGTATATGTCTGTTTTCATATCGAACATCCGCCCTAATAAATTGTGGCAACAATAGAACATTCTTACTCTGACACATTTTTCGAGTCACAGTAAATGCACATTCTGCTCAATCTCTGTCTTTCTTTATCTGATCTTCAATCCAAGCATAGGATTCCCGCAGCCCCTCATCCAGACTTACAGAAGGTTCCCAATCTAAAATTTCTTTTGCCTTGCTATAGTCAGCACACCTCGCCTTGTCGCCTTCTGGCTTTGTAGTATCAAACTTTGGGACAAGGCCTTTATTACTGATTTCAGCAATCTTATAAGCAATTTCTTTGATGCTGCTACAGCGAGATGGTCCTATTTGAATCCAACCATGCCCCCACCCCTTGTCCAACGCAAGCACAATGGCATTTACAACATCATTCACATGAATAAAAGCACGCCCCTGTTCCCCAGAACCCCATACAACAAAATCCTCTTCCGGATAATTCACGGCTTTCCGGATCAATGCCGGTATAACCTGACTTCTCTCCCCAAAGTCCGTAGGCGTTCCATAAACATTATGGAACATAAGCGTACAGCAGGGAATCCCTGTCTCTTTTTCCAAATATCCAATTTCCAGCTGCCCCATTAACTTGCTCCACCCATAAGCAGATTCCGGCATGGCAGGAAAGAGTTCCTCCTCATGAAGAGGTTCAGGATTTAGCGTATTCTGCCTGGTTAATGGGAAACTACAAACCGTCCCAACATAAAGCAGACCCTTCACTTTCTCCTTGCCCGCATTCCGGCAGGCCGCAAAGAGATTGGAATTAATCAGGTTATTCACTCGGAACAAATCTCCCTGGTTAGAAAAGACATAGTCAATTCCGGCAACAATATCCGCCAAATGGACAACATAGTCTGTAATCCCAACTACGGATTCAGCCTCCTCATATATAGACAAATCCTTTTTTAAGAAATGAGTGCCCAGATCAATGACCGGATTGCCATCATCTCCATTAAGATTCTTCAATTTGCCACGCCAAAGATTATCTGCTACATAAACATCCCATCCCTCTTTAACAAGACGTTTCACCAGATTGGAGCCAATCATACCGCATCCGCCTGTTACCATAATGCTTTTCATTTGCATTTCCTCCAAATCCTGTTATATATTCTGTCTTATGCCATAACACAAAAAATCCCCCAAATGTCTTGTATGACAATTGCATACTTAACATTTGAGGGATTGCATTGTGTGCATCCTTTTCAGTTCAAGCCTTTTCTTTATACTATTCTGTTCCCTTTCACGGCAGGGTATCCCAAGAGAAGATTTGGTACACTGATATCTTCATCCAGCTTATCCCAATGAAGCCCTATACCATTGCCGCTCATCTCATAATCTGCCAGTTCCTCCTCAGAAGCATTCAGCAATCTGGGAAACCATGCCTTAGGAACCACCAACACCCTTCCGTCTGCCAATGCCAGCCACATACTGTCCTCATCAAACCAAACCTTCTCTGCCCTTGCCGCATTAACCAAAGAATTCATTCCATGCCTCCTTAATCCGACTGCTGTTACTCTGAACAGCATTTTCAATAAATTTCAGCTCCTTTGCCCCAAAGCCAACAGACTCGTCTAATAGAACATATGGATCCACCCAGAATTTTGCCAATCCATTGCCCTTTCGGACGTGGATATGGCACGGCTCCCTTGGATCTCCTTCATTGGAAAAGAAGAAAAACTTATATCCTTCCATTTCAAAAACCTTGGGCATTTCATTCCTCCTACAGTATTTCTATAGTCAGTTTACCATAAAGTATGCAGATTATCAAGAATCATATGTTAAGTATGCAATTGTCAAGGTACAATTATTCAGAACATAGCGTATCACATCCATCTTCCAAAGCCTGAACGCTCTTATATGCCCTCCAATTGCGAGCAAACACGAATGACATCAGCAGTTCGCTAACTGCCGCCTTTAGCGGCCAACCC
>CAOKQK010000080.1 GCA_948470905.1 uncultured Lachnospiraceae bacterium | reverse complement strand
TCTGCGTCCCCAGGACGCTGCTATGACGATGAGCAGGAGAGTGAACCGATACCTCCTTTCTCCGTGTCCCCAGGCTGCCCCGCAGAGCACTGCCCTCTTAAAATGCAGCACCCCCAACACTGTCAGGAACTGCATCCTCAGAGAACCGTGCTCATCAATCGCAAAACACAGAAAGAGAATGAGTTTCCACACCCATTCTCTTTCGTAAGTCGATAATTGTTTTTAAAATTCGCCTGCCTTCCCATGTTCCAGGTTGGCAAATTTGGTGAATTCAGGCAGCCATGCCAGCTCCACCGTCCCGATAGGACCGTTTCTCTGCTTGGCAATAATGACCTCCTGTATTCCCTTCTTATCTGTATCTTTATTATAATAATCGTCTCTGTACAGGAACATGACCACGTCGGCATCCTGCTCGATTGCCCCGGATTCACGCAGGTCAGAAAGCATCGGTCTGTGATCCGGCCTCTGTTCCACAGCACGAGACAGCTGCGACAATGCGATCACAGGCACATTCAGCTCCCTTGCCAGCGCCTTAAGGGAACGTGAAATCTCAGAAATCTCCTGCTGCCTGGACTCACTCCTGCCGCCTCCTGACATCAGCTGCAGATAATCTATCATAATAATGGAAAGGTCATGTTCCAGCTTATACTTCCTGCATTTGGAGCGAAGCTCTCCAATGGATATTCCCGGGGTATCGTCAATGATCAGCCTGGACTTGCCTATCACGCCCGCGCTCTCGATCAGCCGCTCCCATTCCTGGTCATTGAGCTGCCCAACCCTGAGCTTCTGCGCATCCACACCGGACTCCATGGAAAACATACGGTTCACCAGCTGTTCCTTACTCATTTCCAGGCTGAATATCGCTACCGTCAGGTTCTTTCTGAATGCCATGTAATGTGCCAGGTTCAGCTCAAAAGCGGTCTTTCCCATGGAGGGACGCGCAGCGATCAAGATCAAATCCGATGGCTGCATGCCCGCAGTCCGATAATCCAGGTCAATAAAACCGGTGGGAATGCCTGTGACACTGCCTTTATTCTTTGCCGCCATCTCTATCCTGTTCATGGCGTTCATCACCACCTGGCGGATGGGCACATAATCATCTGTATTTCGTTTCTGAACCAGCTGAAAGACACGTTTCTCCGTATCCTCCAATATGTATTCCAGGCTCTCCTTCTCCGCGTAGCAGGTGTTGGCTATTTCCTCATTGAGACGGATCAGCTTGCGCAGAGTGGATTTCTCGGCTACAATCGTAGCGTAATATTTGATGTTTGCCGATGTGGGCACCGCCGCTATAAGGTCCCTCACAAACTCCAGGCTGCTTACCTCCGGCGGCACATCCTTCTCGCGCAGCTTGTTCTGCAGCGTCACCAGATCCACCGGGCTGCCCGCGTCATTCAGCTCCACCATAGTCTCAAAAAGGATACCGTACTGCCTGTTATAGAAATCCTCACCTGTGATCAGCTCAGAAGCAGCCACAATCGCTTCCCTGTCAATGATCATGGAACCGATGACCGACTGTTCCGCCTCCACACTATGGGGCAATATTCTCTTTATCACATTTTCTTCCATAGCAGGCATATCCGGCTACCTCTTTCAAAATGCTTATGCTTCCGTTACTTTTACATTCAGCTTGCCTGTCACCTGCGGATGCAGCTTTATGGGCACCTCATAAGCGCCAAAACTCTTTAAGCCATCCTGCAGCTGGATCTTCTTTTTGTCCAGGTCAATATTATGCTGCGACAGGTAAGCCTCCGCTATGTCCTTTGTGGAGACGGAGCCAAAAGCTTTGCCGCCCTCTCCCGCCCTGATCTTTACAATTACCTGTTTGCTCTCCAGCTCTGCCGCAAGCGCCTTCGCGGCGTCCAGCTGCTCCTTGGCACGCTTGTCCTCATTTGCCTTCTGCAGCTTCAGGTCATTCATATTCTTTGAAGTTGCCTCCACGCCTATCTTCCTGGGCAGGATATAATTTCTGGCATAACCGTCGCTGGCCTCAATGATGTCGCCCTTCTTGCCCAACTTCTTTTCATCCTGAAGTAATATGATCTTCATTCTCCTCGTCCTCCCTGTCCGGTTCCCTTATCCGGATTACTTATTCTCCAGGCATTACTGACTAATGCCTTTTTCATCTTATTTTCGTTCTGCCCTGCGGTCGCTCAGGATTGCTCTGTATCCTCCTGATCATATCTCATTGCTTTCCAGCATACTGTCAATGGTTCTCTTTACGGCGCCCATGGCTTCTATGATGCCCACGCCCTCCATCTGGCACGCCGCGGTATTCATGTGGCCGCCTCCGCCCATGCGTTCCATGATCAGCTGTACGTTCACCTCGTCGATAGAGCGCGCGCTGATATAAATCTTCCCCTGATAATCCGTCAGCACAAAGCTCGCCTTGACGCCGCGGATATTCAACAGCTCATTAGCCGCCTGCGCCCCGATAATGGTAGGGCTGGGAAGGTCTTCCGCATTGCAGATGGAAATGGCAAAGAACTGCTTGTAAATTTCCGCCTGGCTGACCGCATCCGCCTTCGCCTTATACTCAATGGCCTCCTCGCGGAACAGTTTGCGCACCCGAGTCACGTCGGCGCCGTTGCGCCGCAGAAAGGCTGCCGCCTCAAAGGTGCGCACACCGGTTTTTGTAAGGAAATTGTTGGTATCCACCATGATGCCGGCATACATGCAGTCCGCCTCCTCCGAGCGGATCTTGATATTGTCATACGTGTACTGCAATATCTCGGACACCATCTCGGAAGCCGAAGAAGCATAGGGCTCCACATAAGACAGAGTGGCGTTTTCCACTGTCTCCGTCCCCTGCCTGTGATGGTCCAGCACCACCACAGACTTGCAGAAACGCAGCAGGTCGGGACACTCCGTGATAGAAGGCTTGTTCACATCCACCACCACCAGCACCGTACTGCTGTTCGCCGCCTCCACCGCCTGGCTGCTCCCTATGATCATGTCTTCCTCATACTCGGGATTGTTTCGGAACAGGTCCACCATAGGCGCAATGGCTGATGTGGCATCATTTAACACAATATGTGCCTTTCTCCCGAGAGTCTGGGCAATCCGGTAAATCCCCACCGCCGCGCCAAAACTGTCCGCGTCAGCCATCCTATGCCCCATGACGAGCACCTGGTCCTTGCCCGTGATGATCTCCCGCAGGGCATGTGCCTTCACACGCGCCTTCACACGGGTATTCTTCTCCACCTGCTGGCTCTTGCCGCCATAATAGGTTATGCTCTCAGGCGTCTTGATCACCGCCTGATCGCCGCCCCGCCCCAACGCAAGATCAATGGCATTGCGGGCAAATTCATAATTCTGTGCATAGCTCAGGCCGTCCAGCCCCACGCCTATACTGATGGTGACAGCCATGTCATTGCCTATGTTCACCGTCTTGACATCCTCCAAAAGGTCAAAACGCTGTTCCTGAAGCTGCGCTATGGCGCGCTTGCGCATAATGATCATGTACTTGTCCTTTTCCAGCTTCTTACAGATGCCGTCAAGGGCAGAGATGTATTTATTCACCTTTCGGTCGATCAGCGCGATCAAAAGCGATCTGCGGACCTCCTCCAGGCTTTCCAGGGCCTCATCATAATTGTCAAGATAAACCATACCCACCGCAAGGCTCTGATCATCCACCTCCTGCAGCGCGATATGCAGCGCAGTCTCATCAAAGAGATAGACCGCTATCAAATATCCGTTATAGCCTTCCGCGTCAATAATGCCGCTGTGTTCCGCAATATCCCTTAATGTGATCTTTTTAAATTTTGCCACATACTCATTGCCCTCGTACTCCAGCTCATACTGGGCTTCATCCATCTCGCTCTCATCCGGCAGGCGGTTCCTTGTAATGACCGGGAACAGCGATGTAATTGATTTATTATATCCCTTGGGCTGGTGGGTCACAGTCTCAAAGGCGGCATTTGTCCAGATTACCTTGCCCCTGTCATCCAGCAGCGCATATGGCACCTCCAGCTCCCTAAGCAGCTTGCGCTGGATCTGTCCATACTCTGTGGCAAAGCTGATCAGCTCATTCATGATAAGCGGCTTATTGTAAAAATACAAAGTCAATGTGATCGCAAGGTGGATCACCGTATACACACTCAGCAGAGCCCCCGCTCTGACATTGATAAAAAATATCCCCGCATTGACAATACACAGAAGAACCGCCAGATAAATGCTGAACCTTATATAAGCCTTGACACGGCCTTTTAACTTTATCCTTGTTTTCATATGAATACCTCTTAACGGCAGGAGCAGCCCGAATATGCCCCGGCTCTGCCCCTACCCGTATATTGTACCATATTCTTCAACACTATGCCACAGTTTAATTTGTCAAAAAGTGAAATGTTATGTAAAAGCAGGTCAGATCTAAAGGGAAGCCCCCGATGAAAACACTCTCTAAGCCGTATAATTTCACAGGATGACCGCAAAATATGCAGCATATCCCATCAGCAGCAATACACCGTGCCAGCGCTTAAGCTTCCTGTCCTTTGCACAGAACAACAACAGGATCAGCACCGCCGCAACGGAAACCCCGCTGTCAAACCGGAAGCCCTCCGCAAAATCTACCGGGTGGATCAGTGCGGAAATTCCTACAACAAATAAAATATTAAAAATATTGCTCCCCACAATATTTCCAATGGCAATATCCGACTTGTCTTTCTTAGCCGCCGTGACAGAAGTCACCAGCTCCGGAAGCGATGTCCCCAGTGCCACGATCGTAAGACCGATAAAACGCTCGCTCATCTTCAGCTTCTCCGCAATGCCGCATGCCGCGTCCACAGCCAGACTGCTTCCGATGACAGTCATCGCCAGACCGATAACGCACAGCAGGATGACCTGCCAGACCTTTCTTTTCGTACCGCCTTCCGCTTCCTTTTTGTTCCCCTCACCGCTTTTTCCCGCCGATAAAAACAAGTAAATAAAATACAGCCCGAAAAAAATCACCTGGACAAGGCCGTCCACAAAACCGATCTTTCCGTCAAGCCCCTGCAGGATGAGCATTATGCTGATTCCCGCCAAAAAGGGAATTTCATACTTTATCGTACTTTTTCCCACCACAAGCGGTGCGATGACTGCCGAAAGCCCCAAGATAATAAGAATATTCAATATATTGCTGCCCACAACGTTTCCAATCGTAATCTCAGCATTTCCCTTAACCACTGCCGAAATGCTGACCGCGGCTTCCGGCATGCTTGTGCCCATCGCCACCACTGTAAGCCCTATCACAAGCTGTGTCACCCCCAGCCTTGCCGCAAGTTCGGAAGCGCCTCCCACAAACAGGTCCGCACCCTTTACAAGCAGTATGAGCCCTGCCGCCAAAATAAATGTCCACATGAAAATTTCCATAACATATCCTCCTCTCCGAGTACCCGCACAAAAAAAAGAGACCAAGCTGCTATCCTATAACAGCAAAGTCTCGCAATTTCATTACAAAGCCGGATCATAAAATCGTACTGACGGCAAAGTAAACACGAAAATCTTCCGTGCCCGCTACTCCCTTTGTAATTTACATTATACATAGTTTCATTTTTTTGTCAACCCGGAAACTGAAAATAAGTCTTTACCTGAAATCCCGGGATTTTTTCTTTATGAGCAGTGCGCCAGCGCCTGCCGCAATCGCCACTACAGCAATGTTGTACTGTATTGGCGCCAAATAACAGATATTGAAAGTTGCATGCAGCAATGCCGTGAACAGTATATTTTCACATTGATAATGGATTATTCCCAAAACAACCGAAACAAGAAGTGTCCAAATACAGAGCGGAATGATATGCTGAATGTCCAGCGAGTTCCGAATGATCCACATGGGCATATGCCATACTGTCCAAATCATTCCGACAAGAAGAATACTACATATGCCTTTTTTCTTACAGGATACCCGTTCAAGCAGAAATCCCCTCCACGCCGTCTCCTCCGCCAATGCTGTTATATAAAGATATATGCAGCTTATCAATAGCGATGCTGTGGACGAATATGTATTTTGGAAAACATCATCCTTTGTGGTAAACCAATAGGCATACGAAACAAATATTCCTGCTGCCATAAAGATAACCCATATCAAAACATGCCTGACATCTGTTTTTCCCGAAAACATATGGGTCAAATATCCCTTTAATTTGTGCTCGAAAATTAAAAACAATATGGAAGTTATCGCGGGAATACAAACAAATAAATATTTAAGAAACAGTAATCCATTATTTATTGCAATCCCGTGCTGTACTAACCATGTGGGAACATAACATAGAAACGACAAAATATATACAACGGAAACCCATAATAAAGTCTTCCATGCATTTGCGTATTTCACCTTCACAGCCTCTCTCCTCCAATATAAAATCCTGCTTTGTTATCCTGCCCTCTGTTTCATTCCTGATATCCATACCCAACAGAATTGCAGTAGAAGTGATCATGATTTTTTCCTGCATCCGGCATAACAACCATTTGCTTTCCGCAACTATGGATATAATTATACACGAATATACATAGATTGCCAACTACAGAAAATACTGGAAATTATCCACTTGGAGAATATGCAGAATCATGCATTTACCATGTTCACCCCGGAACCTCCTGCAGATTATGACCATAATAGTTCTGACAGCTGTTACTGTATACCCCTATTGTTGGCAAAATGCCCCTGCCGTGCCTTGCCGCCGCTTTTGCCCATGCCGTCCATATCCTTGTTTCGGTTCATGGAATGTGATAAGATAAAAAAGAAACAGACAGCCAGAAACAAATAACTCGCAAAGGAGGCAGCAATCATATTATGCATTATCATGTAATGGACTTCGGCGCCGCAGGCGACGGCAGCCGCAACGATACCGCCGCCATACAGGCAGCAATCGACACATGCCACAAAAACGGGGGCGGAAAGGTCGTTTTGGACGGCGGGCACACCTACCGGGCGGGCACCCTCATCCTCCGCTCTTACGTGGAGCTTCACCTGGAAATGGGTGCCGTATTAAAGGGAAGCGATCATCTGGAGGACTATAATCTGCCGGGCAGGCAGGCCGCCTCGCCGGAACTGCTCTCCCAGCCCACCTACGTAAACTGCGAGTATGCAGGACAGCCCTCTCTCTTTTTCATATATGCCAAGGACTGTGAATATGTGTCCATAACCGGGCCCGGCAAAATTGACGGCAACGAGGAGATCTTCTATGGAACTGTCACCCCCTGGCATATTGACGGCAGCTTTTATCCCAGGGTCCCTCTGCTGTTCCTGGAGCACATTGAGCACCTCACCATTACTCAGGTGACACTGACGGGAAGCGCTTTCTGGACTACCCATATGGTAGGCTGCTCCGACGTTCTGATCGACGGTATACGTATTCTCAACAACCTGCGGCTTGCCAACTGTGACGGCATCGACCCTGACCACTGCAAAAACGTGCGCATTACCAACTGCCACATTGAATGTGCAGATGATTGCATTGTCTTTAAAAATACCGCCCATGCCATGAAGTATGGCGGCTGTGAAAATATTTTGGTGTCGGGCTGCACACTGATTTCCACCAGCGCTGCCATCAAGTTCGGCACGGAGAGCGAAGCCCCTTTCCGCAATATCATTGTGCAGAACTGCAATATCAGCCGCACCAACCGGGGCATCTCCCTGCAGCTGAGGGATAAGGGCTGTATCGAAAATGTTATCTTTTCCAACCTGAATATTGATACCAGGCTTTTCTCCAAGATTTACTGGTGGGGAGAGGCAGAACCCATCGCCATCACTGCCCTCCGCCGGAATGACGATACACAGGCAGGAACCATCCGCAATGTCACCTTTTCCCATATCAACTGTACCGGGGAAAACGGCATCCTGATCTATGGAGACGAGAACTGCAACATCAGCAATATATCCTTTGAAGATGTGTCCCTGCACCTGGAAAAACGCACAGACTGGGCAAAGAACCTTCACGATCTTCGTCCCTGCCAGGACAATATAATCCTCGAGGGTTCATTAAATGCCGTGTTTGCCCGCAACGCAGAAAATGTCACCTTCCGCGGCCTGAACGTGACAGTGGATGAGAATATGAAAGAATACACGGAACAACTGTTTGACATTTCCCAATGCACTGATTTTTCCCTTGGAATCTGAAAGATTTTCGGCTTTCGGGAAAATATAATGAACGAGCCCTCAGCAGGCCGCGGGGAATGAAACCCAGAGAGATTAAAAAAATATGTCACACAGGTCCTGCTTTGATGTCTAATCCTATAGGGGAAAAGGTGGAAGTCAGACCCCAAAAGATAAAAATGCCGCATATGCGGCGGAATGCGAGGGAATATGGAGAATAGAAACGAAGAATTATTTGCTTTGATCGACAAAGCCACTGCCGGCGACGGCAAATCTCTTGAAACACTGATTCTCGGTGTACAGGATCTTGTGTTTAATCTGTCTCTGAGAATGTTGGGCACTTTTGCAGACGCCGAAGACGCTTCACAGGATATTTTGCTGAAGGTCATCACGCACCTGTCTACCTTCAAGAAAGAAAGTGCATTTTCCACATGGGTATTCCGTATTGCCGTCAATCATCTGAAAAACTATAAGAAGCATATGTTTGCACACCACCCATTAAGCTTCGAGTTTTACGGTGATGACATTCAAAACGGAAACATAAATGACGTACCCGACCTGACACAGAATGTGGAAAAAAATATTCTGGCGGAGGAGCTGAAAATGTCCTGTACCAATGTCATGCTGCAATGCCTTGATATGGAAAGCCGCTGTATCTTTGTACTCGGAACCATGTTCAAGCTGGACAGCCGCATCGCCGGGGACATTTTGGATATGTCACCCGAAGCCTACCGCCAGCGTCTTTCCCGCATCCGCAGAAAAATGGCTGATTTTCTGAGCAAGTATTGCGGCGAATATGGAAGCGGCAAATGCAAATGCGCAGACAGGATCAATTACGCCATTCAAAATCACAGGATCGATCCCTCACGCCTGGATTATACTGCCGCTGCCCACATTCCGTATCAGACAATGCTTGACGTAAAGGACGCCATGGAAGAAATTGATGATTTGGCACAGGACTTTTCGTTCTGCAGGATTTATGCGACTCCCGAACAGACGACACGGTTTATGAAAGATTTCCTGAAATCCACCTCTCTGTCAGTAGTCAAAAACTCATAAACCCCCATAACGGAACCCTTATCAAAAAACACTGGAGGTACTTAACGTGAACACACAACTGATCTTAAACTACTTATCCGAATTAAGCAAAAACAACAACCGCGATTGGTATCACCTTCACAAAGCCGAATATAAAGAAGCTAACGAGCAGTTTGAAGCTCTGCTGCAGACACTTATTCTGGAAATCGGCAAGACAGACAAAAGCATCCTGCACAATGTACCCGGAGAGCTTACCTTTAAGCTTGTGAGGGACACCCGGTTCAGCCATGACAAGTCACCCTACAATCCGGCTTTTCGCGCCCACATTGCCGCAAAGGGAAAGCTCCCCGTGCCGGTGGGATACTATCTGATGATAAAACCCGGGAACGAATCCTTTCTGGGCGGCGGTCTGTTTGCCGATATGTTTAAAGACGCTACAAATATGGTACGGAATTATATTGCCAAGAATCCCGAAGAATGGGAGCAGATAATCGGGGCGGCAGAATTCCAGAAGTATTTTACAGTGCAGGGAACAGCTTTGAAAAATGTTCCCGCGGGATATGAGAAAGAACATCCGCAGGCGGAATATTTAAAATATAAAAGCTGGTATCTGGAATATCCCGTGAATGATAAAGACCTTCTGGATATAGAAAGCTTTATGCCAAAAATGGTGGAAGTCTTTACCGCCATGAAACCTTTTAACGACTATATAAACAAAGCGCTTGAAGACTTCCAAATGCCTGCCAGATAGCACCGGCAATCTGTTTGGCTAGCCGCGGCAAAGGCACCTGCCGCAAACCGCGGGGAGCTTTGGTTCCTGCGGCTTAAGAAAAGGACGGGCAGAAAGCACCTGCTTTCCACTCGTCCTTTTTTGTCGGTTTTGTCGATATTCAGTCCTGAACGTAAGGCATAAGCGCAATATGGCGCGCCCTCTTGATCGCTGCTGTCAGCGCTCTCTGATGCTTCGCACAGTTGCCGGTGATACGGCGGGGAAGAATCTTGCCTCTCTCAGAAACATATCTCTTTAATTTGTTGGTATCCTTATAATCAATTACATTGTCCTTACCACAGAACACACAGACTTTCTTTCTCCTGCGGACGCCGCCCTTTTTTCTCACGGGTCCATCGGATTTCTCTCCCTTATTAAAAGCCATGTCAATACCTCCTATTCCAGTTCCCGTTTGCGGGAACTTGTTCCGCCTCTACACTCCTACGCCCCCTTGGCTGGAAGGAAATTACATCTGCCAGGTAAGCAGCTGAAAATCCTCCCGGGATCTTTCGTTTCGAGGCTGTTTCACATAATCAAACTCAGTTAAACGGTAATTCTTCGTCAATGCCGTCGGGAATGTTCATGAAGCCGTCCCCTGCGCCGGATGCCGCAGGTGCATTGCTGCTGCCTCCGCCTGCATAACCACCATTATTGTAGTTGTTATTGCTGCCATATCCGCCGTCATTTCCACCGGATGCATTTTTGCTCTCGGCAAACTCAATCTCATCTACCATAACGCGGACACTGTATACCATCTGCCCGTCCTTATTCGTATAATTGTCATTTTGGACTCTTCCGCTCAAGACAATCTTGGTTCCTTTATGCAGATATCTCTCCACAAACTCAGCCTGCTTTCCAAAGCATGTACAGTTAAAAAAATCCGCGTCAGGCTCGCCCTCACGCTTAAATCTTCTGTCTACGGCAATGGAAAAACGTGCTACTGCGGTCTGGCTGGCTCCCTGAGAATACCTGACCTCAGGGTCTCTCGTTAAACGTCCCATCAGAATTACTTTATTCATACTCTGCTCTCGCTTTCTAATTAAGCCTCGTCTTGTCTCACTACCAAGTATCTGATGACGTTGTCCATAATGCGGACACGGCTCTCAATCTCGGCAGGCACAGTACTCTCAGCGTCGAATCTGATGAAATAATAGAAAGCTTCTTTCATCTTCTGGATTTCGTAAGCAAGACGCTTCTTGCCCCAGTCATCCACTTCTGTGATGGTACCGCCAAATCTTTCGATGAGCGCCTTGCACTTATCAACAACTGTAGCTCTTTCTTCGTCTTCGATCTTAGCGGACACAATTACGGCTAATTCATACTTGTTCATGCTTGTTACCTCCTTTTGGTCTCTGGCCCGCATTGGCTGCGAGCAAGGAATTTGATTCATCACAAATAAACATGATAGCATAGCTGAGGCTGAAATTCAAGCTTTTTTTGCAGAATCTGCCACATTTTCATAACAATCTGTTCCCTTAAAATTTTTATCCCGCACACATAAAATTGTGGAAAATAGTTTTTATATTTTAATCCCTCAACAGGGTAAAAATATATTGAGCAGAGCACCTGTTTTGTGATATAGTGATATTGTAAGCAGTTTTTGCTGTTGTTTATAAATATTCATTATCCGGACACTTGGGTACTGTAGGTCAAAAACCCCGCTGCAGGCAGCCGTTTTTTGATTTACAGCTCCTTATCATCAGAATACAGGCAAAAGAAAATATAATAAAAATTATGAAAAATACAAGAAAAAAATACGGACTAAAGAAACACGGCGCAGGGGATCTGATCCCCTTTGAAAAAAGCAGACGGGTCATTTATCTGGAGCAAAGAGGACGCCCCAGAAATAAGCTCAGAGTCGGCTGCATCCTTCTTGCGGCTATTGGACTGCTCTGCATGGCATACTGCATCGGAATAGGGCTGGTCGGTTTCGGCAGCTTATTCTTCCTGATATGGGGCGCCATCGGTGCCATGTGCATACTGGCATCCGTACTGCTGGGCAGCGAAAGCTTCCGGGATGCCGTTCCCAGATGGCTCAAGATAGTCTTTACAACAATCATCGGCATGGGTCTTGTGTTGTTTTTGGCAGTGGAGGGGATGATCCTTTCCCAATACAATGCAGAAGCTGCACCGGGCGCCGACTACTGTATCATTCTGGGTGCCCAGCTGAAAACCACCGGTCCCAGCGAGGTGCTACGCAGACGTCTTGACAAGGCAATCGAATATCTAAATGAAAATGATAATACAAAGGTAATCGTATCGGGAGGACAGGGCAGCAACGAGCCTGCCGCCGAAGCGGTCGGCATGAAGGAATATCTCACAAACGCCGGGATAGAGGAAGACAGGATCCTGTTGGAGCCGCTGTCAGGGAACACCTATGAAAACCTCTCCTTCAGCAAAGAACTTCTGGAGCCGGAAGATGCACGCGTGGTGATTGTGACAAATAATTTCCATGTATTCCGTGCCGTCAAAATTGCCCAAAAGCAGGGCTACAAAAACGTGGAAGGACATGCCGCCAGCGCCGTTGTCGGACTTTTGCCAAACAATCTTCTGCGGGAATTTGCCGGAGTACTCAAGGACTTTGTCCTTGGCAATCTATGACTGACCAAAGCCCTGAGGGGATAGTCATTTTAAAGTTCCGCCCGGCACTCCTGAGGCTCTGTTGAAAAATCAAAGCCCTGCAGCATGCTGACAGGGTTTTTGACCCAGCGTAAGGTTGAAAAAGGGTTCATAACCCCATTGGCGCCTTCCGCCAGAAAGGGAGGTTACAAACATGGAAATCAATGTAGGTGATGTGGTGCGTCTGAAAAAACAGCACCCCTGCGGCAGCAAAGAATGGGAGGTGCTCCGCTCCGGCGCAGACTTCCGGTTAAAATGCATGGGCTGCGGGCATCAAATTATGATCCCACGCAGATCACTGGAAAAAAATATAAGAGAGATCAAAAAAGGGGGACAATCATGAACAACACTCAGGAAGCAATTGCCGAATTAAAAAAGATCATACAGACCTACAACAACATCGTGTTTTTCGGAGGCGCGGGAGTCTCCACCGAAAGCGGCATTCCCGATTTCAGAAGCGTTGACGGGCTTTATCATCAACAATATGACTACCCGCCGGAGACAATCCTGAGCCATACCTTCTATCGCAGCAGGCCGGAGGAATTTTACCGCTTCTACCGCAACAAAATGCTCTTTACCGACGCAGAACCAAATGCGGCACATCTTAAGCTTGCCCAGCTGGAGGCTGCCGGCAGGCTTAAGGCTGTCATCACCCAGAATATCGACGGGCTCCATCAGGCTGCAGGCAGCAAGACCGTTCTGGAACTCCACGGCTCCGTGCTGCGCAATTACTGCGAAAACTGCGGCTGCTTCCATGATGTCCAATATATTATCCACAGTGAGGGAGTCCCTAAATGCCAACAATGCGGAGGGCCTGTCAAGCCCGACGTAGTACTCTACGAGGAGGGTCTGGACAATAAAACCCTCAATGACGCTGTGCGCTTCATCCATGAGGCAGACGTCCTGATCATCGGCGGGACCTCTCTTGCAGTCTACCCTGCCGCCGGGCTCATCGACTATTTCAAGGGAGACAAATTAGTTGTCATCAACAAATCCCCCACCCCCAGGGATTCCCACGCAGACCTGCTGATACAGGCGCCTATTGGCGAGGTCTTCTCCCAGCTGTAACCTATCGCTTCGACCCTTAGCATCCAAAGCCCCTGAAAGCCTGTAAGATTGGCTGGAAGCTAATTTCCTCTCGCTACTTTAGCAGGATACCATTTTTGAAACCATGCTGTAAAAAGTCCCATGAAAACAGGCAGTATGGAATTAATAAGTCCCACAAGGCTCCTAACGGAAGTCCCCATCAGGAACCAGGTAAAAACAGCTGTAAACAGATACATGACACCCCAAGCACAAGTCAAAATACGGTTTGTTTTTATAAAAAGCGGATTTTGCAAAGCGTCCTCCCCGCCGTAATTGTTCATGGAGTAATTGGCTGTAAGAGGTACTTTCCCCAAACAAGACACAGCCCACATCAAACCAAAGGAGAGATACGATAACGGCAGCAGCCACTTTTCGGAACCTCCCGCCAGCATAATAATGGAAGCTCCCATTACCAAAGCATTTGACAAGATGTCATAGAATGTCTTCCTGTTTCGGTAGCAGAAAAGGGGAACCAGCGCACAAACGCCAAGAGTGATAAGGCATCCCCATTGTTTGTGGATTGCCGGAGCTATCCATAAGACAATCCACGGAATGAGCATAATGCTCATATTGGTATTTCCCTGGGCAGGAGCAGTTTCTGCCTGTTTGACCTGTGGGCGCGAAGCGCCAAAATAATCGTCCCATTTCAACATCAGGGAAAAATCCCCTTTTACCTTATAAAGCCCCTGCATCATGGCCTCGTCACCTCGGATTTCCCCGGCCGCAATGGAGCGCCATACAGTAACCGGTGTTTCAATCTTTGTGGTAGCTGTCAACGAGCCATCTGTATATACATGGCTGCCGTCTTTCCCTAACAGAATTTGATAGCATTCATCCACATCTGTGTAATTCATTTCCAAAACAATATCTTTGCCGGGATAGCTTTCCCTGCGGTAAAGTGCCGCCATCTGTCTGGTGAAAATCAACGTATCCGACTCCTTTTTCGCGTCGGAACTGCTTTTTTCGCCGCTAGGATCAATCCCCCAGCTTGCATCTGCGCAGGCTTCAAAAGTTTCCCTTGGCAGCAAAAGCTGATGAAGCAATTCCTGTGTCCCCGGGGAAATGCCCCCTCCTACATACTCTTGTCCCGCTTGTTTCACATAGGAAAGATATTCATTGGTCCGTGCGGATAGCTCCGGCACCCGAAACAGTTCACCCTGACCACAGAAAATAGCCGTGTAGTTCCCTTTGCCGCAGAGATGATCAAACAGGCTGTAGATACCATCATAATTTCCCTCTGCAGTATAGAAACCGCAGGTGGAAATTACCACCGTTCTTTTCCCGCTCATATCGTATCGGGACGGGTGATTTCCGCTTCCAACCTGTCCCTCTTTTTCTACCATAAAGGGAAGAAGTGTGGGAAGCTGCCGGTCGATCAGATTTTTCAGAGCGCCGGGAACCGAGTAATAGTAAAGCGGAAAGCTCCATATTGTCACATCCGCCCAAAGCAGTTCCTGAATAACCTGCTGCATATCGTCCTGCATACAGCATTGCCCGGGAGTGCGATTCCAACACGAAAAACAGCCAAGGCAGGGCTTGATTGTCATGCGGCTGATGGAAAGCTCCTTCGTCTGAATATCTTGAATCCCCTGCTTCATACCCTCCAGAAATGCGGATGTCAGTCGGTATGTATTGCTGTTGCCGCCCTTTGGACTGCCATTTATCACTAAAATGTTCATAGTATCATTTCCCCTCCAATCGCCGAATACAGTCCTGTGCCCACTTTATTTGCATCTGCATACTCTGCCGCCCGTATTCTACCGTCATCTGCCAGTAAAGCGCCTTACTTTTTTGTTCAATAATATGGCTGTACATGTCAATATATTGCGGAACGGACTCTAAACTTTTTAAAAACAGCTCACAGCTTTTTATGACGCTTTCAAAATAATGAATGTTATCCTCAACACTTCTCTCCCCCAGGAAAAAGACTTTCATCAAGATCGGCGTTTTAATCCTAAGACCTAAATCTTCCTCACCAAGCCAACGCAGCAACTCTGCCTGCCCCTCTGTGGTTATGGCGTATACATTTTTGTCAGGTTTCCCATCTTGTGGGACAATGGTTTTGCTGATCCAGCCTCTTTTCTCCATCCCATGCAATTCCCTGTAAATCTGACTCGTTTTTGCGTCCCAAAAGTAATTCAGGGAATCCCGAAAAACCTCCATAATTTCATAACCGGTCATTTCATAATAATTAAGCAAACCTAAAATTCCATGTTTTAGCATTTGCTGAGCCCTCCTTATTACTGTCATTCTACATTTTATTATATTCCACAAGTGGAATATAGTCAATAGTAAATCCTTTTTTCTGCTTATTATCCCTCCTAGAGCGTGTTTGAAAAATCATTCCGACCATCTGCACGCCCCATTTTGTGATATTTTTGCCGAATTCAGGTAACATAGCCCCCCTATGCGCCCTTCATCCGGCAAATTATCTATAAGATAATTTAATTTCCCACAAACTGTAACGCACATCTGACAGAAAGCCTTTCAAACACCCTCTAGTCCACAGCCTTATAGTAAATCCCCAGACAGCCAGGAGCATCTTCCTCATCTGCGGACACTCTCCTTCACCTTCTGGCGCAGACGCTTTAACAAGGTAGTAAGCGTTTTGTCACTGGCACAATTCCAATCTATACACCCTCCACATCCTATCAGCCCTGCATTAACGGAATCAAAAATATATAGCCATAATGTTGCCGGATTCCAAGCATAAATTGCTTTTATCCTTAGGCAGTGCCCTATCCCTTTCATAAAGAGTTCCCACCGATTCATGTCACGCCTCCTGGTGTTCTCATAATGTGCAAAGACCTGAAAATAAGCAACAAAAAAACCCCAGAAAATGGGGTTCTTGAGAGGCGCAGACCGGATTTGAACCGGTGCATACTGGTGTTGCAGACCATTGCCTTACCACTTGGCTACTGCGCCATATTAAATTATATGCATATTACCATACAAAAATGACTCCAACGGGACTTGAACCCGTGTTACCGCCGTGAAAGGGCGATGTCTTAACCGCTTGACCATGGAGCC
>CAOKQK010000079.1 GCA_948470905.1 uncultured Lachnospiraceae bacterium | reverse complement strand
GGAGGATGGATCAAAAGGTCAAGGGATCAGTGTTCGGTTTTGAGGGTGCAACAGCATTTTGAAAATTAGAGAGAAAGTAAGCAGAGGGAAAGACGTTCTATCGAAAGGTAGGCGTTTTTTTGTTTAGCATCATCCAGAACAGGAGCAGTCTGCATATGGAGGAGAGGAAACTACAATGAAAATTATGCTGGTGGAAGACAATGAAGCAATTGTTATGGGGCTGGAGTATCTTCTTGTGCAGGAGGGATATGAGATCCTGACCGCCAGGAGGGCTTTGGAGGCGGAACGGATTCTGGGCAGAGAAGGCTGTGACCTTATTTTGCTGGATATTTCCCTTCCTGACGGGGACGGCTTTGAACTATGCAAAAAGATAAAACAGGGCACCGATATTCCGGTCATCTTTTTGACTGCCAGTGAAGAGGAGAACGATGTGGTCAGAGGATTGGATATGGGGGCGGATGACTACGTGATCAAGCCTTTCCGCAACAGGGAGCTTGTGTCAAGGATCAGACGTGTGCTCAGCAGAAACGGAAAAGGAAGCGCCGTGATCCGGTGCGGGAATGTCTCGCTGGATACGGAGACAGGAAAGGTGACAGCAGGCGGCTGCGAGGTGGCGCTGACGAAGCTGGAGTATAAGATACTGTGCAGTTTGATGTCACGTCCCGGAAAGCTTTTCAGCAGAGAGGAAATATTGGCTGAAATCTGGGATGTGTCCGGAAATTTTGTGAATGACAATACTCTTTCCGTGACCATGAAACGCATCAGGGAGAAGCTGGGGGACACGGATGGAAAGTTTATCAGGACTGTACGGGGAATGGGATACCGTATTGAGAGATAAATGCCGGGATTGGTAAATGCATAACAGAAATCGAGATAAAAGTAATTAGAATATCGAGATAGATATAATTAGAATAAAAAAATAAGCAGAAAAACCTCTGGTAACTGGAAAGGCATGGTAGTGAGTATGTGGATGAAGACAAATCAGAAAATCAATGCCCGCATAGTATGGGACGGCGAGATGAAAAAGCTGGCTTTATCTATGGCGCTTGCCGCGGCCGCGGCCCTATTGTTGGGAAATTTATGGATGATGGCACGGGTTGGCAGCCTGCGGGAGGAAAATAATCTTTTTTTTGCCACTGTAATAGGAAATGTGACAGCGCTTTATCCTGATGTAGATGAGTCGCAGGTGATACGGATTTTGAATGATACAGAAAATCTGGACAGGGGTGAAAAACTTCTGGCGCAGTATGGCGCTTTTGCAGGGGGAGAAGGGAGCCTTGGGGATATTGATGTAGGAAGCGGTTTCGCGGGTATGGACGGGGGGACCAGTTTCGTAGGCCTGGAGAGGCAATTTGAGCGGCTATATACCTGTTTAAGCTTTTCCATGATATTTTTGTTTGTCTGTCTGAGTGTGCTTTTATATGTTTATTTTTGCATCCGTCAGAGAAAAATTGAGAACATGGCGGCATATATGGAGGCTTTAAATCACGACAGCTACAGTCTGGAGATCGAGGACAACACGGATGATGAATTAAGTGCCCTGCGCAATGAAATTTATAAGCTGACAGTTTTCCTGAAGGAACGGGCGTTGAGGGCGGCAGGCCAGAAAAAGGCGCTTGCGGATTCGGTAGCAAATATTTCCCATCAGCTGAAAACACCCCTGACATCGATTACGGTCCTTGTGGACAATCTATCCCAGAATGCAAATATGGATGAGGCTACAAGGCGCAGGTTTACAGGGGAGATTTCCCGTCAGCTGTCAGAGATGTCATGGCTGGTAGCGACCATGCTGAAGCTTTCCAGGCTGGAAGCGGGAGTGGTGGCATTGGAGCGTGAGAGATGTTCCATGAAGGAGCTGGTGGACATTGCGGTGGGACGGCTTGAAACCATGTCCGAACTGGCGCAGGTAGTCATCACGCCGGATTTGCCGGAGAGAATTTTTCTTTGGGTTGACAGGAACTGGATGGCGGAGGCACTGGTCAATTTGCTGAAAAATGCCATAGAGCACAGTTTTGCGGGAGGGAAGGTTGAAATACTCGGCACAGACAACGATGTGTACACGGAGCTGCGGATCACAGATCATGGCACAGGCATCACAAAAGAGGAGAGAGAAAGGCTGTTTCGGAGGTTTTACAGAGGTGAGACAGCCAGGGAGGACAGCGTAGGGATCGGGCTTGCGCTGGCAAAGGAGATTGTGGAAAAGCAGAACGGGCGTATTATGGTAGATTCGGAGGCGGGAAAGGGGACAGTGTTTTCCATAAGGTTTTTGAAGGATTGTTTGTGCCGGAGGACGGCCTTTTTCGCGGATGATGCAGATTAGGCCTTTCGAGGGTGCTGCAGGATAAACTGATCTGAAAAGCAGCGGGAACATCTGTCTATAGGATCTTAGGCGCCTGTCACTGAAAGTATGAAATAAAAATTTGAAAATGTCACCGAAATGTCATTTTTGTCCTTTATACTGTGAGCATAAAAGCGCTGCGGAACTTTGGCTCATTGCCCGTGAAAATAAGGAACTGTAAAAAATTTATAACAGTTCCGGCAAGTTGCTTTGCTATTAGCTGGAGCCGGCGGCTCCTAAGAGAAGAAAGGACATAATGACACATGGAGATTTTGAGGACGGAACATTTATACAAGAAGTATGGAAAGGGCAGCAATGAGGTGGTGGCGGTAAACGACGTCAGTCTGTCGGTATTCCAGGGAGAGTTTGTGGCGGTGGTGGGGAGCTCCGGAAGCGGGAAGTCCACACTGATGCACATGCTGGGGGGAGTTGACAGGCCCACGTCCGGGCAGGTGTTCATTGAGGACAATGACATTTACAAAATGGATGACGATAAGCTGGCGATCTTCCGCAGGCGGCAGGTGGGGCTGATCTATCAGTTTTATAACCTGATTCCGGTGCTGAATGTGGAGGAAAATATGATGCTGCCCTGTGAGCTGGACGGGCGGAAACCGGATGAGGCAATCCTGAGGGAGCTGGCGGCGACGCTGGGGCTGGAAAAGCGCATGAAGCATCTGCCAAACGAGCTTTCCGGGGGACAGCAGCAGCGGGTGGCGATCGGCAGGGCGCTGATTACCAGGCCGGCAATCCTCCTGGCGGATGAGCCGACGGGCAACCTGGACAGCCGTTCCAGCAATGAGATCATGGAGCTTTTAAAAGAGGCAAACCGCAGGTATAAACAGACGATCATCATGATCACCCACAATCTGGAGCTGGCAAAGCAGGCGGACAGGGTGCTGGCCATTGAGGACGGACGTGTGTCGGATAGGTCGCGGACCGGGGTTGCTGACAGAGGGGAGGAAGCGTGATGAATGTATTGAAAAGATGCTGCTTCCGCTCTATGAAGGAGAACAGGAAGCGTACTATTGTGACGATCATAGGGGTTATTATGGCTACGGCCTTGATTACCGGTGTGGCTTGTCTTGCCGTCAGTTTCCGAGTCAGCATGATCGAATATGAAAAGAAGCGAAACGGGGATTATCACTATTGGGTTTCGGGAGTGAAGGCTGAGGACCTGAAATATTATACCAATAATGCCAATATTGAGCGGGTGGGAATCACCAGGGAGGTGGGCTATGCAAAACTGCAGGGCAGTGAGAATCCCGACAAGCCCTATCTGTATCTGCGCGCCATAGATGAGGAGGGGATACGGGCTGCTTCCCTGCAGCTGACAGAGGGGAGGATGCCGGAAAATGACTCTGAGATCGTCATAGCAAGGCATATCCGTTATAACGGCATGGTAGATCTGAAGGTGGGGGATATGCTGTCATTGGATATATGCAGGCGCATGTCCGACGGCTATGACCTTGACCGGTCAAATTCTTATTCTTATGAGGAAGAAAGCCTGATACCGCTCTACAGGAAAACATATACGATCGTAGGTGTTGTGGAGCGCCCCAATTATGAGGTGGAAAACAGGGTGGCGCCGGGGTATTCTGTCTTTACCTATCTAAATATGGCAGCAATGGATGCAGAAGCCGGGAATTCCGGCAGTCAAAATCCGGATGAGCCGCAGGCTCCGGAGGGCCTCAAGCCGGTCAGCAGCGCCTCGGGCAGACTGGAGCTGTATATCAGCTTTACCGACAGAGGCATAAAGCAGGCGGAAAAGGTCATAGCGAATATCCTGGGGGTGCCGGAGGCGGTATGCCACAGGTATTTTAAGGGCTGGACGACAGAGGAAGACCAACGTCAGATCCAGGAGCATGTCCAGAAAATGGCGGAGAATTACTGGCTGTTAAAATGGATTCTTTTCACCTTTTCCGACAGCACGATGAACTGGGTCTATACCATGGGTGCCATGGCGGTGGTAGTGATCATTGTCACCAGCGTATTTTGTATCAGGAACAGTTTCATGATTTCTTTGACAGAGAAGATGAAACTCTACGGCAGGCTTGCCTCCGTGGGGACCACATCAGGGCAGCAGCGGAAAATAGTTTATTATGAGGCGGGATTTCTCGGGATAGTGGGGATTCCCCTGGGAATCATAAGCGGCATTCTTGCCACCTTCATCCTGGTCAGGTCGGTGAGCGGACTCATGGAGGATGCGGCGGGCATCCCGCTGGTTTTTGGCATATCCTGGCCGGCTGTGACGGCGGCAGTAATTTTGTCCGCGGTGACGATCCTGTTCTCGGCGTCGAAATCGGCGCGCCTGGCGGCAAAGATTTCCCCTATAAACGCCATCAGGGGAAACGATATGATAAAGATCGGCAGGAGAGGGCTGAAATGTCCCGGATTTATCGGGAAAATATTTGGCATAGGAGGAAAGATCGCCCACAAGAATTTAAAGCGGGCAAAGGTCAAGTACCGCACCACCGTGATATCCATTGCAGTCAGCGTGGCGGTCTTCATAGGGCTTACGACTTTCGTGCAGCTCATGGGCGTTGCTACAGGAGCGTATTATACAAAGATGCAGTACCAGATTGAGGTGAATCTCAGCCGGGAAGGCGCCTATGAGGGTGCGCTTCGCATAGCGTCGCTGGAGGGTGTGGATGCGGTGGATATCCAGCGGTCTGGAGTGGTCCTGGCGGATAGCAGCAGGATACCATATACAGAGGAATACAGGCAGTATTGTGATTATGCAATGGTGGAGGAAGAACTCATTGAGCTGGTCACTCTTGGAGAAAGCGGCTATGCGGCGTTCTGTAAGGAGATTGGCGTGTCGGTGGAGCAGGCAAGGGACAAAGCTATCGTGCTTGCGCGTTTTGAACAGAACTATTATGATGAGAAGCTGGGGAAATTCGTTGTCTGTGACGGTGATATCGCGCGATATCAGCCGGGGGAGGTGATAGAAGCAGTGCGCAGGAAAACGGATGCCCAGGAGGATGGGACAGCCCAGGGAGACGGGACAGCTCAGGGAGACGGAGCAGCCCAAGGAGACGGGACAGTGCAGGGAGACGGAATCGCCCAGGAAGGTGCCGCCGCATCAAGGGGCTCGGAGTCCGTTCGGATGGAAGTCCTGATCCAGACGGACAAGAAGCCCATGTCCATGTCGAGGACCATTTATAACAGCGTGGTACTGATCGTCAGCGACCAGTGGTTTGAAGAACATGGTTTTACAAAGGAGGCAGATTCGCGTTATGTGACGGTTGCTGTCAAGTGTACTGATGCAGGAGCCCTGGAGGAGGCCATCCGGGGGGCAATGCAGACGGGAGACTATCATTATACCGTGAGCAATTATGACTCCATGTACAAGTCCGACAGGGCGATGTACATGATCGTTTCCATCTTTTTATACGGATTCATAACGGTGGTGGCGCTGATCGGGATCACCAATATTTTCAATACCATCACCACCAATATGGAGCTTCGCGCTCCTGAGTTTGCCATGCTGCGCTCTGTGGGCATGACAGGCAGGGAGTTTAAGAGGATGATCTGGCTGGAGGGCTTTTTCTATGGAGGGAAGGCGCTGGCAATCGGCATCCCGCTGGGAATCCTGCTTTCAATCGGTTTTCATCAGGCGCTGGGAAACGGGATGATCACGGATTTCGTGATGCCCTGGAGGGGGATAGCTATCTCTGCGGCTGCCGTGGCGGTGCTGCTGTGGCTTATCATGCGGTTCTCCATGGGCAGGATCAACCGCAGGAATATCATAGAAACTATTCAGAATGAAAACATTTAAAGCAGATGCCGGTTACGGACATGTCAGCAAAAAGGTCTGTGACAAAATATGTGCAAGAAATTTACCTGTAACAGTTCGGCGGATCGTCTGGACTGTTACTCACTGTCAAAAATTTTTAACAAAAAAATCATATAATAGTTTCATTTTCTGTGGAAGTGTGATAAACTATCTCTAACGGGGAAATTCTTACCTGAGAAAAGCAACGAGGTGGAAAGATGGATACAAAAATATTATTGGAAAATGGAACAAATGAATTGGAAGTTCTGGAATTTACCTTAGGCAATAACTCGTATGGCATTAACGTAGCAAAGATCAAGGAGATTACCACATACCAGCCTGTTACGCCTGTGCCGAATTCCCATCCCAGCATTGAAGGGATTTTCATGCCCCGTGACATTATGATCACGGCGATCGACCTGAAGAACTGTCTTGGGCGGGGAGAGTCAGAGCCCAAGGGCTTGTTTATTATAACAAACTTTAACAAGCTGGACATAGCTTTTCATGTAGAGAATGTGCTGGGCATCCACAGGATATCCTGGAGGGATATCATCAAGCCTGACGTGACGCTTTCGACAACCGAGGAGAGCATTTCCACCGGTATCATCAAGAAGGACGGGAAGCTGATCATCATTCTTGACTTTGAGAAGATTGTGACAGATATCAACCCTGAAACCGGCCTGAAGGTTTCCGAGATCAACGAGCTGGGAGAGAGACACAGAAGCAGTGTGCCGATCCTGATCGCTGAGGATTCCCCTCTGCTGAACAAGCTGATCGTAGAATCTCTCAGGAAGGCGGGATACACGAACCTGATCCACACGGAAAACGGGCAGAAGGCATATGATGTGATCTGTCAGTGCAAGGCGGACGGCACCCTGAAGGAGCATGTAGGCATTATCGTCACAGATATCGAGATGCCTGAGATGGATGGGCACAGGCTGACCAAGCTGGTAAAATCTGACGAGGCAACAGCACATATTCCCATTATCATTTTCTCGTCGCTGGTCAATGACGAGATGAAGAGAAAGGGCGTGGCTCTTGGGGCAAATGCACAGCTTTCCAAGCCTGAGATAGGAAATCTGGTAAGGATAGTAGACCAGCTGGTCATGGAGAATCATCTGGAGAGCTAAATGAAATATCCCGCAGCAAGCGGAAGGCGATTCTTTGAATTGTACTGGTATTATGACTTTCGCGGCATTCGCCAAGGTCCTGAAGAAGAAAACTACCCGGGCTTTGGCTCATTGCCTGTGATAAAAAACGTGGTCAAGAGGCTGCCGTTTTCACGATAAAAGAAATCGTGAGGCGGCAGCCCGATTATTTCTGCAAAAAAGGAGTCAGGATCATGTCTGTAGGATACTGACGAATGCCGCCAGGACAAAAATCTCCGCCGGTTTGCTGAAAGGGGGCTGCCTGCGGCGCTGGCGGAAAGTGACGGAAAGGAGCGGTTGTCTTGTTGGCTGACATAGAAAGTATTTCTGAGAGAGAAAGGATTTCCCAGGCGGAGATGGTCCTTGTGGGGCTGGGGGAAGAATTTGATGACAGTATGCTGCAGGATTGTCCCCAATATGCGGAGGGGAGAGAAAAGCTGGGAGCTATGGGGCTTGGCACGCTCATACCGGCGTGGGCTGATTTCTGTGGCGGGATCCATACAAAAGGTCAGGAGGACCGCAAGGCTATCAGGGCACAGGAAGGGCCTGGTGCGGAACAGGGAAGGTGTATCAGGGCACAGGAAGGGCCTGGTGCGGAACAGGGAAGGTGCATCACCGCGCAGGAAAGGCTCACTATGGCATTGGAGAATCTGAGGGTGCTTCTGGAGCCCAAAAATTATTTTGTGGTTTCGGTGTCCTCTAACAGCATCATCAGCCGGGTTCCATGGCGGGATGGGCATCTGGTAATGCCCTGTGGGGCAGCGGTGAAAAAACAATGTGCAGCAGGCTGTGATGCTGTGTTGGAAATGGCAACAGAGGAAGACCGCCTGAAGCTGCGGGGGGTGTTTGAGAAGCTGTATGCAGGGCAGCAGGCGGAACTGTCCGGCCTGCTGGGGAAATGCCCGGTCTGTGGGAGAGATATGGTGCTCAACAATATCTATGCGGAGAACTATAATGAGGACGGCTATCTGGGGCAGTGGCAGCTCTATGGGAAATGGCTGAAGGGGACTGTCAACAGAAGGCTGCTGGTACTGGAGCTGGGGGTGGGGATGCGCTTCCCCACGGTGATCCGATGGCCTTTTGAAAAGGTGGCATATTTTAACAATAAGGCGTTTTTTTGCCGGGTGAACCAAAAATTGTATCAGCTCACGGAAGAATTGTCAGGAAAAGGTGCAGGAATCTCGCAGAATGCGATTGATTGGTTGTGCGGGTTATGATACAATAGGCTTATTGTGGAACATGGGACGACAGAGGGGACCTTCCATATGCATAAGGTACATATTTATGCAAAAGATCAAGAAAGCTGAGGAAATGATATGGCATCACAGGATAATTTTCAGGACGATCTACTAAAAAGTTTGAACAATGAGGCAGAGGCGTCAGGGACAAAGTTTGAAACGAATGGAGGATGGGAGACAGTCATGCCGAAGTTCGAGCCGGGAGTGGAAGCCCCGGCGTTGGATGGTGCCGGACAATCTGATATAAAGGACAGTGACTTGCCTGAAGACGGTGAAATATCGGGAGCGGCATCGGAAGAAGCGGATTTTGCGTTTCCTGACCAGGTGCCTGACCTGAATGATGTTATGGCAATGTCGGAGGAAGACATTGCGGAACTGTTGTCGAGCAGCTTTGCCGGAGAGGATACGGAGGATATTACAGAGGGTGCCGGTTCTTCCGATCAGGATCTGCTGGCTATGCTGGAGGGAACTGATGACAATGACCTGCAGGATATTCAGGATATGCTCCAGAAATCCGACAACAATGTGGCAGTGGATGACGAGGTGGTAAAGCTTCTGGAGGATATTCCTGACAAGGCGGAACTGGAAGAAAAAATCTTGTCAGGAGATGAACCGGTGGGTGCCGGGCCGGATGAGCTGGATCCAAAGAAGAAAAAAGCGCTTGAAAAAAAGCGCCTGAAGGAGGAGAAGGCTGCGGCAAAAAAGGCTGCGAAAGAAGCCGCAAAGGCGGAAAAGGAAGCAAAAAAGAGGGAAAAGAAGGCACAGAACAACCGTAAGAATAAAGATGTGCTGGATATTCCCGTAGATAATGAAAATGGTGAGGAGCTGCTCTTTGATATAGAGGAGCTGGATGCGCTCGTCTCGAAGGCGGGGCAGATTGGCAGTGAGGAAGCCGGGGCGGATGAAGAAGGGCAGGGAGACGCCGGGGAAGGTGAGTTCGGCGTGGATCTGAACAATCTCTTTGCCGGGGCGGATGTGCCGGAGGAGAATGCCGGAGGGCAGGAAGCTGCAGAAGAAAAGAAAGGGAAAAAGAAAGAAAAAAAGGAAAAGGCGGATAAGGCAGAGAAGTCTGGCCTGCTTTCCAAGATTTTGGGCTTTTTGCTGGAGGAGGACGATGATGAGGAACTACAGAAGGAAAATATCCGTCTTTCTGAAGAAAACCAGGGTATCCTGAATGAGCTTGACAGTCAGTCGAAAAAGGTAAAAGGCGGCAAGGGCGGCGGAGGGAAGGACAAAAAGAAAGATAAGAAAGATGATAAAAAGGCAAAACCCAAGAAAGAGGCAAAGCCTAAGAAAGAGCCCAAGCCCAAGCCGGAGAAGCCGCCCAAGGAGCCGGAACCCTATGTCCCTCCCAGGAGGAGGCTGACGCCCAAGAAGGTGCTGCCGGTGGTTCTGCTGGGTATCACGGTGACAGCGGCACTTCTTATATTTGTCAATGTTTCTACGGATTACGTGGATAAGAATACTGCGAAAACGGCCTATTACAACGGGGATTATGCCACCTGTTACCAGAATCTGGTGGGCAAGGAGCTTGATGAGACAGAGGCTGTGATGTACGGAAGGTCTGAGAGCATCCTTTACATAAGGCTGTGGTATCGTGAGTATGAGATGTTTGCAGAGGAAGGGGCTGAGGTGAAAGCACTTGACAGCCTGATGCAGACAGTCAAGAATTATCCCATGCTGTATGAATATGCCTCGAAGTGGAATGCGGAAGGGGATGTTTATGCTGTATATTCGGATATTCTTAATATTTTGCTGGATAAATATGGTATTACGGAGCTGCAGGCAAAGGAGATTGCCAAGGAGAGAGATGACTGGGAGTACACCAAAATGGTGGTAGCGCTGGCAGAGGGAAGGCCCTACGGTTCCTGGAACCAGACGCAGGCGCCTGAAGAAGAGGAATCCCTGCCGCATGAGCTCCCGGAGGAATCTGACCTGGAACAGGGTAATTTCGTTGATAACCGGTAATTTTACGGGAGAGGTGTGATACCAATACGGCGGAAAGGCAGAATACAGAGATAAATGATCGCGGTAATAGATTATGATGCGGGAAATATAAAGAGTGTGGAGAAGGCGCTGCAGTACCTTGGAGAGGAGGCGGCGGTTACGCGGGATGCGGGGACGATCCTTGCTGCGGACGGCGTGATCCTGCCCGGGGTGGGCGCTTTTGGGGATGCCATGGAGAAGCTGGATGCCTATGGCCTGGTGGAGGTGATCCACGGATGTGTGGACAGGAATATCCCTTTTCTGGGAATCTGCCTGGGGCTGCAGCTTTTGTTTGAGAGCAGTGAGGAGAGCCCCGGCGTGAAGGGGCTGCACATTCTGGACGGGAAGATCATAAGGATTCCTTCGGAAGGCGGCCTGAAGGTGCCCCACATAGGCTGGAATAATTTGAGCTTTCCCAATGAGGGACGTCTTTTTCAGGGATTGCCGGAGAATCCTTATGTCTATTTTGTGCATTCTTATTATCTGCAGGCGGCAGATGAGAGGCAGGTGACGGCGGCTGCGGAATACGGTGTGCATATCCATGCCTCCGTGGAGAGAGGGAATGTGTTTGCCTGCCAGTTCCATCCGGAGAAAAGCTCCGCCGTGGGAATGCAGATACTTCGTAATTTTATTGGTGTGACGAAAGAGAACGGTGCCTCGGGCGGCAGCATGGAGGGGTAGGATGCATACAAAGAGAATCATCCCCTGTCTGGATGTGAAGGACGGAAGGGTAGTCAAGTGTGTGAATTTTTTAAATCCGCGGGATGCCGGGGATCCGGCGGAGACAGCGGCGGCTTATGATAAAGAAGGCGCGGATGAGCTGGTCTTTCTGGACATCAATGCTTCCGCGGACAATCGGGCAACCCGGCTGGAATGGGTCCGCCAGGTGGCGGGCAGGGTGTTCATCCCCTTTACCGTAGGCGGCGGGATCCGCGCCGTGGAGGATTTTCGGGCAATCCTCAGGGAAGGCGCGGACAAGATTGCCGTTAATTCCGCGGCAATCATGAACCCACGGCTTGTGTCCGACGCAGCGGATAAATTTGGCAGCCAGTGCGTGGTGGTGGCAATCGACGCCAAGCGCAGAGAGGACGGCAGCGGCTGGAACATTTATAAAAACGGCGGACGCGTCGACATGGGGCTGGATGCGGTGGAGTGGGCCATTAAGGCGGAGAAGCTTGGCGCCGGGGAAATCCTTTTGACCAGCATGGACGGAGACGGCACCAGGGCGGGCTATGACCTGGAACTGACCAGGGCGGTGGCAGAGTCTGTGGGCATTCCCGTCATTGCGTCCGGCGGTGCGGGCAGGCTGGAACATTTTTATGAGGCGCTGGTGGATGCGAAAGCGGAAGCGGTATTGGCGGCATCGCTTTTTCATTATAAGGAGCTGGAGATCAGACAGGTCAAGGAATACTTACAAAAGAGGAATGTCAGTGTACGTCTGGAGGGAAGCGGTTTCCCGGGAGATGGGGAACAGGGCGCTGCTGCTAAAAATAATATGGCATAAAGTCACGATGTGTAATAGAGAAATACATAAGAATGGAGAGTAATGTTATGGCAATGATCAACAATGACTGGCTCCCGGAGCTGGAGCCGGAGTTTCACAAGCCCTACTATAAGCAGCTGTATGAATTTGTGAAGGACGAATATAATACAACACAGGTATTTCCGCCTGCAGACGATATTTTCAATGCCTTTCATCTGACGGCTCTCAGCGATGTAAAGGTGGTGATCATCGGGCAGGATCCATATCATAACGTGGGCCAGGCCCATGGGCTTTGCTTTTCCGTGAAGCCGGAGGTGGATATACCGCCATCTCTTGTGAATATCTATAAGGAGCTTCGGGATGACTTAGGCTGCTATATCCCCAACAATGGTTATCTGGTGAAATGGGCCAGCCAGGGCGTGCTGATGCTCAATACCGTGCTGACAGTGCGTGCCCACATGGCGAATTCCCACCGGGGGAAGGGCTGGGAGAAGTTTACAGATGCGGCGATAAAAATATTGAATGAGCAGGACAGGCCGATTGTGTTTATCCTTTGGGGCAGGCCGGCCCAGACCAAAAAGAAGATGCTGGATAATCCAAAGCATTTGATCCTGGAGGCGGCGCATCCAAGCCCCTTATCTGCGCACAATGGCTTCTTTGGCAGCAGGCCGTTCAGCCAGACCAACGCTTTTCTGGAGAAAAACGGGCTTGCGCCCATAGACTGGCAGATTGAGAATATATAAGCGTAAGGAGATGCAGGTATGAAGATCAGAGTGGCGATCATGGGCTACGGGAATCTGGGCAGGGGAATTGAGTGTGCAGTGAGCCAGAATGATGATATGGAGCTGGCGGCGGTTTTTACCAGGAGGGCTCCTGAGAGTGTAAAGGTCATGAGCGGGGCGGCAGTGTACCATGCGGACAGCCTGCTGGAGATGCGGGACAAAATAGATGTACTGATGCTCTGCGGCGGTTCCGCAACAGATCTGCCCGTGCAGACGGCGGAATATGCGAAATATTTTAATGTGGTTGACAGCTTTGACACCCATGCGAAGATTCCGGAGCATTTTGCCAGGGTGGATCAGGCGGCTTCCGAAAGCGGGCATGTGGCTATGATCTCCGTGGGCTGGGATCCCGGCATGTTCTCTTTAAACAGGCTCTATGCCAATGCAGTCTTGAGAGATGGAAGTGATTACACCTTCTGGGGCAAGGGTGTCAGCCAGGGGCATTCCGATGCCATCCGCAGGGTTTCCGGTGTAAGGGATGCAAAGCAATATACGATACCTGTGGAGGCAGCGCTCACAGCTGTCAGAAACTGTGAGAATCCTACGCTGACCACAAGGCAGAAGCACACCAGAGAATGTTTCGTGGTGGCGGAGGAAGGCGCGGATAAGGCACGGATCGAACAGGAGATTAAGACCATGCCTGATTATTTTGCGGATTATGATACCACAGTGCATTTTATTACAGAAGAGGAGCTGCAGAGAGATCATGCAGGAATTCCTCATGGTGGGCTTGTGCTGCGGACAGGAAAGACCGGGTGGAATAAAGAGCATGATCATGTGATAGAATACAGCTTAAAGCTGGACTCCAATCCGGAGTTTACTGCCTGCGTGCTGACTGCCTATGCAAGGGCGGCATACCGGATGAAGCAGGAGGGCATGAAGGGCTGTAAGACTGTATTTGATGTGGCACCCGCGTACTTAAGTCCCATGACAGCGGAGGAAATGAGGAGCAGGCTCCTGTAGGTGAAGGGTTTCATGTCAAGGGGATAGCTTGCTCTATTCTACGGAGTAGAAATCCCAATATGTAGTTGTGATAAAAGAAAAGATGGCAGCAGGAAAAAGGCTGTGATGAAAGAAAAGACGGCAGCAGAAAAAGGCTGCGATGGAAGAAAAGATGGCAGCAGGAAAAAGGCTGTGATATGTGATAAAAGAAAAAATAACAACGGAAGAAAAGGCTGTGATGGAAGAAAAAATGACAACAGGGAAAAAAGCGTTTGTGACAAAGGAACAGGTTCAGGAGATTGTAAAGCAGTATCCCACACCTTTTCATATTTATGATGAGAAGGGGATCCGGGAGAATGCGAAGGCTTTGAAAGAGGCCTTTGCGTGGAACAGGGGTTATAAGGAGTTTTTTGCGGTCAAGGCTACCCCTAATCCTTTTTTGATCAATATATTAAGAGAATATGGCTGCGGCTGTGACTGCTCCTCCTACACAGAGCTGATGCTCAGCCGGGCAATTGGCATGAAAGGCGAGGATATCATGTTTTCCTCCAATGACACTCCTGCGGAGGATTTCAGGCTTGCCGCAGAATCAGGGGCGACCATCAACCTGGACGATATCACACATATAGATTTTCTGGAGAGGACTCTTGGGTATCTGCCCAGGACCCTGAGCTGCCGTTTTAATCCCGGCGGATATTTTTCCCTGGGGACGGATATTATGGATAATCCCGGCGATGCCAAGTACGGCTTCACCAGGGAACAGATGTTTGAAGGCTTCCGAATCCTGAAAGAAAAGGGAGTGGAGAATTTTGGCATCCATGCGTTTCTGGCCAGCAATACCGTGACCAATGAGTATTATCCCACCCTTGCAAAGCAGCTTTTTGAGCTGGCGGTGGAGCTTGAGAGAGAGACAGGGGCGGATATTAAGTTCATTAACCTGTCCGGAGGCATTGGCATTCCTTATCGGCCGGAACAGGAGCCCAACGATATCCGGGTGATCGGAGAGAGCGTCCGGAAGGTGTATGAGGAGGTCCTTGTACCTGCAGGCATGGGGGAGGTGGCAATCTACACTGAGCTGGGACGCTTTATGATGGGGCCTTACGGGCATCTGGTGACAAAGGTCATTCATGAGAAGCATACCCATAAGGAGTATATCGGTGTGGACGCCTGCGCAGTGAACTTAATGCGTCCTGCCATGTATGGCGCTTATCATCATATCACAGTGCTGGGCAAGGAAAATATGTCCTGTGACCATAAGTATGATGTGACCGGTTCCCTCTGCGAGAACAATGACAAGTTTGCCGTTGACAGGATGCTGCCGGAGGTGGAGATTGGTGATTATATCGCCATTCATGACACCGGGGCGCATGGTTTTGCCATGGGCTATAACTACAATGGCAAGCTCAAGAGCGCGGAGCTTCTGCTTCATGAGGATGGAAGCGTGCAGCTGATCCGCCGGGCGGAGACGCCGCGGGACTATTTTGCTACTTTTGACGAGTTTGAAATTTATGATAAGTTATTTTGATCATCAGCTGTGAAATATCAAGTGAGAATTCAGAACAGTATCCGCCCGAAAGTGCCTGGATGGGGTTACGGACGCAAGGTTTCAGCGGTCGGAAGTACATCCTTCTCAGAGCTCTTTCGGGCGGATGCGCAACTGGAGTGGAGGAGATATGCGATATCCTGGTTTTCTGCCGCAGGGCGGCACCATAGGCTTTATTGCGCCGGCATTCGGCTGTTCCATGGGACCTTATAAGGCTGCTTTTGACAACGCGCAGCATAAATTAAAGGAGAAGGGCTATCAGCTGGTCCTGGGTCCCAACTGTTATGAGGCGTCGGGTGTGGGCATCAGCAATACGCCTGATAAATGCGGGCAGGAGGTCATGGAGATGTTTCTGTCCGAAAAGGCGGACTGCGTGATCTCCTGCGGGGGCGGGGAGCTGATGTGCGAGATTTTGCCCTATGTGGATTTTGACAGGCTTGCAACAGCAAAGCCCACATGGTTCATGGGTTATTCTGATAATACGAATCTTACTTACCTGCTTGCCACGCTGGCGGATACAGCGGCTGTTTACGGTCCCTGTGCGGCGGCTTTTGGCATGGAACCCTGGCATGAGTCCCTGGAGGATGCTCTGGGGATACTGACCGGGAGGAAGCTCACAGTGAAAGGATATGAGGCATGGGAAAAAGGGTCCCTGAAGGGACCGGAAAATCCTCTTGCACCATATCATGTGACGGAGGAAAGGGCGATCCGCAGTTATCTGGGAGGACATCTGGTATCTACAGAGCAGCGTTTTCAGGGGAGGCTCCTGGGAGGCTGTATGGACTGCCTGGTAAACCTCACGGGAACCCGCTTTGACAGGACCAGGGAATTTGCCGAGCGCTATAAGGAGGATGGCATTATCTGGTTCCTTGAGAGCTGTGAGCTGAATGTTTTTTCCATCCGCAGGGCCATGTGGCAGATGGAACAGGCAGGGTGGTTCAGGCATGTAAAGGGCTTTTTGATCGGCAGGCCGGAGAACGGGGAGCCCATGATGGGGCTGGACAGATATGAAGCCGTGTTGGACACGGCGGGCAGGATGAGGGTGCCGGTGATCATGGATGTGGACCTGGGGCATCTGCCGCCTATGATGCCGCTTGTGACGGGAAGCCTGGCGGAGGTGGCTGTAGAGGGGAATGATATTTCCATTGCCATGGAATTCAGATAACGGGGGACAGGATGAAGAAGGACAGGAACAGGAAAATATTTAAAGTAATCGCCATTGTTGTGGTTTCTCTGCTGGCGGTGTATACTGTTTTTGATTTTTGGTGGGGCTTTCCGGTAAGCTTTTTGAAAAGGGTGGATGCAGAGGATATTGCCTACATAGAGGTCCGTGATGGGACCAACGGCAAAGAGTTTGTGGTTGAGGACGCGGAGGATATTGCCTGTATTGTAGATAATATCAAGGGGCGGACCCTGCACCGTGACGGCATATCCATAGGATATATGGGAACCTGGTTTACTCTGCGGTTTTATAATGGGAAGCAGAAATGTGTGGAGAAGCTGATAATCAATTTCTACAATACACTCCGCGATGACCCTTTCTTTTACCGGGATCCCGACGAGGGACTATGCATAGATTATCTCTGTGACCTGGAAGTAAAGCTTGTGGGGGGCTGGGAAGATTAGGGCGGAAAGTGCCTGGTACTGCGTTGCGCATATAACAGTGAATATCAGCGCTGGATATTTGTGCCAGGGC
>CAOKQK010000078.1 GCA_948470905.1 uncultured Lachnospiraceae bacterium | reverse complement strand
TTCCCGGAAAATAAAGATTTTGTAGCCAAAAAGGAGTGTCAGATTTGACACTACCGGATCAGATGGAGAGGAGTCAGTATGAAATTCAGAATTTTGCCGTTGGCAGCGGCAGCCATCGGGGGCTTGGCTCTGGGGGTCTGTCAGATAAGGAGATACGAAAAAAAGGCGGAAGGAATGCAGGATCGTATCAATGTCCTTTCGGATCATTTTCAGCTCTTAAATCATTGGCTGGAGATAAAAGGGGAAGGGAAAAGTACGGCTGATTATTTTGAAGAAAAGGGCTGGCATCATATCGCTGTCTACGGCATGGCAGAGCTGGCCCTGCGGCTGTGGGAGGATCTGGAAGGAAGCGGGATTTTCGTTGATTACGGTATTGACCGGGATATCAGCTGCTCCATGGCAAGGATCAAGGAGGTGTATTATCCAGAAGATGATCTGCCCCCAGCGGATGTCATAGTAGTTACGCCATATGCAGTATTCGGAGAGATCAAAAAGATTCTGGAAGAAAAGGTGGATTGCCCGATCATTTCGCTGGAAGAAGTTGTGTGGAGCATATAATGTGTCCAGTCAGACTGGGGAGAATGGGCCTGCAAGGGTCTGTCTGCTATACCAGGCTGGTTCATGAAATGTAAAGGAGGAGATAAGAATGAAGCTGATTGCATTTTATCTGCCGCAATTCCATGAGATTCCGGAGAACAATGATGCGTGGGGGAAGGGGTTTACCGAATGGACCAATGTGAAAAAGGCCCGCCCACTTTATGCGGGGCATAACCAGCCAAGGGTCCCGCTGCATGAGCGGTATTATAACCTGTTGGAAGATGGGGTGATGGAATGGCAGATGTCATTGGCAAAACGGGCGGGGATATATGGCTTTTGCTTTTATCACTATTGGTTTGGCGGCCGTATGGTGCTGGAAAAGCCCGCAGAATTGCTTCTGAAAAACAAAAACATTGATTTTCATTATTGCTTCTCCTGGGCAAATGAGCCATGGACCAAGACATGGCACGGTGCGGGCGGAAACAAGGAGATCTTGATTCCACAGGCTTATGGCGGTGAAGAAGAATGGGAAGCACATTACAGATATTTCCGCAGGTTTTTTCAGGATGAACGGTATATAAAGGAGCGCAATCGCCCTGTGCTGCTGATTTATCGTCTGAGGAATATTCCGAAGTTTAATGATATGATCCGTTATTGGAATGAATGTGCTGTGGCGGATGGATTTGCAGGAATTTTTCTTGTTTCCATGGATACCTGGCGGGAGCAGGCGGCGAAAAGCTGTTGGGTGAACGGAACGGTGGATTTTGAACCTAATAAGACCAGAGCGGAGAGGATGCATGCGTCATCGCTGCTGAAGCCTATAGAGAGTTCGAGCCTGTTGAGAAACCGGTTCGCCGTTCGCTCTATGGACTACAGTGAGCTTAACAGGAAAATGCTCCATATGCCTCATGACAGGAATCATTTCAGGACAGTCTTTGTTGATTTTGATGATTCTCCCAGGCGCGGTATCAGGGCAGTCATTACAAGAGGTTCTACACCGGAGAGGTTTGGGAAATTTTTGAGGGAATCTCTCCGGCTGAGCCGTGAGGAAGGGAATGACTATCTGTTTATCAATGCCTGGAATGAGTGGGGCGAAGGAAATTATCTGGAACCTGACATGAAGCATGGTTACGGGTATCTGAGCCAGGTCAGACAGGCTATGAAAAGAAACGGGAGATGAGAGAAAGAGAAGGTTTTTATGGAAGCGGATATCAAGATTTCAATTATCATTCCTGTATATAATGCGGAGAGATATCTGAAAGAATGCCTGGAAAGTGTAGTTTCTCAAACGATACGGCAAAAGGAGATTTTGTGTATTGATGATGGATCTTCGGATCGTTCTTATCAGATCCTGCAGCAGTATCGGCAGAGGTATCCGTATATCAGGATTTTCAGACAGGAAAATAGGGGCGCCGGCGAGGCGAGAAATGTGGGGTTAAGATATGCGGAGGGACAGTTTGTCAGTTTCCTCGATGCAGATGACCTTTATATTGATTCCCAGGCACTGGAAAAGATGGTACAAACCTGTGAAGACAGAGGGGGTCCGGTCTGTGCGGGGCTGCGGAGGTATTATTATGAAAACGGTACTATAGAAGATTATGAATTATACAGGGAGTATTTTGAGGGGGGTAGGAATCCGGAAGGGGTGGTCCTGCGTTTCCGGGATCATCAGGATGAGTATTTTTACCAGAATTATATTTATGAGATGAAGGTAATAAGGGAAAAGGAGATATATTTTCCTGGTTACAAAAGATATGAGGATCCGCTTTTCTTTTTAAAGTATATGGTGTCAATTGAGGAATATGTGGTTCTTCCGCTGGAATTCTACGGTTACAGGTTTTCTGATGAGGCAGCAGGCCGAAAGGAAACCTATTTGGAGGATACATTAAAGGGTATCCGGGATAACGCGGTGATCGCGGATGAATATCATTTGGATAAGCTTAAGGATGTATTGGCTTATCGAGTTTCGGAGGAGTATTTGGCAGGGATTATTAAAAACGCGAATACAGAAATTTTGGAGCTTCTTCGCGAGATTAAGACAATATTGCTGCGGGATAACCGGGAGGAGAAGACAGTATCCGAAAAGTCTTTGGAAATTGTCTGTGCCTTTCTGGAAGGGGATTTCCATGGAAGCTGTCTGGGGGCTTATTTTGAGAAGCAGGGAAAGACAGGGGTAGCTGTTTATGGGCTTGGCAAGTTTGGCAGGATGACTGTTGAGCGGCTGCGCAAAGGGGCTGCTCTCAAGGTCTATGGTGTGGACAGAAAAGTGAAAGAGCTGGAAGGAATTGAAGTAGGGACATTGGAGGAGATAAACAAAAAGTGCGACAGCATTATAGTTACACCGGTTAAAGGAAATAAGGAGATAGCCGCGGACATAAAAAAGGTATGGTGTGGGAACGTCTACGGGCTGTACGAGATTCTTCTTAAAATAGAAGGTCATGAGATAAAAGATCATGGGTGAAGGAGTTGGAAAATGGGAATCAAGTTATCTGTCATTCTGCCGTCACTAAATGTTGCGGATTATATTCGGGAGGCAGTGCAGAGCGCCATGAACCAGACGCTCAGGGAGATTGAAATAATCTGCATTGATGGGGGAAGCGATGATGGGACGTGGGAAATATTGTCCTCGCTTGCTCAGACAGATGAGAGGATCGTGCTGTGCCGCAGCGACAGGAGGAGCTATGGGTATCAGGTCAATATGGGTCTGGACATGGCTCGGGGAGAGTATGTGGCTGTTTTGGAGACGGATGATCATGTGGCGCCGGAAATGTATGGGCGGTTGTATGAGGAGGCAGTCAGGCAGGACTGCGATTATGTGAAATGTGATAATTTCGCATATTGGACCCAGGACAATGGGGAGCGTTTTCTGTTCAGAAAGAGGATTTTTGTCAGGGATGATTTGTATGACAGGATCATAGAGCCTAAAAAGTATCTGACAATTGCATCGGAGGACTGGTATTTATGGACAGGCATTTATAAAAAGGATTTTCTGGTTCAAAACGGGATACGGCTGTCGGAAACGCCGGGGGCTGCTTTTCAGGATATTGGTTTTATCTTCTGGACAAATGTCCGTGCCAGGCGGGCGCTTTATCTGCGGGATGCTTATTACAGATACTGCATTGACAGGGAAGGCGCTTCCTCGAACTCAGGCAGGGGGCTGAAATATTCCTACTGGGAATTCCGCAGGCTATGTGGAATTTTGGAGGCTGAAGATAAAAAAGAAAAAGAAAATGATAAAGATATCATCCGCTCCATGTACTGCAGGATGGCGAAGTCATTTGTATGCTGTTATATGGATGTGAGCAGAGAAAAAATTGACAGGGCGGATCCTGACAGGGTCGGGTGTTATGAGTGGTTTCGGGACAAGCTGAAAGGTGCTTTGGATCGGAACATAATGGATGCTTCTGTCATTCAGCCCGGGATATGGGACAAGCTGCAGGTGCTTCTGGTATCCGAGGAAGCTTACATAGAGGGCATGAAAGCCCATGAAGACAGGATCCGGAGTGAGATTGGCGAGCCGGGTGAATTCCCGATGGTGGTGTTCGGATGCGGGAGTTACGGGTACTCGGCATATAAGTGGCTGAGGCAGTGCGGGTACGTTATTATGAATTTTATGGATAACAACCAGGCGTTATGGGGGACGAAGATCAATGGCGTAACTGTGGAGCCGCCCCAAAAAGCAGGCAGTCTGTCAGGCCCTGTGAAGTATTTGGTGGCAAATGAACTGCATTTCAGAGACATAAAGGCCCAGCTGCTTGGCATGGGAGTTGCGGATGAGAATATCTGTGTTTATGTGTGACAGCATGGGGGGTAGATATGAGATATATTATCTTTGGCGCCGGCTGGTGCGGAGGAGAAGCACTTTCCTATTATGGCGTAAGGAACGTAGCTTATTTCTGTGATAATTATAAGGCTGGAAATCTGTTTAAGGGAATAGAGATTATCAGCTTTGAAAAGCTGCTTAAGGTATGTGGCAATTACAGGATCGTGGTTGCCGCAATCCGGGCGGATGTAAGGGCTTCCATACAGAAACAGCTGGAAGAACATGGGATTGAATATGAAACTTTCTGCGGTGTTGATGCAAAGATGGAGGAAGATAATTTCTCGGGAGAATACCATTTTACCGATCGTTCAAAGGGCCTGGAAAAACTGCTCATCATTCTTGCCGGATATAAGGAATTTCTGTGGGACAGCGTATTTGCGAGAATATGTAAATATGTGCCGGAAGATATAGATGTATGCGTATTGACGGCGGGATATTGCAATGGGACGTTGGAAGCGTTGTGTGCGGACAACGGCTGGTCCTATCTTTGGACGGAGGAAAACCGGCTTGCCCAGACGCAGAACCTGGCGATCAGGTCGCATCCGGATGCCCGGTGGGTGTACAAGATGGATGAGGATATCTTTGTGACGCCGGGGATGTTTGAGGAATTGATGCGGGTGTATGGGAACGTACAAAGAGAGAAGAAATATGAGATAGGTATCGTGGCGCCCCAGATGGCTGTGAATGGTTATTCTTATTGCAGGATCCTGGATCATCTTGGGTGCAGGGAGGAGTATGAGAGGGCTTTTGGGGATGCCTTTTATGGGAAGGGAAGCATATATTTCTGCGGGGAAGCAGCGGAATATATGTGGAGGAAAACGCTGCCGCTGAACAGGTTTGCAGAGAAAATGAAAGAGGCAGCGGAGGAATATTCCATCTGCTGGCACAGGTTCAGTATAGGATGCTTTTTGATGCATCGCAGTTTCTGGCAGGACATGCATGGTTTTATGACGGCGCCGGAGGGTGTGCTTGGAAGTGATGAGGAGTATCTGTGTAAATTCTGTATGAATTCCTTTCGTGCCATCATTGTGGCAGAGCGCGCTGTTGCGGGACACTTTGGATATGGCCGGCAGACGGAGCATATGAAGAAGTTTTATAACCAGGAGAAGGCGTTGTTTTGTGAGTGATTCCTGCGGGCAATGAGCCGTAAGCCCGAAGAAGCAAGCTTGTTGCCATGCCGTTTCCCGGCATAAATGGGTGTGAAAGCCGCAACATGGCTTCTCTGGGGGCTTGGCGAATGCTGCGAGGGTAACATATCATAACAGTTCAGACAGGTCACTGCACTGTTACAACATATCATTTTGTGGAAGGGATTGAAAAGGATATGGAGCTTGCAATCTTTGGCGCAAAGAGCATCGCACTTGGAACGTGCCTTGCGGTACGGAAATTATATAAGGATTTTGAAATAAAAGGGTTTCTTGTCAGCAGCAGGGAGGGGAATCCGGACAGACTTGCGGGGCTTCCTGTCTATGAGCTGAGGGAGTATCCGTGCAGGGATATCTGTGTCCTGATCGCCACACCTGAGGATGTGCAGGGGGAGATTGTAAGGCTGCTGGAAGAACAGGGATTTCATAATCATATCTGTGTGGATTCCGGCAGGGAATCGGAGCTTATGGAGAAATACTATGCCAGCATGGGAACATTTCCGTCAATACATGATATGTAATGGATGGAACCTGGAAATGGAGCTGGGGCTGGCAGGGGAAGCATGGGATGACATAAGAAAACAGGGAGAGAATGGTGGAAAATCTGGAGGTTTATGTTGCAAAATTTCATAGAGACAAGCCCCTGGGCAATCGATACAGTTTTCCTCATTGGCTGTATCCCATACAGGTGGGAGCCTCTCTGACACAGGAACGGGTAGCGGATATTCTGGACAGCAGCGGTGAAAACATTTCGCATAAGAATGGCAATTATTGTGAGCTCACGGCGCTTTATTGGATCTGGAAGAACCGGCTCACAGGGAGGAAGGGGAACCGGGGGGAGCTTGAGGGGGCGGCGGAGCGGTACTATGGTCTGTTTCATTACCGCAGGTTCCTGGATCTGCGGGAGAGAGATCTGGAGAGGCTGGCTGTTGGAGATATAGATGTGGTGTTGCCGTATCCTACGGTGCATGAGCCGGATATCGGAGAGCATCACAGGAGATATATCGGGGAAGCTGACTGGGAGGCAGTACTGCAGGCGCTTTTGGAGCTTGCTCCGGAGCATTATGGGGAGTATGGCAAAATTTTTTCTCAGGAATATATGTATAATTATAACATTTTAATAGCCAAAGCGGAGGTATTGGAGCGATATTGTCAGTGGCTGTTCCCCATATTGGAACGGGTGGAGGAGCTTTCGGCGCCGGAGGGCGGAGGGAGGGCGGACAGATATATCGGGTATATCGGGGAAAATCTTCTGACGCTTTATTTTATGTATCACAGAGAACGGCTGAAAATCGTACATACGGGGCGGCTGATGCTGACTTAGGGGAGGAATCTGCAATGAATTTTGATCTTACCGCATCCATGATGTGTGCCAATTATGGGAATCTGGAGAAGGAAGTACGGGATCTGGAAGAAGGGGGCATAGACTCTTTCCATATCGACATTATGGACGGGCGTTATGTGCCCAATTATGCCATGTCCCTGAATGATATGCGTTATATTGCTTCCGTGGCAGGAAAGCCCTTGGATGTACACCTCATGGTGGAGCATCCCAACAACACCATAGAGCTTTTTACAAAGGAGCTTCGCAAGGGGGATACGGTCTATATCCACCCGGAGGCAGAGTATCATCCGTCCACTACCCTGCAGAAGATCATCAACGCCGGAATGGAGCCGGGGATAGCGATCAACCCGGGGACAAGCGTGGAAACCATTATGGAGATGCTGCGCATTGTGAAAAAGGTTCTGGTAATGACCGTCAATCCCGGCAATGCAGGGCAGATGTATATGCCTTATGTGGGCAAAAAGATAACGAAGCTGCTCTCCCTCAAGGAGGAGATGCATTTCAGATTGTACTGGGACGGGGCCTGCAGCGCAGATAAGATTCTGGAATTTGCCCCCAGGGGCGTGGACGGTTTTGTGCTGGGAACGACGCTTTTATTTGGGAAAAACAGATCCTATGGGGAGATACTGAAGGGAATCAGGGAGCTGAGATTTTAAGATGAACATAGCATTGGTGCTTTCAGGAGGAAACGGCACGCGTGCAGGTTCCAGCCGCCCGAAACAGTATGTTGAGGCGGAAGGGAAGCCTGCCATCGCATATTGTCTTGCTGTTTTTGAGAAGTGTGGGGATATAGATGCCATACAGGTAGTGGCGGATGAGAATTGGCATGGTTATATACGGAAATGGGCAGGCAGCAGGTTTAAGGGGTTCTCCAGCCCCGGCGACACCAGACAGCTGTCTGTTTTGAATGGGCTGGCAGATATTTTGAGATATGCAGACAGGTCTGACACAGTGATCATTCATGATGCGGCCAGACCTTTTGTGACAGACGGGCTGATCTCGGCCTGCCTTGATGCCTGCAGGTGCCACGAGGGGGCAATGCCTGTATTGCCTGCAAAGGATACCATGTATCTCCATGATGGCAGCAGGATAGCTTCTCTGGTTGACAGGAGCCGACTGTGTGCGGGACAGGCGCCGGAGGCTTATATTTTGGGTAAGTACTATGATGCAAACGCGGCACTTTTGCCGGACAGGATACGGGATATAAATGGTTCTACGGAGCCTGCGGTGCTGGCAGGCATGGATGTCGCGCTTGTGCCGGGAGATGAGGGGAATTTTAAGATCACCACGGCGGAGGATCTGGAGCGGTTCCGCAGGAAATGCAGGGAGAGGCAGTGCGTTTAAGGAGTTGGGGATAAGAAGGGCTTAAAATTCACGGAACATCCTGCACGGACCCTTTTATAATGATACAATGCATCTATAAGGTATTGGAGGAATCGGTCATGAAATCAGAACTGCTGCCACAGAATATGAAGGCATATGTGTTGAGGAACATCGGAAAGCTTGGGATGGAGGATGTGCCAAGGCCTGTTCCTGGGGAAAAAGAAGTGCTGGTATCGGTAAAGGCGGCAGGAATCTGCGGTTCGGACATTCCGAGGATTTACCAGACGGGGACATATTCTTATCCGCTGATACCAGGCCATGAATTTGCGGGCGTAGTGGCAGAGACAGGAAGAAGCGTGGACAGCTTCTGGCTGGGGAAGCGGGTGGGGGTATTTCCGCTGATTCCCTGCGGGCAGTGCAGGTCATGCGTGGACAGACAATATGAACTGTGCCGCCATTATGGTTATCTTGGCTCCCGCACTGCAGGAGGCTTTGCGGAATATGTGAATGTGCCTGAATGGAACCTGATAGAGCTGCCGGACAATGTTGCCTTCGAGCAGGCGGCAATGCTGGAGCCCATGGCTGTGGCGGTGCATGCCATGCGCAGGGCGGATATCCTGCCGGACAGTACCGTGGCTGTCTGCGGGCTGGGCACCATTGGGCAATTGCTTTCCATGTTCCTGACGGAGGCGGGAGTAAGGAGTCTGCTTCTGATAGGCAATAAGCCTTATCAGAGTAAAATTGTCTCAGACTTGGGGCTGAATGAGAATTGTTATTGTGACAGCAGCAGAACGGATGCGGGAAGCTGGATAGAGGAACGGACGGGAGGAAACGGGGCAGATGTCTTTTTTGACTGCGTGGGCAGGAATGAGGTCCTGGAGCTGGCCGTGGAGCATACAGCCGGCGGCGGGACGGTGATGCTGGTAGGCAATCCGGCATCTCACATGGAGCTTGGTCGCCAGACATACTGGAAGATCCTGAGGAATCAGCTGACAGTGAGAGGAACATGGAATTCTTCCTTTCTGCATGAACCTGCAGATGACTGGCATTTTGCTCTGGACAGGGTGGAGCGTGGAGTACTGCATCCGGAACTGCTTATTACACAGAGATTTGGCATGGATGGGCTGATGGGGGGATTTGAATTGATGAGGGATAAGCGGGAATCCTTTGTGAAGGTTATGATGATCTGCTGAGGCTGCCTGCATCATAATTGAGCAAATGAGCGTTTTTGCTCATGAAACGGCGTTCTTTTCGTCAGCTTGGACAAGCGGATATGTGAACGGTTACGAAAAACAGATTTCCGAATAAAAAGCCAATTGCAAAGCAGGATGGATTAAGGTATAATAAATTGCAGGAGGCAGAAACTATGGAGGAACTGAGGACGCAATGGCATCCGGCTTTCTGTTCGGCGGTGGAACTGATATTGGGGCAGGACAGGGAGCATCTGGAATTTATACGTGAACATAACCTGAATACAAAGCCTCTGGAGATAGACCTTCTGGTGATAAAAAAGCCTGCCGGGTACAGGGTAAGGGATGAGATAGGCAGGATTTTCAGGGAATATAATATTTTTGAGTATAAATCACCGGATGATGAGCTGAATATTGATACGTTTTATAAGGTAAATGCATATGCTGCGTTATACAAGGCTTCCGGAAAGACAGTGGATGAGATAAAGACCGGCAGCCTGTCTGTGTCTATCATTCGTGAAGGAAAGCCCGCAAAGCTGTTGGACAGCTTGGAAAAAGAAGGCTTCGAGGTCAGTAATCCGTATGAAGGGATATACTACATAACAGGCAAAGCCTATTTTGCCACTCAGGTTGTCGTGGCAAAGGAGTTATCCGGCGGACAGTATGTCTGGCTGCAGGCATTGACGAGGAAGCTTGACCTACAGACCGTGGAAAGGCTGATTATGCAGGTGCAGGGATGTATGAGGCATTGAAGGAATTGATGGCGGATGAGTTTACCAGCGCTGAAGCAAATGCAAGGCAGAGAGGATGGCAGGAGGGCAGACAGAAGGGAATACAGGAGGGTATACAGGAAGAAAGCCAGGAAGGTTTAAAAGCCCTCATTGATATTCTGAAAGGGATGCTGCCCGATTTTGACTCTGTCTACCAGCGGATTATTAAGAGTGATAAATATGCGGATGTGTCAAGGGAGCAGGCGATGCAGTATTGGCAATAAATAAAAGTCAATAAATAAAGGATAAAAGACAGCTGGAAATTTTCCTTGACTTTTCCAGCTGTTCGTCATAAGATAAGAAAAGTAAAAGGCATTGATGGTGTATAGTAGCGCAGCATCTTCCGGCAGAGAGGGAAAGTCATCGGCTGAAAGCTTTCCCGGGTTCAGATGTAAACGCGAATTTCCCACCGGAGCTGCCAGGGTGAAGGCGTATGGCGCAGGTAGTCCTGGACGTGGCGCTCGTTACGCGTAAGTGAGAGTCCTGTTCAGATATTAGGAAGAACAGGGAACCAGGGTGGTACCGCGGAGTGTTTGTTTCGTCCCTTGCATGAAAGTGCAGGGGACTTTTTGTGTACAGAAGCATATGAACAAATTTTCAAATTACAGAAAGGCATGGTGAATAAGATGAGCGACAGATTGGCAGGTATCAGGCAGGAGATTTTGGACGGGATCAGCCAGCTTTCCAGCTCCAGGGCGGTCTATGAGTTCAAAAAGCAGTTTATGGATTCCAAGACAGGGAAGATCGGACAGCTGATGAAGGAGATGAAGACCATAGCGCCGGAGGAGCGGGCTAATTTTGGTAAGGGTGTTAATGAGCTGAAGGAGTGGGCGAAGCAGCGGTTTGACGAGCTGGACGAGAAGATGAAGGCCAGGGAGCTGCAGAGGCGGTATGAGTCTGAGAAAATAGACGTCACCATGCCTGCGAAGACTGTGGAAACCGGAAATCTCCATCCCATCACCCAGACCAGAAATCAATTGATAGATGTGTTTGCTGGCATGGGCTTTGAGGTTTTTGAGCCCAGGGAGATTGAGAATGATTATTATAATTTTACGGCGCTGAATACCCCCAAGGATCATCCGGCGAGGGATATGCAGGACACTTTTTATTTGTCCCCGGATTTCCTGTTGGCTACTCAGACCTCTGCGGCACAGATCCATGCCATGGAGACCAGGGAACTTCCCATTAAGATGCTGGCGCCGGGAAAGGTGTTCCGTTCCGATGACGATGCAACCCATTCTCCCATGTTCCATCAGATGGAGGGGCTGGTGGTGGACAAAAAGATTACCCTGTGTGATCTGAAAGGCATGCTGGACATGTTTGTGAAGAAGATGTACGGGGAAGAAACCACCACACGGCTGCGTCCCTCTTATTTCCCTTTCACCGAGCCCTCTGTGGAAGTGGACGTGAGCTGCTTCGAGTGCGGCGGCAAGGGCTGCAGGCTGTGCAAGGGCACAGGCTGGATAGAGATTCTGGGAGCCGGTATCGTCAATAAAAAGGTGCTGGAAAACTGCGGGATCGATTCCGAGGAGTACAGCGGGCTTGCTTTCGGTATCGGCATCGAGCGGGTGGCAATGCTTAAGTACGGAATCGACAATATCAAGATGTTCTTTGAGTCGGATCTGCGCGTGCTGCGGCAGATTGATGATAATTGATGCAATGTTGTATTGAGAGGGCGAAAAAGTGCCCATAAATGGGAACTGGAATTAGGAGGTAAAGAAAATGTTAGTGCCATTGAGTTGGTTGAAAGAATATGTAGAGATTGACATCACTCCCCAGGAGCTGGAGAAGAAGCTCTTTAACTGCGGTTTTGAGGTGGAGGAGTTAAGTGAGGTCGGAAAGGAGATCAGCAATGTGGTGGTGGGACTGGTGGAGGAATGCGAGCCCATACCGGAGACCCATCTGCATGTGTGCAGGGTAAATGCAGGCGTGCATGGAACCTTTCAGGTCTGCTGCGGCGCGGATAATGTAAGGACGGGAGGAAAGTTTCCCCTGGCGCTGGCAGGTGCTACCGTGTTCATGACGGCAAAGGATCATAAGACGGTGGAAGGGGTCATGACCATTAAGAAAGGAAAGTTGCGGGGGTATGAATCCGAGGGGATGCTCTGTTCCGGGGTGGAGCTGGGCGTCACGGAAAACATGTTTCCGGGGGCTGGCTACAACGGGCTGCTGGAGTTACCACAGGACGCGGAAGCGGGGACGGATGTGAAGCCTCTGCTGGGCCTGGACGATTGGATCTTTGACATTTCAATTACCCCAAACAGATCGGACTGTCAGAGTATCGTGGGGATTGCCAGGGAGGTTGCGGCGGCGCTGGACAAAGAGTTTAAGATGCCTTCTCTGGAGTATACGGAGACAGATGTGAAGAAAGAGGGTTTCCAGGTGCGCGTGGAGGCGTCGGAGCTGTGTCCCAGATATATTGCCCATTATGTCTATGACGTGAAAATCGGGGAGTCGCCCCTGTGGATGAAGCGCAGGCTGGCTTTGGTGGGGATGGATTCCATCTCGAACATTGTGGACATCACCAACTATGTCATGAAGGAGATGGGGCAGCCCATGCACGCTTTCGACTGCGATTATCTGGAGGGAAATGCCATCTGTGTGAGACGCGCGGCGGAGGGGGAAAAGATCGTCACCCTGGACGCCCAGGAGTATACCTTAAATCCAGACAATCTGGTCATCTGCGACGGCGCAAAGCCTGTGGCTCTGGCGGGGGTCATGGGCGGGCTGAATTCTGAGATCCGGGAGACCACCACGGAGGTCATGTTCGAGTCGGCAAAGTTTGCCCGCGACAATATCCGCAAGACTTCCCGGGCCCTGGGCAAGCATTCCGATGCCAGCGCAAGATATGAGAAAGGGGTGGATGAGTATTCCGTCTATCATGCCATGAAGCGCGCGCTGCACCTGATCGAGGAGCTGGGCTGTGGCAAGGTTTCCTCCACCCATGAGGACGCGAACACGGGAAATTCCCTTGAACCCAGGGAGATGAAGGTAAGCATTGCGAAGGTAAACAGGGTACTTGGCATCGATGTGCCCACGGACGAGATCCTGCGCATCATGAGGAACCTGCAGTTTGCGCCGTCTGCGGCGGGGGATGAGCTGACCCTGCAGGTGCCCGCGTACCGTGAGGATATGGAAGACTATCCGGATGTGGCAGAGGAAGTCATCCGCATGTACGGCTATGAGCATGTGATCCCCGCCTTTATGCCGGCGGCGCATGTTACCATGGGCGGCCTGAGCCGCAGACAGAATAAGGAGATGCGCTTAAAGCGCGCTCTCTGTAGTACAGGAGCCTATGAGTGCGTCCATTATTCCTTTTTTTCGCCCTCTGACCTGGAACTGCTGCGGCTGGCGGAGGATGCGCCCGAGAGGAATGCGATCCGCCTTCTCAATCCCATCAATGAGGAGCTTTCTCTCATGAGGACCACGCTGGCGGCGTCCATGCTGAATGCCATAGCCAGGAACCAAAAGAGGGGGAACCTGGAGGGCAGGCTGTTTGAGCTGGGCAGGATCTTTATTCCGAAGCAGCTGCCCCTGACGGACTATCCGGAGGAGAGACAGAAACTGTGTGTGGGCGTCTTCGGGACGGACGAGAGTTTCTTCACGCTGAAAGGGATTGCGGAGAAAGTGGCGGAAAACCTCTTTGCCAGCTTTTCGTACCGGGAGACGAAGAAATCTTTCCTGCATCCCTATCAGGCGGCGGCTGTCATCTGTGAGGGAGAGGAGGTCGGCTATCTGGGCAAGGTGGCATATGAGGTGGCGGAATGGTTGGATCTGCGCGTCGACGCTTATATCATGGAGCTTGACATGGAGATTCTCGCCCGGTGGTATGACAGGGATCCCTCGTTCACACCGTTGGCAAGGTTCCCGGGGGAGAGCAGGGATCTGGCTCTGGTCATGGGGAAAGGAGTCACCTGCGGACAGGTGGAGGATGTCATCCGGGAATCCTGCTCTTATATCCGGGATATCAGACTCTTTGACGTGTATGAGGGAGAGCAGATCCCGGAGGACAAAAAGAGCATGGCGTTTACGGTGGATTTCACTCCCAGGGATGAGGCTTTCGGCGCGGACACGGTGGACGGTTTTGTGAAGAAGATATTAAAGAATTTGAAAAAGCAGCTGGATATTGAACTGAGGAGTTGAGGGTGAGGGGGACACCTTGCCTGAAAGGGAGAAAAGTAAAAACAGTATTAGTATGGAAAACATAGAATAAAGGAGCAGTCAAAATGGAAAGAAAAAACGTATGGGAGAGCTATGACGAAAAGCAGCTGAAGCAGCTGGAGAAGCTGAATCAGGAGTACAGGGACTTCCTGGACCACGGCAAGACGGAGCGGGAGTGCATTGATACGATCGTAAACACCATTGAGGCGGAGGGTTATCAGGAGCTGGAGAAAATGATCGGTTCCGGACAGCAGCTGAAGGCGGGCGATAAGGTGTACAGCGTCTGGATGAATAAGTCCATTGTCATGTTCCAGATGGGCAGCAGGCCCATGGCGGAGGGGCTTAATATTCTGGGGGCGCACATCGACAGCCCAAGGCTTGACGTGAAGCAGAACCCTCTTTATGAGGAGGGCGGTTTTGCCTATCTGGACACCCATTATTACGGCGGCGTAAAGAAGTATCAGTGGGTGGCGCTTCCTCTTGCCATCCACGGGGTTGTGGTAAAGAAGGATGGGACTACCGTGGAGCTGAACGTGGGCGAGAACGAGAAAGATCCGGTGTTCTTCATATCCGACCTGCTGATTCATCTTGCGGCGGAGCAGCTGGAGAAGAAGGCGGCGAAGGTGATTGAGGGAGAAGCGCTGGATCTGATCATTGGCAGCAAACCCCTGGTAATCGAGGGAAAGAAGAAGGACAAGGGAAAGAACGAGGCGGAGCTTTCGGCGGATGCCGGGACTCACAAGACAGGAAAGAAGACAAAAGGCGGCAAAGAGGACAAGGAGAAAGCGGCGGCAAAGGAAGCCGTAAAGGCAGGTGTGCTCAATATCCTAAAGGAAACTTATGGTTTTGAGGAGGAAGATTTCGTCTCAGCGGAGCTGGAGATTGTACCTGCCGGCAAGGCCAGGGAGGCGGGCTTTGACCGCAGCATGATCCTTGCCTACGGCCAGGATGACAGGGTCTGTGCTTTCACTTCCATGCGCGCCATGCTGGATATCGGGCAGACGCAGAGGACTGTCTGCTGCATTCTGGTAGATAAGGAGGAGATCGGTTCCGTGGGCGCAACCGGTATGCAGTCACGCTTTTTCGAGAACGCGGTGGCGGAGCTGATGAACATGACCGGAGAGTACAGCGAGCTGAACCTGAGAAGATGCCTTGCCCGCAGCTGTATGCTTTCCTCCGATGTCAGCGCAGGCTTCGATCCTTCCTTCGCATCCTGCTTTGAGAAAAAGAACTCTGCATTCCTGGGAAAGGGCATGGTGTTCAACAAGTTCACCGGTTCAAGGGGCAAATCCGGCTCCAACGATGCAAATGCAGAGTATATCGCACATCTGCGCAAGGTGCTGGATGATAAGAAGGTTCTCTATCAGACTGCGGAGCTTGGCAAGGTGGACGTGGGAGGCGGCGGGACCATTGCATACATCCTGGCGCTCTATGGCATGAATGTGATCGACAGCGGTGTTGCCGTGCTGAACATGCACGCGCCCTGGGAGGCAACCAGCAAGGCTGACGTGTACGAGGCGTACAGGGGCTATATGGCTTTTGCCGAGGGGGCTGAAATCTAAGATCATGGAGATCATGGAATGGAATTGAAGAAGTCGGATTTTTATTTTGAGCTGCCTCCGGAGCTGATTGCCCAGGATCCTCTGGAGGACCGCTCCTCCTCCAGGCTGCTGGTGCTGGACAAGGAGACAGGGGAGGTATCCCACCACGTTTTTACGGATATTCTGGACTATCTGAACCCGGGGGACTGCCTGGTCCTGAACAATACTAAGGTCATTCCCGCAAGGCTTCTGGGAGTCAAAGAGGAAACCGGCGCCCATGTGGAGGTGCTTTTGTTAAAGCGCAGGGAGGGCAACGTGTGGGAGACTCTGGTAAAGCCTGGAAGAAAGTGCCGTCCCGGGACAAGGCTTGTCTTTGGGGAGGGGCTGCTTTTGGCGGAGGTGCTGGATACGGTGGAGGAGGGCAACCGCCTGATTCGCTTTTTCTACCAGGGTATATGGGAGGAAGTGCTGGACAGGCTGGGCGAGATGCCCCTTCCCCCGTACATCACCCACAGGCTCCAGGACAGGAACCGTTACCAGACGGTCTATGCCAGATATGAGGGCTCCGCGGCGGCTCCCACTGCGGGACTGCATTTTACAAAGGAGCTGCTGGACAGAATAGAGGAGAAGGGCGTACAGACGGCGTATGTCACCCTCCATGTGGGGCTTGGGACTTTCCGCCCTGTGAAGGAGGAAAATATCCTTGACCATCATATGCACTCGGAGTACTACCAGGTGTCAAAAGAGGCGGCGGACAAGATCAATGCCGCCAGACAGGGCGGCGGGCGGGTCATCTGTGTGGGGACTACCAGCTGCCGCACGGTGGAGAGCGCGGCGGACGCAAACGGCATGGTGCAGCCAGGCAGCGGCAGCACGGAAATTTTCATCTATCCCGGCTATCGTTTTAAGGTGCTGGATGCCCTGATAACCAATTTCCATCTGCCGGAATCCACGCTGGTGATGCTGGTCAGCGCCCTGGCAGGCAGGGAGCATGTGCTGAATGCCTACGAGGATGCCATACGGGAGAAGTATCGGTTCTTCAGTTTTGGCGACGCCTGTTTGATCATATAAAAATCGAAACCGCATTTTTGTAACGTGAAAACTTTTGATGGGATATTGCAATTGAGATTTGCATATGCTATAATGCCGATAGGCAAAAAGCAGTTGTGTACTCTAATATGGACACAATCGAAAAGACCGGGTGTGCTGACCCGGTCTTTTCATTTTGGGCTAGTTGTCGCTGTTATCATCCTCTAACCACTTGCAGACATAGTGTGCTGCTATAAAAGATTCCTTAAGTTAACTCGTTGTGCTAGAGCGTGTTTGAAAATTAAAAGATGCACAAAACGTTTGTTCAATCCCCTTCA
>CAOKQK010000077.1 GCA_948470905.1 uncultured Lachnospiraceae bacterium | reverse complement strand
CCCCGGAAGGAAATTACAGCTGCGCCCAAAGCAGATGGAATTTTCTTCCAGACAAGGGGGCGTTGCAGTGTAGAGGCGGAACTTTAAATGGAGAAGCGGCAGATGGAATTCAGCAGAGAAAAATTAAAACAGATCAGGCGGCTGATGGTACTTGCGGCAGCCTTGGTGCTTGCCATTATATACAGTGACAAGCTGCTTTTTGGGCTTGCCTTTGCGCTCAGGATCGCGAAGCCCTTTATATATGGAGGGGTTGTGGCTTTTGTATTAAATATCCCCATGCGCGCCTTTGAGGAAAAACTCTTGAAGCGGTGGCGGGGAAAGCTTGCAGGAAAGCTTAAGCGTCCGGTGTGCATGGTGCTTTCCCTTGTGGCGGTGGGGCTGGTGATCACCGTTGTGCTGGGGACTGTGGTGCCGCAGGTGACTTTCACGGCAGCGGAAGTGGGAAAGAAAATCCCGGGCTTTGTGGAAAATGCAATCGTATGGTTGGATGAGATTACAGAAAACTATCCCATGTTTGCGGAGCAGGTGCAGAAGCTGGAACAGATGGAGATCAACTGGGAATCCTTGTTTGACAGTGTGATGGGCTTCCTGAAAAACGGTGCTATGGATATGTTGACTTCCACGGTCAGCGTGGCGAGCGGTATTATATCCGGCATTGTCAACGCGGTTATTTCACTTATCTTTGCGCTGTATATATTGTCCCAAAAAGAAAAGCTGGAAAATCAGGGAAGACGGATCATCCTGGCTTTTCTGCCGGAAAAAGCGGCAGGGAAGCTTCAAGAGGTATTTGCGCTCCTGTATAAAAATTTCAGTTGCTTTATCACGGGTCAGTGTACGGAAGCAGTTATACTGGGACTTATGTTCGTGATAGCGATGAGCATTTTCCGCATGCCTTATGCGCTGATGGTGGGCGTCCTGATTGCCTTTACAGCCCTTATCCCCATAGTGGGGGCTTTTATCGGCTGCAGCGTGGGAGCTTTTCTGATCCTGATCGACAATCCCCTGCAGGCACTGTGGTTTGTAATCCTTTTCCTGACTCTGCAGCAAATAGAAGGAAACCTGATTTATCCGAAGGTGGTGGGAAGCAGTGTGGGTCTGCCATCCATATGGGTATTAATGGCGGTAAGCCTCGGCGGCAGCCTTTTTGGAATTGCAGGTATGCTGGTCTTTATCCCGATTACCTCCACAGGTTACACCCTGTTTCGGGAGAGCGTCAACAGCCGTAACGAGAAAAAGGGCAATACAGGCATGAGGGCGAAGCTGCCAGAGGAGACAGGGATTTCTTCCGGTCCGGCAAGGGTGAGGACGGGCCGGGGAGGAGGCAACGGAAATCCAGGCAAAAAGAGGGACGGAAGTGAGTGAATTATAATAGTAACGGCTCAGGAATCTGTGGGAACTGTTACTTACAAAAGCATGTTTTGCCTGTTTTTCATAAAACACTCTGGAATTTTCTGGCATACTGTGTTATACTGATAATAGAAAAGAGTCAGTTTGAACGGTTGGCTACTATGTACAGTCGGCAGGGAGGTATGTGTATGAGTAATATAGCTGGGATCAGCCAAAACCGAATGAATGATAACTACCATAAGATTGGCAGCAGGAACATTAATAAGATGAGCAATAAGCTTGCTTCCGGCAAGCGTATCAATTCTGCGGCGGATGATGCGGCAGGGCTTGCCATTGCGAAGAAGCTGGAGAAGGAGGCGCGGGCGCTGAATAAGGCGTCTGACAATGCCCAGATGGGTATCGGTGCCCTGAACGTGGGAGATGGCGCCATGTCCGGCATGATGGATTATCTGCAGGATATCAAGGAAGTGAGTATCCGTGCCATGAATGGCACTTATTCAGATTCTGACAGGCAGGCAATGCAGCAGGAGGTCAACGGCTACCTGGACGGTATCCAGCAGATGGCAAAGGGTACACAGTTCAATACCCATACGCTCCTGGACGGCAATATGGCGACCTTGGATCTTGCCACCAATCCTGACGGAACAGGCATGAAGATCCAGATGGCTGACAGCACGCTGACAGGTCTGGGGATTGCCGGCTACAGCGTCATGGGAGATTTTGATATCAGTGCCATAGATGATGCCATTTCCAAAGTTTCTGCGGCGAGGTCCAAGATGGGGGCGTCCACAAATGGGCTGGAGCATACGATTTCCTACAATAATATTGCAGCGGAGAACCAGACGGCTTCCCAGAGCAGGATTGAGGATCTGGACATGGCGGGAGCTGTCTCGGAACAGAAAAAGAACAGGATACTTCAGGATTACAGGCTGATGATGCAGAAAAGGCAGATGGAAGACGGGAATATGATAACGAAGATGTTTTCCTGAATCTAAGGCATGGGAACCAGGGCAGATGCGGGGCATTCGCTAAGGCATCAGGGAAAGGAACTTTTCGGGAAGCTTACTTTCTTGGGTCTGGGGCAATAAATGTCATCATATCCGAAAACAATATAAAGACAGGGGCAGGATTCAAAGAATCGTCTGCTCCTGTCTTTTATGTACAGGTCCGCATATGAAAGCCTGCAGCCGACGGTATTCCTGTCCGGCGCAGTACTAACCCTGTGTCTGCAGGAAAGAAAGAGGGCTGGCTTGTCCTATCTGGCCCTGGGCGCAGTACGTAAATATGCTGACATTTTCAGATATGCTGACATCAAAATTGCAGCCTTGACAAATGGAGAGCTCTGTGGCAGGATTTATAGTAAAGAATTGATTCCGGAATTGGCTTTCAGATCCGCGCTTCCTTTGGGGGAAGGCTTCGGACCGCCGTCAAGGCGCCAGAGTCCAGGTTTTGGATCCATACCTTCTGCGGGGAGGGCGGTGTGGATGAGAACATTCCGGAAAAAGGAGTTGTGCATGATAGAAACTCTTGGTACACTTGAGGATGGCATCCTGCTTTTTATCCAGGATTCGGTGCGGAACAGCGTATTGACCCCGTTCTTTGTATTTGTTACCAGACTTGGAGACCGGGGGTTTATCTGGATCGTGTTCTCCCTGCTTCTGCTCTTGTCCCCCAAAACCAGGAAAACCGGCTGTATGGGACTGCTGGCGCTGCTGTTATCCCTGCTGGTGAACAACTTATTCTTGAAAAATTTCGTGGGGAGGAGCAGGCCCTTTGATGCGATCCAGGCATTGATGCCCCTGATCCCGGGTCCCCATGACTTTTCTTTCCCGTCGGGACACACGGCCAGCTCTTTTGCCGCCGCCGGAGTATTTTTCCGCAGGCTGCCTGAGCGGCTGGGAGTGCCTGCCATCATTCTGGCGGCTTTGATCGCTGTCTCCCGGCTCTATGTGGGAGTACATTATCCCACTGATGTGCTTTTTGGGATGTTGAGCGGCCTGGTGCTCAGTTTCGCGGCGCAGGAGATGGTCGATGCTTTATCCAGGGCTCGTGGCCCGCGGGGGTAGTCCCGGAGGCAGCGCCTGAGAAGGATGGCTTTGCAGCTCGTGACCCGCGGGAATCAGGCAGGGACGGATGAATAAGCTTCCAAATAGGGACTAGTACTGTGTTGCGCAATTAACAGTGAATTCAGCACCGCCTATTTGCACCAGTGCTGCGTTGTCATCAGTCAGCGATGGAGCCACATCGCTTCCTTCTTCCGCCTTGCCCTGGCACAAATATCCAGCGCTGATATTCACTGTTATATGCGCAGCACAGTACTGGTATGCGCAAAGAGGGAGTACACACCCTTTTATGAAGCACGCACAGGGGTATAAACATGAACATTGGAGCAAAAGATTCAAGAGAAAAAGCCCGCATCATGATCGTGGAGGACGATGCCGCCCTGGCAGGGGAGATCAGGCATTTTCTGGAGAGATGGGGATACCTGGCGTATATTGTCAGGGATTTTGAGGGGATTATAAGAGAGTACAGGCAGGCGGAGGCCTGCCTGGTGCTCATGGATATTAACCTGCCCTTTTACGACGGTTTTTACTGGTGCAGGAGGCTTCGGGAGGTTTCTGATGTGCCTGTCCTGTTTATCAGCAGCCGTGGGGAGGACAGCGATAAGCTGCAGGCATATGCCCAGGGGGGAGACGATTATATAGAGAAGCCCTTCCGGCTGGAGCTGCTGCAGGCAAAGATTGAGGCAGTCCTGCGCAGGACCCGTGCCGGGGCGGCGAGGACAAGGATTTATCTGAAAGAGAACGTATTTTTTGAGACGGAGAGCATGGCTCTTTTTGTGGACGGACAGGCGGTGGAGCTCACAAAGTCCGAGAGGAAGATCCTGGCGAAGCTGGTGGAGCGCCGGGGCGGGACGGTCATGCGGGAGGAATTGATGATGGCGCTTTGGAGCACGGACGAGTATGTATCCGACGGCTCGCTGACCACCTTGGTCAGCAGGCTCCGGGGTAAGCTGGCTGACAGCTGTGGCGGGGAGATCATCATGACGCGGAAAGGTCAGGGGTATTACGTTACATGCATGGAATAATGAGGGACACGATAGTCAGGTTTTTAAAGCAAAAAAGTTACTATATGGGATATTTGTTCATCTGCATTATCTATAATGTCTATTTCGTTTTTTTACTCCCCCATGTGAAGCTGGATTATTTGATTTATCTGGATATCCTGGCGGCGGCAGGTCTTCTGGCCTGCTGTCTTTTTGAGTTTTACAGGTTCCTGAGACAGGAGCGGGAGGAAAGGGAGCAGGACGCGGAGGGGCAGATGGAGCGGATGAGAGAGGAGCTGAAGGAGCAGTTTACCTTAAACTGCGACCTGCAGGACTATATTGCCAGATGGTGCCACGAGGTAAAGCTTCCCCTGGCGGCGGCCCTGCTGATCGTGGAGGAGCTGGAAAACAGTACACAGAAGAACAACCTGCGGGAGCAGCTGGAGCGCATCAACCAGCTCCTTGCCAACGCGCTGCTGGGCTGCAAGGTCCAGAGCAGCCTGTTCGACCTGCAGATCCGTTCGGTCAGTCTTGCCGAATGTGTCAGAGAGTCCATCCACAACAATCAGTTTTTCCTGATCCAGAAACATTTTGAGCTGGATATCAGGATCGGGGAGGAGCGCGTATACACGGACAAGGCGTGGCTCACCTATGTGCTGGACCAGCTGGTGAGCAATGCGGTGAAATATGCGGGGGAGGCTCCCAGGCTGATCCTTGAGAGTCAGGAAATTCCGGGCAGGGGCTTTCGGCTGACCGTGGAGGACAGGGGGGCAGGGATCAGGGAGGAGGAGATCAGGCGGGTGTTTGACAAGGGATTTACCGGGAGCAATTACCACAATGGGCAGTATAAATCCACCGGAATGGGGCTGTACATGGCAAAGCTGATCACGGACAGGCTGGGGCACGGGCTTTCCGTGGAGAGTGTCTATGGGGAGTACACCAGGTTCTCCATATCCTTTGCGGACAACAGGGAGTATTTCTTTGCAGGGTAAAAGGCGGTTTATGGATTGGTTTTTGCCGCCCCAGGCGGCATGTCTGACAGTTTGGGTCAGACTGATTAAGGGGATTGATTTATGAGATACAGATTTGCCATATGTGAGGATAATGACGCAGATGCCCAGTACTTTTGTGCATGTGTCAGCAGTTGGGCCGGTCAGAAAGGTGTGACAATCCAGACAGAGATATTTTCCTCGGCGGAGTCCTTTTTATTCCGCTATGAAGAAGACAAAAACTATGATGTTCTGCTGTTGGATATAGAAATGGGTCAGACAGATGGCGTAACGCTGGCAAAACAGATACGGAGCACAAATGACGACGTACAGATTATTTTTATTACCGGTTTTCCGGATTTTATGGCAGAAGGATATGAGGTATCGGCACTGCATTATTTGATGAAACCGGTGTCAGAGGAAAAGCTTTCCGATGTTCTGGACAGAGCCCTGGAACGATTGGGAAAACATGAAAAATATGTGCTGCTTCATGTAGATGAGCAGAAAATGAGGATACCCGTTTCGGCAATTATCTGCGTAGAAGTCTTTTCTCACGTCTGTGTCATAAAAACCTGCTCTGAGCAATTGCGTGTGAAATATAGTATTTCGGAGTTGGAAGATATGTTTGGAAATGATCTGGTCCGATGTCACAGGTCTTACCTGGTCAATCCGAAATTTATAAAAAGCATTACCAAAAAAGAGATACGGTTGGATAATAATGAGACAGTTCCCATATCACGTTCCAGTTACCAGGCAGTGAACCAAAAATTTATTGAATATTACAAATGGGAATAGATTTTGCAGCAGGGATGGAGGTTAAAATGAAGCTGTTTTATGCCTTGTTTGGCAGGGCGGTGGAACGACAGATTGCGGAATATCAGAATGACCTCATCACGAAACATTGTGATGAAGTCAACCATATATATCATACCATGCGAGGCTGGCGGCATGATTATCATAATCACATCCAAACGCTGCTTGCCTTGAATGGGGATGCTGAAAAAAGCAAAGAATATTTACTGAAACTGAATGATGACCTGACGCAGGTTGACACTGTTATAAAAACCGGAAATGTCATGGTAGATGCCATATTGAATTCAAAGCTGTCTTTGATCAAGGCTGACAATATTTCGGTGGATGCCAAAGCGGTGGTTCCTGATGGGATGGGTGTCTCTGAAATAGAATTATGTGTGATCATCGGCAATCTCCTGGACAATGCCATGGAGGCATGTGAGGGTGTGGAAGAACCGTGGATCCGTATTTTTCTGGGAGTATTAAAGGAACAATTGTATATTTCGGTATCCAATTCCGTAAAAGGTGTGCGCAGGAAGCATGGAAAAAAATACCTTTCTACAAAAGGTCTTGAGGGTCATGGTTTTGGCTTAATGCGGATTGACCATATTGTGAAGAAATATGATGGATACCTAAATCGCCAAAGTGAAGAAGGCGTGTTTGTAACAGAGATCATGCTCCCTCTTTGATACAGCCTGCGTTCAATTTCGTACCATTCGCGCCAAAATGAAGCCACGGAGCCTTTTATATGTTATAAATAGACAAGAGGGGCGTTGAGTGAAGAGACGGAACTTTAATTCAGAAAGGTGCGCGTTGGTATGGAAAAAAATGATACATTAAATATAAAAAAGTATTCCGTGGTTTCTAACATAATCTATTGTCTGAAAAGCACAGGGCAGTGTTATCCGCTCCTGTTTCTGTGGTGTGTCTGCGCGATATTGATCAATTTGGCCCTGCCCTTATTGACTGCCTTTTTGCCGAAGGCAGTGATGGAAGCAATGAACGGGCCGGCAGCTTTTGGGGATTTGATTGTTTTGGTCCTGTTATTTACCGTGCCCATGGCATTTTTTGTCTGCATGAGGAAATTTATTGAAAAAATGATATACTGGCATCGGTTTAAGATGAATTCCTTTTATCTTCGGAAGGTTGCCCAAAAAGGGCTGACTACAGATTACCCGAATCAGGAAAATGAAAGCTTCAGAAAGCTGCAGGGGGAAAGCTTTGGGTGCTGCAATGGAAACTATTCTCCGTTTACACAGATTTATGATGTTTTGATTGCCTTCTTTTCGGGAATTCTTGGTTTTGTGGTGTATTTGGGCTTATTAACCAGGCTGAATTATTTCATTATTATCTTTTTGGCTGCCACCACAGTGGCAAGCTACTGTTTAAACAGCCTTATAGTGAAATGGAATGAAAAAAATAAGGAAGAAAAGATTGCTTATGAACAGAAAATAGAGTATATTAATATGTCCTCCGGTGAATTGCGGTCAGCGAAGGATATCAGGCTTTATCATATGGTTCCGTGGCTGGATCAGGTGTACAAGCGTAATATGGAAGGCTTGAATGCCTGGTATAAAAAATATCTGTCAAAGGTGTTTGGGATCGCCATGGCGGATCACGGGTTCTCCCTTTTGAGAGAGGGAGCGGCATATGTGTATTTGATCCAGCTGGTATTATCGGGACAGATGACAGCAGCGGATTTCGTGTTGTATTTTGGCGTTATTACCGGTTTTTCCGCATGGATCAGCAGCGTATTGGGACAGGTGAATACCCTGAACAGGTTGAGCATGTCGTTCAATTACCTGCGTAACTACCTGAATTTTCCGGAACAATTCCGTCAAATGGATGGAATGGCTACAGACAAGCTTCTTTTGAAGCCGGCAGTGATTGAACTGCGCAATGTGAGCTATCGTTATGAGGGGGCCAAAAAGGATTCTTTACATAATATTAACCTGACCATTGATCCGGCGGAGCATCTTGCGGTTGTGGGATGTAACGGCGCCGGTAAAACTACTTTGATCAAATTGATCTGCGGCCTGACCGATCCCACGGAAGGGGAGGTATTATACAACGGAATCAATGTTAAGGAATACAGGAGGACAGAGTATTATAAGTTGTTTTCCGCGGTCTTTCAGCAGTATTCCCTTATGCCGGTCCCTGTGGAAAATATTGTGGCAGAGGCTGTGACGGAACAGATTGACCATGACAGGGTACAGGAGTGCCTGCAGACGGCAGGACTATGGGAGAAGATCCGTTCTCTGCCGAAGGGCCTGCAAAGCGAATATGACAAGACTATTTATGATGACGGGGTGGAATTGTCCGGCGGTGAAGTGCAGAAGCTGCTTCTGGCAAGGGCTTTATATAAAAATGCGCCGGTCATGATTCTGGATGAACCGACGGCTGCTTTAGACCCCATAGCGGAAAGCCGCCTGTATGAGGCTTACAACAGCATAATGAATAAGAAAACGGCGGTTTTTATATCCCACCGATTGGCATCTACCCGCTTTTGCAGCCGGATCCTGCTGATGGCAGACGGTGAAATCGTGGAACAGGGGTCCCATGAAAGCCTGCTTGCCTTAAAGGGAAGATATTTTGAATTGTTTGAGACACAGGCAAAATATTATCGTGAACATCCGGAAGGGGAGGGGGATGCGTTATGAGTAAAATCAGTTTCCGAAAGAGGATTCAGATAACCAAAAGAGGCTTTGCTTATTTGAACCGGTATTGTCCGGGACTTCCCCAGGGAAAGGCACTTTCTGCATTGATTTCTTCCGTACAGCCCTTATTGTCTATCTGGCTGTCTGCCAGAATTATCAATGAACTTACGGGCGCTAAGAGGCCGGATGCCCTGACTTTTTATGTGGGTCTGGTTTTGCTGGTCAATGTGATCTCGTCACTGCTTAAAAGCCTGATTGATAAGGTGACAGATCAAAAAGAAGCACAGATGTGGATATTTTTTGAAAAAGTATTTTCGGATAAGCAGATGACAATGGATTATGCGGATTTGGAAAGTGCAGAGATCCAGCATCAGCATAAAAAGGCTTATGAAAATCTTTTTATGTTCGGCAATGGGCTTGCACAGCTTGTCTGGGGAACGGCAGGGCTTGTAAACGCGTCTGTAAGCATTATTGTTTCCATTGCCATGACGATCACGCTTTTTACGCAAAAAACAGATTATAAATGGATGGATTCGCCTCTTTGGATCATGGGTATCCTGCTTGTCATTGTCGGCGGGGGGATCTGTAATCAGAAGCTGACCATGGTGGAACAGAGGATATTCCGTAAATGGTGTGAAGGGACTGTATGGTTCAATCGTTCCTTTATGTTTTTTGGAAGGGAGCTGTACATGAATCTTGACCGGGCGAAGGATGTCCGTATTTACAGGCAATATGACACAGCGGACAGGGAACATGAAAAAATGAGAATACACAATAAGGATGATAACGGGCTGATCCTTAAAATGTCCTTATTGCCTTCGGTCACAGGTCTGGCAGTGGGGATGGGAAATGTAGCCTGCTATTTATATGTTGTGCTTAAGTCATTTTTCGGGGCATTTGGCGTAGGCAATATTGTCCAGTATGTAGGCGCCCTGTCCAGGCTTGGAGAAGGCATACAGGAACTGATGTTTATTTTGGGCGATAATGAGGTTTATTGTACCCATTTACAGGATTTATTCAATTATCTTGATATCCCCAACAAAAAATACGAAGGTACTTTACCGGTAGAAAAAAGGGCTTTTTGTGTTGGCGGCGACAACAATTACGAAATTGAATTCCGCAACGTATCATTTTGTTATCCCGGCGCGGAGAAATGTGCCCTGCAGAACGTGTCCATGAAATTTAAAATCGGACGGAAGCTTGCCGTTGTAGGCATGAATGGTTCCGGAAAAACAACATTTATCAAACTGTTATGCCGCTTATATGATCCTGATGAGGGGGAGATCCTGTTAAACGGAATTGATATCAAAAAATATGATTACGATGAGTATATGAGTATTTTTTCGGTTGTCTTTCAGGATTATCGTTTATTTGCCTTTTCCCTGGCGCAAAATGTGGCGGCAGGTGTTGATTACCACAAAGAGAAGGTGGAACATTGTTTGAGGCAGGCTGGTTTTGGAAAAAAGCTGTCAGAAATGAAGGATGGGATCGAAACTGCTCTTTACAAGGATTTTAACAGGGACGGTGCCCCGGTATCCGGAGGCGAGGCCCAGAAGATTGCCCTGGCAAGAGCCTTGTATAAGAATGCGCCGATGGTTGTCCTGGATGAACCGACAGCCGCGTTGGATCCTGTTGCGGAGGCGGAAATATATGAGCGGTTCAACGAGATCATTGGAGACAAGACAGCCATCTATATTTCACACAGGCTTTCTTCCTGCAAGTTTTGCGATGAAATAGCGGTATTTCATGAAGGGGCAATTATCCAGCAAGGCTCCCATAAGGAATTGCTTGCGGAGGAATCGGGGAAGTACGCGGAACTTTGGAATGCACAGGCACAGTATTATGCGTAGGAACAGTAGTTCCTTACACAAAATGTAAGGTTAGAAGCAAAGTGTAAGGCGGATGTAAGGATTTTAGGAAGGAGGTTGTCTATAATGTTTCTTGCAGGGCAGGAACTGTGAAAAGTTACTTTTTGACAGTTCCTTACGGCCCGGCAGAAAGGAAGTAGAAAAGTGAGCGAAACAAGGGAAAGAACAATGCATTCGGAAAAGATCGTTGAGATCAGAAATCTTGTAAAGGACTACGGGGTAAAGGGCTTTCAGACCAGGGTGCTCAAGGGCATAGACCTGACCATATTTTCCAATGACTTTATTGCCATCATGGGACCGTCAGGCTCCGGGAAGACCACTCTTTTAAATATCCTGTCTTCTGTGGATAAGCCTACCCTGGGGAGCGTGCTGCTGGACGGCAGGGATATCACAAAGCTGTCAAACAAGGAATTGTCCAGGCTCAGACGGGACAAGATCGGCTTTATCTTTCAGGATTATAATCTGTTGGACACCATGAGCCTGAAAGACAACATAGCGCTGCCGCTGGCGCTGAACGGGGTTGCCGGCAGGGAATGCAGCCGGAAGGCGGAGGAGCTTGCGGAGATGTTCGGATTAAAAGACCATCTGGACAAATATCCCTACCAGCTCTCCGGCGGGCAGAAGCAGCGGGGGGCGGCATGCCGCGCCCTGATCACCGGACCGGAGATTATCTTTGCCGACGAGCCCACGGGTGCCCTGGATTCCAAGGCGGGCAAGGATCTGCTGGATGCCCTTCTGCGGGTGAACGAGCAGGGAAATGCAACGATCCTGATGGTGACACATGACGCCTACAGTGCCTCTTATGCCAAGGATGTCTATATCTTAAGCGATGGCGCTATGAAATGCAGGATCAGCAGGGGCGGCAGCAGGAAGGAATTCTATGACCGGATTATGGATACCCAGGTGTCCATGGGAGGTGATTTCACATGAGTATAACAAGGCTTGCATTACAGAATTTCAGGAAAAGCGTTTCCACCTACCTGTCACTGATACTGTCCCTTGCCTTTACCATAATGATTATTTATAATTTCCAGTGTATTGTCTTTTCGGATCTCTTTGACACACTGGAGGAGCCGAATAAGGGCTATATCAACGTGATCATAGAGGTGATCACTGTGGTGCTGGTGTTCTTCCTGCTGTTCTTTATATGGTATTCCACAAATGTGTTCCTGACCAGGCGCAAGAGGGAGATCGGGATCTATGTCTTTATGGGACTTTCCAACCAGCGCATAGGGAAGCTTTACGCGGTGGAGACGCTGTTTATCGGGGCCGCGGCGCTTGTATTGGGTCTGGGCGTGGGGGCGCTGCTGACACAGCTGTTCCAGATGATCCTGCTTGCCCTGTCCGATATTTCGGTAGATCTGCATTTTCAGATTGCCCTGGAGCCGGTGCTGATCACCACAGGCATCTATGTGGCAGTGTACACGCTCTTTATCATAAAGGGCTACGTGAACATTGTACGCAGCAGCGTGCTGAACATGATCTCGGCAAGCCGCAGGAACGAGTATGTGCGGGAGAACAGGCTGCTGCTTGTGGGCAAGGCTGTTCTGGGTGTGGCAATCCTTTCCACAGGATTCTATCTGGCTGTAAGGGCGGGCGGTGTGGAGGTCATAGAGAGCCTTCTGGCAGCGGTGGTCCTGGTCATTATGGGCGTATACCTGCTGTTTGGCGGCTTTCTGCCGCTGCTCTTTCAGGGATTTGTAAAAAACAAGGCGGTGTTATACCGGGGAGAGAGGACGCTGTGGATCAACAATGTGGTGTACCGCATGCGGAAAAACTACCGCACCTACGCTATGACCTGCGTGCTGATGCTCTGCTCCGTCACAGCCCTGGCAACCAGCTTTGCCATGAGAAACCGCTATGACAATATTGTGCGGTTCCGCCGCACCTACACCTTCCAGATATTAAGCGACGTGCCTGGTTCCCAGGAACAGCTTGCAGGGCTCATCGGCCGGGACAATAATATCCTGTATGAGAGCTGTGTGGAGCTGCTGAGCCTGGACGCTTCCCTGGTGGATACACAATTCAATTATGGAAATTACATGATCGTGCCCTATTCCCAGGTAGCCAGTCTGGCAGAGGACGCCGGTCTGGAGCCTCTTTTCAGGGAGCCGGCAGAGGATGAGGTCATTGGGCTGAGCCATGTGGTATTGCTGTCCTTTATCACGGACAGGAGCGATATCACTTATACCATTAACGGCAGGGTGCTGCGGGAGATCCATGACACGGACGAACCCTACCTGGGGTATCTGCAGGAGATTGGAAACTATCTGGTGGTCAACGACAGATTTTATGATGAGCTTAAGCCTCTGGGATGGTCGGTCATGTATGTCTATAGCTTTGGCATAGAAGACCCGGAGAATTTCGCCGCTTCCAAAGATGAGCTGGATGCCTTTGTGAGTGCGGAAAGAGCGCAGGGGCACTACACCGGCTGCGTCACTATAGACCCTCATGATAAAACCGCAGACTGGATCAAGGTTCTTTACTCTCTGTGCATCTTTGTGTTCATGGTCTTTGTGCTGGCAAGCGGGAGTATTCTCTTTATGAAATTATACAACGATGCTTTTGAGGAGAGAGGGAGATACAAGGTGCTGCAAAAGATAGGCTGCAGTGAGCGCAGGCTTCGCAGGGCGGTCTCCAGGGAACTGGGCTGTACTTACGCTCTGCCCTTTGCAGTCATGGCAGGGTCGGCTTTCTTTTCGGTGCATGCCCTGGAAAGGCTCATGTCCGAGAACCTAATGACTGTGTATGGAGTCAGCGTACTGATCGTCCTGGCATTTTTCCTGGTGTTTTACAGGGCTTCGGTGAGGCTTTATTATAAAAATGCGGGGATTTAGGATAAAAGCACGCAATATCACGTTTAGACTGTCTTATAATAGACGTGTAATCAATATGAAAAGACAGGACGGCGGGGCAGGATTTAAGGATTTCTTAATAATTTCCGTGCTATGATGGAGTCACAAAAAAGGAGAGGAGCAGCAGAATGTATCTTAAAGTACTGAAAAAGGACATCAGGCGCAGGAAGACTATCAATATCATATTGCTGATCTTTGTGACACTGGCTGCAACGTTCATAGCCGGAAGTGCCAACAATCTGATCACAGTAAGCACTGCATTGGACAATTTTTTTAAGAAGGCAAATGCACCGGATTACTGGTTCGCCACCACGGTGCCTTCTGATGTGGCGAGATTTGAGGAGTTTGCGGGGCAGAACGGATATGATTATCACATCTCGCAGCTTATCCAGATCGAGCCGCGGAATATTCTGGTGGAGGGGGAGAAGCTTGATTATTCCAATACAATGGCATTGTCAACTCTTGGGGGGATCAGGATCTTTGACAAAAACAACCAGGAGATTACCCACATTGAAGACGGTGAGCTGTATGTTACCAACTTCATATTTGAATCCACGGAAAATGATTTTCATGAGGGCGGCAAAATATTTATAAGCCAGGGTGGGATCCAAAAGGAATTCACCATAAAAGGTTACACAAAGGACGCCCTTTTCGGCTCTCCCATGGTGGGAATGACAAGATTTCTTGTAAGCGATAACGATGCAGGGCTGTTTGGCGGCGAAGGCGCGGCTGTCTGCAGCGCGGTGGAGGTACATACGGAGGATCCGGACTATCGGGACAAATTTAACGCGCTGGGGATGAACACGGTCATGTCGATCGAGTATCCGATGTTTAAAATGATTTACATTATGGATATACTTATCGCGGCAATCCTGTTGGTGGTGAGCGTATGCCTGATCTTTATTTCCATGGTAATCCTTCGGTTTATCATCAACTTCACGATTACAGAGGAATACCGGGAGATTGGCGTCATGAAAGCCATCGGAATAAAAGACAGTGCGATCCGGAGATTGTATATAGTAAAATATTTTGCAATTGCCTTTATTGGGACGGCGGCGGGGCTTATTTTCAGTTTCCCGTTCAGCAGGCTCATGATCGACGGAGTGTCAAGGAAGATTGTCATTTCCGGCGAGGATAATTTCCTGGCCAATATGGGGGCAGCAGTCTTTGCGGGAGCGGTGGTGGTATTGTACAGCTATCTGTGTACGCGGAAGATACGCAGGTTTTCTCCCATCGACGCCATCCGCAGCGGCGAAACGGGCGAGCGTTTCCGGAAAAAGAGCATTTTGAACCTTTCACGATCCCATATGCCCGCTGTGGTGTTTATGGCAGCCAACGATATTTTGAGTGGGATGAAAAGCTATGTTTCGATGACCGTAGTTTTTGTACTTGGGACTCTGTTGGTAATCATCCCTGTAAACACGATAAATACGCTGCGCTCCGACCAAATGATAACAATGTTCAATATGGTCGAAAGCGATCACATTATTTCCCAGGAGCTGTTGTTCAAGCCCGGTGAAGATAACAGGGAAAGGGCAGAACGGCAGTTTGCCCGGGTGAGGGAAATGTTTGCCGGAAACGGAATTGATGTTGACGTTTTCCAGGAAATAATGTTCCGTATCAATATATCGAGAGGTGATAAACGCACGAATTCCCTGTCATTCCAGTGTATGGGAGGTGTTACGGCGGATAGGTACGCTTATCTTGAGGGAACGCCTCCGCAAAATGTTCATGAGGTGGCGTTGACTTATCTGACGGCGGGGCAGATAGGCGCCCGGATTGGGGATGATGTGGAAATCAAGGTCGGCGGGGATACGAAAACCTATATTGTCACCGCCATAAACCAAAGTATGAACAATATGGGTGAGGGAGTGCGCTTCCATCAGGAGGCAGGACTTGACTACAGCTATGCGGCGGGAAGCTTCGGCATCCAGGTGAATTATAAGGATAACCCCGGCAAAGAAGAGCTCGCAGAGCGCAGGGCGATGCTGGAGGAGCTTTTTCCCGATGCGAAAATATATACTTCCGGCGAGTATATCGGTTATATGATAGGCAACGTTGCCGGGCAGCTTGACAATATGAAAATGTTGATTCTGATCATTGTATTGGGGATAAATGCCCTGGTGGCGGTGCTCATGGTTAAGAGCTTTATTGCCAGGGAAAAGGGGGAGATCGCCCTGCTCAAGGCCATGGGCTTTCAGAATGTCCTGCTTATCCTGTGGCAGACCCTGAGGATTGGGATTGTGCTTATTGTGTCGGTGTTTGTGGGGACGCTGCTGTCCTCACCGCTTTCCTCGCTGATCATCACCCCCATCTTTCGCATGATGGGCGCATACATTATTGAGTTTGAGATCCGCCCCCTGGAAGTCTATGTGGTATTTCCACTGATCGTGCTTTCGGCTACAGCATTCGCGGCATTTCTCTCGGCCCGGGGGCTGAAGAAGATCTCACCTGCGGATATGTCAAATATGGAATAATATGTAACCTGACAACAGTCTCGGAACGGAAGAAGCCCTTTTCAGAAAGGGGGCGTAAGTTCCTGTAAACGGGAACAAAGTGAAGAAACAAAAAACAAGTTCCCGAAGGCGGGAACTGAGTGAAGAAACAAAAAACAGGTTCCCAGGACGGGAACTGGAAATAGGAGAGTGGCTATGGAGTATATATTGAAGGTGAAGGATCTATGCAAGACCTATATCGTAAACAAACGTCAGAACAATGTCCTGAAAAATGTGAATTTCAGTGTCGGCAAGGGGGAGATGGTGGCTGTGATGGGACCGTCGGGTTCGGGCAAATCCACGCTGCTGTACGCCGTATCGGGAATGGACAATATCACTGCAGGGCAGGTGGAATTCTGTGGAAAAAATATTGCTGAAATGAATCAGAAGGAGCTGGCAAGGCTGCGGCTCGATGAGATGGGATTTATCTTCCAGCAGATGTATATGCTGAAAAATCTCACAATTCTGGACAATATCATATTGCCTGCGTGCCAGTCGGATAAGGTAAAGGAGAGCCGCAGGGAGACGGTGGAGAGGGGAAATATGCTGATGCGCAGGCTGGGCATTATCCAGGTGGCGGACAACGACATCAACGAGGTGTCGGGAGGGCAGCTGCAGCGCGCCTGTATCTGCCGCAGTATGATCAACAGCCCGAAGATGATTTTCGCCGACGAGCCCACAGGCGCGCTCAACCGGGCATCCTCCGACGAGGTCATGGAGGAGCTGGCAGGGCTGAACGCGGAGGGAACCACGATCATGCTGGTGACTCACGACGTAAAGGTAGCGGCAAAATGCACAAGAATTCTGTATATTGTTGACGGAAACATAAAAGGGGAGTATGCTTTGGATAAATACGACCGTTCCAGGCTGCGGGACAGGGAACGGGCGCTGAACGGCTGGCTGATGGAGATGGGATGGTGACGGGCGGCGGGAATTCGGAGGGAATGAATTGACCGATATTTTGATCATTGAGGATAATAAAGAATTGGCAGAGATGCTGTGTGATTTTCTGCGGGCGGAAAATTATACAGTATCTGTTGCGGAAAACGCGGAGAAAGCCCTGGCATTGTATGGAAGATATGGTGCCAGGCTTATTGTGCTTGATATCATGCTGCCTGGGAAAGACGGGTTTTATGTACTGAAGCAGGTGCGTGCTGAGAGCAACACTCCTGTTTTGATCGTAAGTGCAAAGACAGGCAAGGATGACAAGCTTGTGGGTCTTGACCTGGGGGCGGATGATTATATTGAAAAGCCCTATG
>CAOKQK010000076.1 GCA_948470905.1 uncultured Lachnospiraceae bacterium | reverse complement strand
AAAGCGGTTTTCAGCTTTTGGGTGGCAGCCTACGGTCCTTAACTAACTGACATTGCCCCATGATCCTCAGCCCTTCACGATCCTGACCCGGAACACACCGTCAATATTCTCCAGCGCCGTCACAATCTCAGCGGTAGGCGCTGCCTCTACATCCAGCATGGTATAAGCGACCTCACCCTTCGACTTGTTGGTCATGTCGCTGATATTGATACCCTTCTGGCCAAACTCCGCGGTAAACTTGGTGATCATGTTTGCTATATTCTTGTGGAACACTGCCACACGCCCTGCCTTGGTACACACGCCCATGTCGCAGGCAGGATAATTGACGCTGTTCCTGATATTGCCGTTCTCCAGATAATCCATCATCTCCTGCACAGCCATCACCGCACAGTTGTCCTCCGCCTCCTCGGTGCTTGCGCCCAGATGCGGGATGACGATGCAGCCCTTCTGGCCTGCGGTGACAGGGTTGGGAAAATCGGAGACATACCGCGCAATCTTGCCGCTCTGTATGCCCTCCAGCACATCTTTCTCATTTACCAGCAGGTCTCTGGCATAGTTCAAGAGGACAACCCCCTTCTTCATCTTCGCGATGGACACTGCATTGATATATCCCTTTGTCTCCTCCATAAGGGGCACATGGATGGTAATATAATCGCACTGTGAATAAATATCGTCCAGGTTGGTCACATGGATTACCGCACGGCTTAAGCTCCACGCCGCATTCACGGACAGATAGGGATCGAAGCCGTACACTTCCATTCCCAGAGCTATGGCCGCATTTGCCACCTGCACGCCCACGGCGCCCAGCCCAATGACACCCAGCTTCTTGCCCATGATTTCAGATCCGGCAAAATTTTTTTTCTCCTTCTCCGCCAGCTTTGCGATATCGGCGTTGTCCTTGGTATCCTTGACCCATTCGATCCCGCCAACGACATCCCTGGCCGCCAGCAGCATCCCCGCCAGCACCAGCTCCTTTACTCCGTTTGCATTTGCGCCGGGAGTATTGAATACTACAATCCCCTTCTCCGCACACTTATCCAGCGGAATATTGTTGACGCCCGCACCGGCGCGCGCCACCGCCAGCAGCTTCCCGGGAAGCTCCATCTCGTGCATGGAAGCGCTCCTCACCAGCACGCCGTCCGCCTCGCTGACATCCGCCGTTATCTCATACTGTTCCCTGAAATTCTTTAAGCCCACATCCGCTATGGGATTTAAGCAGTTGATCTTGTACATGGTCCTCTCCTCCCTGTCCGTTTAAGCGGCACAGATAATTGGCGCAAGTCCGAAAGAAGTAAACAGCATTACATTCTTGTTCCAAATACCTCGCACCAGACTTTTGTTGTGCCGTCTTTTTGTATCGTTTCATTTTGCCAATGAAAACCTGTTTCCGATATTTCTGTAAAAAACATCTGCTGGCTTACTTCAGATTCTCCGCCTCAAATTTCTTCATAAATTCAACCAGCTTCTCCACACCCTCCATGGGCATTGCGTTGTAGATGCTTGCACGCATGCCGCCCACGGTCCTGTGACCTTTCAGATTCTCAAAGCCCGCCGCCTTTGCTTCCTTCACAAATTTGGCATCCAGCTCCTCATCTCCGGTCACAAAGGGCACATTCATCAGAGAACGGTCTTCTTTGCGGACAGTCCCCTTAAAAAGCCTGCTCTCGTCAAGAAAATCATACAGAACCTTTGCCTTCTTCTCGTTGCGCTCCTTCATGGCAGCCAGGCCGCCCTGCTTCTTGATCCACTTGAACACCTTGCCGCAGATGTAGATGCCGTACGCAGGCGGCGTATTGTACATGGAGCCATTGTCCGCATGGGTCTTGTAGCGGAGCATGGTGGGCGTCCCGGGCAACACATCCTCCGTGATCAGATCCTCTCTGATGATGACAATGACCACGCCCGCAGGCCCGATATTTTTCTGGACGCCGCCGTAGATCACGCCATATTTCGTAACGTCCACAGGCTCGGAGAGAAAACAGCTGGACACGTCCGCAACCAGCGTCTTTCCTTTCGTGTTGGGCAGAGTATGGAACTTCGTACCGTAAATCGTATTGTTTTCACAGATATATACATAATCCGCATCCTCACTGATAGGCAGATCAGAACAGTCGGGGATATAAGAAAAGGTCTTATCCTCAGAAGATGCAATCTTTTTCGCCTCACCGTAAATACAAGCCTCCTGATACGCCTTCTTAGCCCACTGGCCGGTAACAATATAGTCAGCCTTCTTATTTTTCATCAGGTTCATGGGAATCATTGCAAACTGCTGGCTCGCCCCGCCCTGCAGGAAAAGTACCTTATAATTGTCGGGAATGTTCATCAGCTCCCTTAAGTCTGCCTCCGCCTCCTGAATGATCGCCTCATATGCTTTGGAACGGTGGCTCATCTCCATGACAGACATACCGGTACCGTTATAATCAAGCATTTCATCTGCTGCTTCTTTCAATACTTCTTCCGGCAAGACCGCAGGTCCTGCAGAAAAATTATAAACTCTGGACATTTCTCTATTCCTCCTCAGATTTATTATATGATAGAATAATCCATACCGGCGCTTTAGTCAAGTACATTATTAAATTATTTTTTCATAAAAAAGAACCTACCAGCCTTATCATTCCCCAAAAGCCTATGGTGCAGGGCAATGTCAAAGCACCGTCAATGGTGCTGCGAATGGCGCAGTTAAGCCGTGATACAGGCCAGAATCCCATATTTTCACAGACCCCATCAGTAAAACATGATCACCGGCATGCCCTTCTCCGTCATCTCATACAGCTTTGCCGCCTCCTCCGAAGGCATGTTGATACAGCCGTGGGAGCCGTCCTTTTTATAGATTTCCTCGCCAAACTTCCTCCGCCAGGAGGCGTCGTGAAGCCCTACCCCGCCGACCACAGGCATCCAGTATTTTACAAAGGATGCATAATCCGCCCCTCTTAAGATACGGTTCCTCTGCTTGGAATATACATAATAAATGCCCTCCGGCGTCTCCCGGCGCCTCGACACATCGCCTGTGACTATGTCCGTATCCAGCGCCAGCTCGCCTTCCAGATAAAAATACAAATGCTGCCCGGTCATATCGACCTCAATATAAGTATCTCCGATATCGTCCAGACCGCGCACATAGCCTTTCTGCCTGTATGCAGGGATATGAACCTCTGTCTCTGTGCGCCTCTCCTGCATCGCCTTCATCAGATACGCAACCTCTTTCTCCACATCAATCTTTGTACCGTAGGTCCCGTATTTGACCGTTACCACATCCCCCCTGGTGGAAAGAAATTCCCTGTCGGTTTTGCAGGTATCATACTGCTCCGCAAGCTGCTCCACCCAGCTGCGCACTTTCTCCTCACTTATAATCAGGCAGCCCTCCTCATCCAGCGCCGGACTGACACCCGGGCTCATACTGTCCCCCCGGTTCAGGCTTCCCTCCTCGTCTGCTGTCATATTACTCTCCGGGTTCAGCCTTCCCTCCTCGTCTGCTGTCATGCTGCTCTCCGGGTTCAGGCTTCCTTCCTCGTCTGCTGTCATGCTGCCCACTGAGTTCAGGCTTCCCTCCTCGTCTGCTGTCATGCTGCCCACCAGGTTCAGGCCGCTTCCCGGATCAGAGCTGCCCTCCGCTTCATTCCTCTCCAGGAAACGGTTTGTGATGTCCGCAGTCAGGGGGATCTTCTCCTCTCCCATATCATACACGATCCTGCAATCGCTGAAGGCACATATTTTCTCCCAAAGTTCCCTCTGTTCCCTGTCCTGAAGCGTATCTTTCCTGTCATAATAGCAATTCCCTGACACAAGATTTATAACTGTCTCTCCCTGTGAAAGACAGCTTTTTAAATAATCATATGCTTTCCGGGTGTCAAGACGCCCTCTGTTCCCGTCCTTCAGAAAATAGCCGGTTTCCCCATCAAAATCCAATAAGACTCCGTCACTTTTGGCAATCTCCGCCGTCACAATGCTCAGAGAATCAAACTCCGCCCGAAGCTTTTCCTCATCCCAGACATATTGTTCTGCCGAAAAAGCTGCCGGCGCAGAGTCCTGCAGACGCTTCATCCAAAAACTGCCGGCATTTTGCTCCTGGTATTCCCTCAAGGCATTTGTATAATCGGGGACAAGCCCCACAGCGCCCGCCTCTATGGTTTCCTGCGATCCGTTCTCCCCTGAGATCACCACAAAAAAATTCCCCTGGTCATGGTCATAATGGGACGCATCTATTTCCACAAGCTCTTTATTTACCTGTTCCACTGTTTTTCCGGTGCAGTAGATTCCGTTGATCCATGTATTTACCGGAAAATTGTTCCGATAATACAATGTCAGCGAAAAAAAGACCGCCGGAATCATACAGATACCAATGCCCAGGAAGCACAGCAGAAAACGAAAAACATTTTTCATCAACAAAAATTTCCTTGTCTTTTTCCTACTTTTTACTTTGCTTCCTGTCAGCTGTCCAGATCATCCCCGTCAAAAACTTCCGCGATGGGCGCGCCTGCGGGAACCATGGGAAATACCTTGTCATCCTCTGGGATTATGCACTCGATCAACACCGGTGCCTTTAAGGCGATCGCCTTCTCCAGCGCGGGGATGACTTCTTCCTTCTTTGTGACACGGATTGACGCACAGCCCAGCCCCTCCGCACATTTGCAGAAATCAACCTTATCGTTCAGCACAGTCTGGGAATAGCGCTTCCCATAAAACAAAGTCTGCCACTGGCGCACCATGCCCAGCACATGATTGTTGATGACTATCTGGATAATGGGGATATTGTAACGGCTTGCCGTCGCCAGCTCGTTCATGTTCATGCGGAAACACCCGTCTCCCGCAATGTTGACGCAGATTTTGTCCGGCTGCCCTACCTGCGCCCCGATACACGCCCCTAGCCCATAGCCCATGGTACCCAGCCCTCCGGAGGACAGGAAAGTCCTTGGCTTCGTATAATGATAGTATTGCGCCGCCCACATCTGATGCTGTCCCACATCTGTAGTGATAATGGCCTCGCCGCCTGTCACCTTGTCCACAGCCTCCATGATATAAGGACAGGAAAGCACACTGTCGTCATACTTCAGAGGATATTTTTCTTTCATATCCAAAATAGTCTGCATCCACTGAGGATGTTCCTGCTTTGTGAGCTTTTTGTTCAATGCCTGCAGCACCAGCTTCAGGTCGCCCGTCAGCCCCACGTCCACGCGGATGTTTTTGTTGATCTCCGCCGCGTCCACATCTATGTGGATGATCTTTGCGCCCTCGGCAAACTTCTTGGGATTGCCGATAACGCGGTCGGAAAACCTGGCGCCCAGGGCGATCAGCAGGTCACATTGGCTGACCCCCAGATTGGAGGTCTTGGTGCCGTGCATGCCGATCATGCCGGTATAGCGGGGACTTCTGCCGTCAAAAGCCCCCTTGCCCATGAGGGTATCGCACACAGGAGCGTCAATCAGCTCCGCAAACTCTGCCACTTCGCGGGAAGCATCGGAAATAATGGCTCCGCCTCCCAGGTAGATATAAGGCTTTTGGGCATTTTTGATATACTCCACAACCTGGTCAAGCTCCTGCTCCGTACAGGACATGCCTCTATCTTCCTGCTGGATCTTTACCGGTGTGTACTCACAGACAGCGGCGGTCACATCCTTGGTGATATCCACCAGGACAGGACCCGGACGCCCGCTCCTGGCGATCGCAAATGCCCGCCTTAAAGTGCCCGCAAGCTGGCTTACATTCTTTACAATGTACCCATGCTTCGTGATCGGCATTGTCACACCCGCTATGTCCACCTCCTGAAAGCTGTCCTTGCCCAGCATGGGCAGGGTCACATTTGCCGTGATCGCCACCATGGGAACAGAATCCATGTACGCTGTGGCAATGCCTGTGACCAGGTTGGTAGCACCGGGACCGCTGGTGGCAAGACATACTCCTACCTTGCCTGTAGCGCGGGCATAACCGTCCGCCGCATGAGCCGCCCCCTGCTCATGGGATGTCAATATATGATTAATCTCGCTGCTGTGTTTGTACAGGGCATCATATATATTCAAAATGGCACCGCCCGGATAACCGAACACGGTATCCACGCCCTGCTCTTTCAGACACTCCACAACGATTTCTGAACCATTAAGCTGCATATTTTATACCTCTCTATATCCAGTTCCCGCTTACGGGAACTTGTTCCGCCGCTGCACTTCACTTGCCAGCAATCTCAAGTACGCTACTTTATTGCCGCCAGCGGCAATTCACCTCTTAGGAATCTCCAGCACCGTGCCCTCATTGCCGCCAGCGGCAACTCACTTCCCGGGAATCTCCAGCACCGCTCCCTTATTGCCGCTTGTGACAAGCTCCCTGTACCTGGACAGGTATCCGGTTGTCACCCTGGGCTCCCTGGGCTGCCAATTGGCACGCCTCTGTGCAAGCACCTCGTCCGATACCAGCACATCCAGCCTGTTCTCCGGGATATTAATGCTGATAATGTCGCCTTCCTCCACCAGCGCAATAGGGCCGCCCACTGCCGCCTCCGGGGACACATGCCCGATGGATGCGCCGCGGGATGCGCCGGAGAAACGTCCGTCCGTGATCAGCGCCACGCTGGAGCCCAGCCCCATGCCCGCGATCGCCGAAGTGGGATTGAGCATCTCCCGCATGCCCGGTCCCCCCTTTGGTCCCTCATAGCGGATGACCACCACATCTCCCGCCACGATCTTTCCGCCCTTGATAGCGTCGATGGCGTCCTCCTCACAGTCAAACACCCTGGCAGGACCCTGATGCACCAGCATTTCAGGCACAACCGCGGAGCGCTTGACCACACCGCTGTCAGGAGCCAGATTGCCTTTCAGGATGGCAATGCCGCCGGTCTCCGAGTAAGGGTTCTCCACCGGGCGTATCACCTCCGGGTTCAGGTTCCTGCAGTTCTTAATATTTTCACCGATCGTGGTACCGTTTACTGTCATGCAGTCCAGGTTCAGCAGATCCTTTTTGGTCAGTTCATTCATCACCGCATAGACACCGCCCGCCTCGTTCAGATCCTCTATGTAGGTGGGACCTGCAGGCGCCAGATGGCACAGGTTGGGCGTCTTTGCGGACAGCTCGTTGGCAATGTCAAGGTTTAAGTCAACTCCCGCCTCCCTGGCAATCGCAGGCAGATGCAGCATGGAATTGGTGGAACAGCCGAGGGCCATATCCACCGTCAGCGCATTCATAAAGGCTTCCTGGGTCATGATGTCCCGGGGCTTGATATCCCTTTCCACCAGCTCCATGATCTTCATGCCTGCATGCTTTGCCAGACGAATCCTCTCGGAATAGACAGCCGGAATCGTGCCGTTGCCCTTGAGCCCCATGCCGATGGCCTCTGTCAGGCAGTTCATGGAATTTGCCGTGTACATGCCGGAGCAGGAGCCGCAGGTAGGGCAGACTTTCTCCTCATACTCGCACAGCTCCTCCATGGTCATGGTGCCTGCAGCCACGCTGCCCACCGCCTCGAACATGGAAGAAAGGCTCTTTTTCTGCCCGTGGACACGCCCTGCCAGCATGGGACCTCCGGACACAAAGATAGTGGGAATGTTCACCCTCGCCGCCGCCATCAGTAGCCCGGGGACATTTTTATCGCAGTTTGGAATACAGACCAGGCCGTCAAAGCCGTGCGCCAGCGCCATGCATTCGGTGCTGTCCGCGATCAGATCCCTGGTGACAAGGGAGTATTTCATGCCCACATGCCCCATGGCAATGCCGTCGCAGACCGCGATGGCAGGAAACATGATGGGGGTTCCTCCCGCCATTGCCACGCCCATCTTCACCGCCTCCGCAATCTTGTCAAGGTTCATATGGCCGGGGACGATCTCATTATAGGAGCACACAATACCAATCAAAGGACGCTGTCTCTCCTCCTCTGTATAGCCCAATGCGTTAAACAAACTTCTGTGCGGTGCCTGCGCGGCGCCGGTTTTTACGGAATCACTTCTCATATCTATACCTCTTTCCTTTCATTGCAATCTATATCACCTCGCGGCGTCTTCTCCCTACCTGATCCGCTCTGCCAGCAGATCCCCCATTTGGGAGCATCCCACTCTGACACAGCCGGCGGACATGATATCTCCCGTGCGGTAGCCGTCCTTCAAGACCTGCTTTACGGCATTTTCAATCGCCTCCGCCTCCCTGTCCAGGTCAAAGCTGTACCGCAGCATCATGGCAGCGCTTAAGACCGTGGCAATGGGATTGGCAATATCCTGTCCCGCGATATCCGGCGCGGAGCCGTGGCTGGGCTCATAAAGGCCGAACTTTGTATCGTTGAGGCTTGCGCTTGCAAGCATGCCGATAGACCCTGTGACCATGCTCGCCTCATCCGAGAGGATATCCCCAAACATATTTTCGGTGAGGATCACGTCAAACTGCGCCGGATCCTTTACCAGCTGCATGGCACAATTATCCACCAGCATATGCTCCAATGTCACATCAGGATAATCTTTGGCGACCTCCTCCACTACCTTCCTCCAAAGCCTGGAGGAATCAAGGACGTTAGCCTTGTCAACGCTTGTAACTTTCTTCCTGCGCTTCATGGCAATGTCAAAACCCTTGAGGGCGATACGGCGGATCTCATTCTCGTCATAGGTCAGGGTATCAACAGCCTTCCGCACGCCGTTCTCCTCCACTGTCTTCCTCTCCCCGAAGTACAGCCCCCCTGTCAGCTCGCGCATGATCATCATATCAAAGCCTGCCCTGCTGATTTCTTCCTTCAGCGGGCATGCTCCGGCTAGTTCGTCATAAAGCACTGCGGGACGCAGGTTGGCAAACAGGTTCAATGCCTTCCTGATGCCCAAAAGCCCTGCCTCCGGACGCTTATCCGGCGGAAGCTGATACCAGGGGGAGGTAGTGGTATCGCCGCCGATGGAACCCATCAGCACTGCGTCCGCCGCCTTTGCCTTTGCCACCGCTTCCTCCGTCAGGGGAACGCCGTGTACGTCAATGGAAGCCCCGCCCATGAGGATATCCTCAAAAATCATTTCATGCCCATAGACCTCCGCCGTCTTCTCCAATACCTTTTTCGCTTCCGCAATGATCTCCGGCCCGATCCCGTCACCGGGAATGCATGTAATATGCAGCTCCATATGTTTATCATCCTTTCTTTAAATACAAATTACAGTGTATAATTGTAATGCAAATTCCAATCCATGTATTTGTCATAATCCCGTAATGCTGTTCCCATAAACAAAATGCTGCCCCACTGTGAACCTAGTACAACGTTTTTTAATCTCTCATATACTAAGCACTCGCTATTTGTGTCATTGCTGCGTTGTCGTCAGTCAACAATGCCACCGCATTGCCTCCTTCCTCCGCCTTGCATTGACGCAAATATCAAGCACTTAGTATACGAGGATTAAGAAAATGTTGTACTAGTACTGTGTTGCGCAATTAACAGTGAATTCAGCACGGATATTCACTGTTATATGCGCAACGCAGTACTTGATCAACAGTGTGGCAGCTTCTCCCTCTGCACCTTTTATTTTTCTTCAGGCTTCTCTACACGGCTGATTGCAGATTTATCCATAGGAATACGACAGTTCTTGTTGTTGCCGAACTCGACCACCACTGTATTCTCATTTTCATCAATGGCGATCACAGTGCCGTAAAATCCGGATGTCGTCATGACAATATCCCCAATCTCCAGCGACGCAAGCATGGATGCCACCCGCTTTTTTTCCTTGCTCTGGGGTCTCATAAAGATAAACCACATTGCGCCGATCATGACGGCATACACAAGGACAATCCCCAAAAGGCTCATGCCTCCCGCCGCTGCGGCATCCCCTGCCGCTTCCGTTCCCGCTTCCAATAAAATTCCCATCTCTCCTCCGTTCCGACAATTTACAGATACAAAACTTTTGCCTGTAAAATTTTACATCTGTAACTATCTACATCAATCAATTTTACACCTGTAAATTTTGCGTCAGTGAATTTTCACGCCTGTCATTTTACGATATTAAATTCCATGCAGGACCTCTGCCATACCATATTCCCGTCACCGCAGTCAGGTCTATGCACTGCTTCAAGTATACATGATACACAAAATTTCAGGCAAAGGCAAGCATTTTATTATTTTTTTACAGTTGAAACGGCAATCCCGCCTTACGCAGGTCCCTGCCCCATCCTCTCCAGCTTCTGCCTCTTGTACTCCGAAAATCTGCCCTCCTCCAGGGCATCGCGGATCTCCTCCATCATGGTATTGTAAAAGTAAAGATTGTGCAGTACACACAGCCGCATGCCCAGCATTTCCTTCGCCTTTAACAGATGCCTGATATAAGCCCTGGAATACCGCCTGCATGCAGGGCATCCGCATCCCTCCTCCACAGGGCGGCCATCCAGCTCATACTTTGCATTGAACAGATTTATTTTGCCGCCGTTGGTGTATAGATGCCCGTGGCGTCCGTTTCTGGTGGGATACACGCAATCAAAGAAATCAATCCCTCTCTCCACACCCTCCAGAATGTTGGCGGGGGTCCCCACCCCCATCAGATAGGTGGGCTTATCCACCGGCAGAAAAGGCACCACCTGATCCAGGATATCATACATCTCCTCATGAGTCTCCCCCACAGCCAGGCCACCCACCGCATAACCGTCCAGGTCCATCTCCGCAATACGCTTTGCATGTTCTATACGAATATCCCCGTAGACCGCTCCCTGGTTAATGCCAAAGAGCAGCTGGTTTGGATTGATGGTATCCTCCAGCCCGTTCAGCCGGCCCATCTCCCGCTTACAGCGCTCCAGCCATCTGGCAGTGCGTTCCACTGATGCCTGCACATAGGCCCTGTCCGCCTTGCTGGGCGCGCACTCGTCAAAGGCCATGGCTATGGTGGAGGCAAGATTGGACTGGATCTGCATACTCTCCTCCGGACCCATGAAAATCCTGCGCCCGTCTACATGGGAGTTGAAATAGACCCCCTCCTCCTTGATCTTACGCAGTCCTGCAAGGGAAAAAACCTGGAAGCCTCCGGAATCCGTAAGTATTGGCCTGTCCCAGGACATAAACCTGTGCAGTCCTCCCAGCTGTTTCACCACCCTGTCTCCCGGGCGTACATGCAGGTGATAAGTGTTGGACAGTTCTACCTGTGTCTTAATCTGCTCCAGATCGGATGTGGCGACTGCTCCCTTGATGGCGGCGGTTGTCCCCACATTCATAAAAACAGGCGTCTGGATCGTACCATGGACAGTTTTGTATTCCGCCCGCTTTGCCCTGCCTTCCCGTTTTAAAATTCGATAATAAGCTTTCTTACTGTCAGAACCCATTTGTATACTCCTTGAAACCTGTTCTATTTGCTTGAATCCCTGTTTCACATATTCCGATTTCGCATTCACGTTTCCACGCCCGCAACTGCAAAAAACATACTGTTTTCCATAATATCATATTTTAAGAATCTGTACACCTTTTTTCTTAAAAATATTGTATTATTATATTTCAATACAACAGCTCAGCCACAAAATATTTTTATAAAAATTCTGATTAAATTTGCCCCAAAAGTTGCTTTTTTCTCTTTCGTTCTCTATAATCTGATATGATACATATCACATTCAGAGACTGTGGCCATTTTTTAAGCGATCAGCCAATCAGTCTCGCAAGGGAGACGCCCCAGGAAAAAATTTCACCTGCGTCCTCAGCAGATAAATTTTCCTTCCAGACAAGGGAGCGTCGGAGTGCAGAGAACGGTACAGGTTCCCGCTTGCGGGAACTTAAAACTAGGAGGTATCACTATGGCAGGTTCAACTTTCGGAACAATCTTTAAAATTACTACATGGGGAGAATCACACGGCAAGGCACTGGGTGTGGTCATCGACGGCTGTCCCGCCGGGCTGGATCTGTGTGAGGATGACATTCAGGTCTATCTAAACCGCCGCAAACCCGGGCAAAGCAATATTTCCACCCCGCGGAATGAGGACGATGCCGTGGAGATCCTGTCCGGCGTCTTCGAGGGACGCACCACAGGAACCCCCATATCCCTGATCGTGCGGAACACATCCCAGATTTCCGGGGATTACAGCGATATCGCATCCTGCTACCGTCCCGGCCACGCGGACTACACCTATGACGCAAAGTACGGTTTCCGGGATTATCGCGGAGGCGGGCGCTCCTCCGGCAGGGAGACCGTCGGACGGGTCGCCGCAGGCGCCATTGCCTGCAAGATCCTTAAATCCATTGGCATCACCGTATGCGCCTATACTCGCTCTATCGGCTCCATTGAAATCGACATGGACAGGTTTGACCGAAATTCCATCCTGAATACTCCCACCGCCATGCCGGATCCTGTGGCAAACGAAGCCGCTATTCATTATCTTGAAATGGCAAGAAAGGCACTTAATTCCGTAGGCGGCTGTATGGAATGTATCGTGGAGGGGCTTCCCGCAGGAATTGGGGATCCCGTTTTTGACAAGCTGGACGCAAATCTGGCAAAGGCCGTCATGTCCATCGGCGCCGTGAAGGCTGTAGAGATAGGGGACGGCTGCAAGGTATCTTCCAGATACGGCAGCGAAAACAATGACTCCTTCCGCATGAATGGAAACGAAGTGACAAAGGCAACCAATCACGCAGGCGGTATCCTGGGCGGCATCAGCGACGGCAGCACCATGGTGGTGCGCGCCCATGTTAAGCCCACACCCTCCATCATGCTGACCCAGCACACCATCAACCAATCTGGTACAGATATCGACATCAACATTCAGGGACGCCACGACCCCATCATCGTGCCCCGGGCTGTGGTAGTCATGGAATGCATGACCGCTGTCACCGTCCTGGACGCCATGCTGGTCAATATGTCCGCCAGACTGGACTCTGTGGCTGCCTTTTACAGGCGGTGAAAAATAATGCAGTTGGGCACGTTCACCTTGACCGGCGCCCCGTTCATGACCATGGTCCCCTCCTCGGGATGTACATGGAAAAAAGTCATGTCGTTAGTCTCATGGTTCAGGGATACCAGGAATTTATTGTTGGGAAACAGGCTGGCATCCTTGGGATACTCGCCGCTGACGGGCAGGCAGAAACGCTCCTCAAGCATACCTGTCTGTTCGTCCACCCGGAACAATACCGCGGAATTGTCCCCCGCGTTGGTGCTGAGAAGATATTTATAGTCTGTAGAGAACGTAAGGGCGCTGGCGGCGTTGGAGCTGCCCTTTTCACACTTACAGGTCTCGATGGACTGGATCTTTTCAAACACCGGCTGCCCGTTTTTTTCCTCATAGGAATACACATCAATATAACACTTCCATTCATGGACAATGTAGATAAAACGCCCGTCCCTGGAAATCTTGATATGTCTGGGTGCAGACTCCAGCTCGCTTCTAATAATGTCTGCCAGCAGCACTTTGCCTGTCATAAGGTCAAAACGATAGACATTTACGTGATCCATTCCCTGATCCGCCACCAGCAGATACTTATTGTCATGGGTCATCCTGGCGCAGTTGATATGCGGCCTGAAATTGCGCTCCGCCACACTTCCCAGTCCCTTGTGGAATATTTCGTCCGTTATCTCACCGATGGCGCCGTCAGGCTTCAGACGCAGTACCGTCAGCTTGCCGTCGTGATATCCTGCCACGAAAAGATAGCTGTCCGTATAATCCGTGGACACATAGCAGCCCCTCATACCATTGATCGGTGCAAAGTTCAGGATCTCCAGGTTCCCGTCCGCCTGAATCGTATAGGACTCCACGCCGAAATCCGTAATGGAATACAGAAACTTTCCGTTGTGAGAGATGGTCACATAGGAGGAATTTGTGATCTCCACCTTGTCCTTCTCCACGAAACGCCCGTTTTCCATATCCACATCATATATTTTTATCCCGTGGCTGTCCCCCTGGGTGTATGTGGAGACATATGCAACATATTTTTCGTTATAGTGCAAAGCTTCATCCTGTGATGCGTCCTCCTGTGACACTTCCGTTTGAGACACTTCCTTATTCTGGTCCTGCGAAGTTTTATCTGCCATATCGTTCCTTCCTTTCCATATCCGTCCTGCCAGGAACAGATTAATCCTGTATTTTTTAATATAGCACAAAAATGCAGGGCGGTCAACCTCGACCGCCCTCACAAAACATGCCTTATATTACGCTTTCGTTATTATTCACACCGTCCCACAGACTGCGCTGTGGGAAAAACAGTCCAGAATATCTGCATAAGTTTTTCAATACGGAATATCAGTCCCGACAGTCCTCAGCATCACGCCTTGCGTATTCCTGCCACGGCTGAGGGATCATACTGGCAACATCACAGCCCTTCCTGTCGTCCATCCTCGGTTCCGGCCTTACAGCCTCACACTCACAATCCCTCTCCGGTTCCTTTCTTCTACACGCATTCCCGGCATTCCTGGGTTCGCGGCAGCAGTTGTTATTTGAGATACAGGAAACCGCGGAGCCACCGCAGCCTCTGCCGCAGCAAAGCAGCAGTAAAAGAATCCAGCAACAATTCATATGCCCACCATATTCTGTTTTGATTTTATGGTATCATATGCAGAAGTCTCGTCAAATGTGCCTTTCGGAATCTTCCATTATACTATTCTTCTGTTATTTTTCTTTTATGCTTCTTCCGTGCCCGCTTCCACCCTTCACAAGCTCCCTCCTGATGCAGGCAAAGGTCTTCTGCTCACCCTCCTCCGCCAGCATGGTCAGCAGCCTCTCCAGAACAGCCTGCGTATCCGGATGGATGGACGGATGCTCCCTGCCCATACGGTAATATTCCAGCGGGGCGGCGTCCGTGTAATCCGCTCCCTTGTAGACCTTGCTCGCCGCAATCCTGTCCATGATCATTTCCGCAATATACCTGTCCGGCATGGGTACCGGCGCCAACAGCCCCTTCTCCCCCTGGAGACAATAGTCCTGCCAGTATTCAAAATGATGCTTGTTGCGCCCCTTATGGTGCAGCCAGGCGGAGGAATACCCCCGATCCTCACGCTCCGCGTTGTTGGGGCTCCTGGTCCCCTGGTAATATTTTACGCCAACACTGAATTCCGCAGGGCTGTACTTGGACATGTCATGCAGCAGCCCCTGCCGGTACAGGCCTATCCGAAAACAGCCCTTTGCCACCAGATACTTATGGTGTGTGATCGTCTTAAAATGTTTCCATGCCGCGCCCATTTATCTCAAAACCGCATCCTTTCCTCATCCCCACCGACATTTATCTCCCTGCGCCCATCTTCGGGCTGCCGTTATGAACCATTTTCATTCCCCCGGGCTTTCCTTCTTGTTCCATCCCGATTCTTCCCGCCACGTTCCTGTATCCGGACAGCCACGTCCACACTCCGGTATACGCTGATGCTGCGGGGAGCAATATTTTTCAAAAGCTCTGAACCTCCCTCGTCCGCGTCCTCTCCTGCCTCCTCCGTGGCGAAAGCAAGCTCCCACTGCATCCCCCTGGGAAGCTTTGGCAGGGCAAGCTGATGGGGTTCCCAGTGCATGTTCAGCGCCACATACAGGAAATCGTCCTCCTCACCAGCAGGCCTCTGGGCGTATTTTCCGCAATACATCTGGCCAATGTAGCGAAAATATCCATCCATTCTGGGTTTCCATGCACTCTGTCCGTGATAGGACAGATCCGGATATCCGCAGGCGGCATAGTCCATCAGCCGGAACTCCCTGTCCGGGTGCAGGATAGGATGCTCCCTGCGGAATGCCGCAAGCTGTTTCCAGAATGTAAAAATCTCACTGTTTTTATCCATGCGGGACCAGTCCAGCCATGCAACCGCATTATCCTGACAGTAGGGGTTATTATTTCCTTTCTGGGAATTGCCGAACTCGTCTCCCATAAAGATCAGGGGTGTGGACTGGGAAAGCAGAAGCAGGCACATGGCATTTTTCACCTGTTTACACCGCAGCTTCTTGATCCTCATCTTGCGGGTAGTTCCCTCCTCCCCGCAATTCCAGCTGCAGTTATAGCTGTTTCCGTCCCTGTTGTCCTCCCCGTTTTCCAGGTTGTGCTTGAAATCATAAGAAAATAGATCAGCAAGGGTAAATCCATAATAATTTGTCAGATAATGGATACGTCCTGCCTTTTCCGGGATGTGGCGCATATGATAGAGCGCGCCGGAAAGTGTGCTGTCGTCCCCTTTTAAGAACCTGCGCATGTCATACATCCAGCTGTCGTTATACTCCGCAATATGGGGATAGTGCGTTCTGCCGCCTCTGCCATAAACTGCATCCGCGTCAAACCGGTAATACCATAGCTTCGTATCCGCCAGAAGCGGGTCCGCCGCCAGAAGCTCCGCACCTAAATTCTCCCCCATGAGATGAAAGCCGTCCACATGGTATTCCAACACCCAGAACCGCAGGATATCCGCAATCTCGCCCCGCTTGACTTCCTCGGGAAAATAAAACTGCAGCACCAGCTCCATACCGTTGGCATGGAGCTTTCTGACCAGCTCTTTCAGCTCCTCTGACGGCTTGTCTGACGCCGCGTAGGATGCCTTTGGCGCGTAATAATACCCCTTTATATAACCCCAGTAATTTATCTTTTTCTCTCTTTGCAGCTCTTTTGCATAGACTGTCCCCTCAGGAAGCCCTTCCGCCTGCTCCTCCCCGCCGGATAATTCCAGGAATTCATAGGCAGGCTGCAGTTCCAGGGTCGTAATGCCGATCTCCTTTAAATAAGATATCTTTTCCTCAATGCCTCTGAAAGTCCCCCTGTTCTGAACCTTTGAGGATGCATGCTTCGTAAACCCCCTCACATGAAGGCAGTAACAGACCATCTGCCCATAAGCAAGTCCCGGGCGCCTGTCATCCCCCCAGTCAAAGCTCTCCGTCAGGATACCTGCCCTCAGATCCTCAGACTTCCTCTCTTTTCCATAGGGTACATTGCCCACGATCTCCCTGGCATACTCATCCACGATAATGCGGCCATCTTCATAAAACTGATAGGTGACAGACGCCGGATCTATACCGGAAACCCATTTGCAGTAAATGCTGCCTGCCCTCTCCCCGCCCGAAAAAGGCAGTTTATCCAGCAGGCGGCCAGACTTTCTGTCATACAGCAGGATACCTCTGGAACCGGCACCCGGCACCCTTGATACATATGAAAATCGAATCTTCTCTCCCTCTATACTGGCTCCCAACGGATACGGGTTTCTATAGCGATAATCTGTGTTCAACGTCTTCCTCCTATGCTGCACCTGCCTCATCCTGATTCACCAGCCTCATTATGATGCCTGTGCTTCCTTGTTGTCTGTCGTGCCTTACTGCAGTTCTGTTTCAGCAGAGCTGTAATCCTATCAAACCTGTGTCCTTATATCATTATAGAGTATTTGTTCCAAAATCACAAGCACAACAGGTTGACAAATGCGCAAAATACGCTATTATTATAAAAAAAGACAATTTATCTGAAATTTCCGCGCAATAAGGAGAAATCATGTCCAGCAGTAAAATACATAAGATGAAAAAAAATAAAGAAAAAACCATAGGTTCAAGACTGAAACAAATCCTCGCCGTCCCTGTTTTTCT
>CAOKQK010000075.1 GCA_948470905.1 uncultured Lachnospiraceae bacterium | reverse complement strand
CCGCCTTGCCCTGGCACAAATATTCAGCACTGATATTCACCGTTATATGCGCAACACAGTACTAGCCTCTGCCATTTAGGTATCTCTGCGGAATCTTTTCTGACCCTCATCCAACTTCTGCGGTCCGCTATAGCCCTGAGCGTTCTTGTCCTTCTGTTTTGCCTGCCGCTGCTGTTCCTCCATTTTCCGATGGACATTGATCTCGCACTCCGGACAATACTGACCGGAACGTATGGGTTTGCCGCAGACTTCACACGACAGGAATGTCTTGGATCCTTCCGCAACCTCCAGCCTCCCATCCTTCAAAAGCTTACGGATCGTCCGCTGGGACACGCCGATGGCATTCTCAATCTCCGCTGCCGTGGCGCCTCTGTGTTCCTCAATATACAGCCTTACCTTGCCGTAATCGTCATATTCCACATCTCCGCATTCCTCACAGCGATATTCCCCTACGCCCTTAAAGACCATTACTCCGCCGCAAATCTTGCACAATCGCGGAACATTGTAATAACCCATGGCATCCACTCGTTCTTCCCTGTCCATACACAATGCCTCCCCTCAATCCAAACACCAGCGGTCAACCCCCGCTTTACACTTCGTCAATTGCTTTTCCAATATCATGCCGCATATATTTGTTTGCAAAAGAAACCCATTCCGTCGCCTCATAGGCCCTGGCACGCGCCTCCCTGAGGTTTGCGCCCTTTGCGGTCACGCCCAGCACGCGCCCGCCGTTTGTGACAATCCGACCCTTATCGTCCAGCCTGCTTCCCGCATGGAAACAATAATAGTCCTCTTTCCCCTCAAACCTGCCCAGCCCCGTGATCTCAAAACCTTTTTCATAGGATTCCGGATAGCCGTCGGAGGCAAGCACCACACACACTGCCGCATTGTCCTCAAACTGCAGTTCAACCTGATCCAGCGTGCCGTCGATACAGGCATCTATCACGTCCATAATGTCGTTCTTCATCCTGCAGAGCACCACCTGTGTCTCCGGATCTCCAAAGCGTGCATTAAATTCCAACACTCTGGGACCCTCAGGCGTCAGCATCAGGCCAAAGAAAATCACTCCCCTGAACTCCCTTCCCTCAGACGCCATGGCATCTACTGTAGCCTGGTAAATGTGTTCCCTGCAGAACTGATCTATTTCCTTCGTATAGAACGGGCTGGGTGAAAAGGTCCCCATGCCTCCCGTATTCAATCCCTGATCTCCGTCCTTCGCCCTCTTATGATCCTGAGCGGAAGTCATAGTCTTTATCGTCTTTCCATCCACAAAGGACAGCACTGACACTTCCGGTCCGGTAATAAACTCCTCAATGACCATGCGGTTTCCCGCGCTGCCAAAGTGCTTATCCAGCATGATCTCCTTTACGCCAGCCTGGGCCTCCTGCAAGGTATTGCAGATCAGCACGCCCTTGCCCAGAGCGAGCCCGTCCGCCTTCAGCACGATGGGCATTTTCGCCGTTTTGAGATATTCCAAAGCCTCCCCGGGATCATCGAAGGTCTCGTAGGCGGCTGTAGGGATATGATATTTTTTCATAAGATCCTTGGAAAAGACCTTGCTCCCCTCCAGAACCGCCGCGTCCGCCCTGGGTCCAAAAGTGCGGAAGCCCTCCGCCTCCATCCTGTCAACCAGGCCGCCCACAAGGGGATCATCCGGCGCCACAAACACCAGATCCACCTGCTTATCTTTTGCATATTCCACAATCCTGTCAAAATCCATTACGCCGATGGACGGCTCACACTCCGCAATCTGCGCGATCCCCGCATTTCCGGGCACACAGTAAAGCTTCTCCACCCTGCTGCTCTTCTTCATGCTGACCGCGATGGCATGTTCACGCCCGCCGCCTCCTATGATCAATACCTTCATGCCTATATCCTCTCCTAAATTACACCTTCGAGACTGTTTTTACCGTTCCCGCAGGCGGGAACTCTCCCACTTGTGGGTACTTTTCCGCCTGTGAGAACTTTCCCTCTTGTGGGAACTTTCCTGCCTGTGAAACCTTTCTCTCCTGCGGGAGCTTTTCCACCCGTGGGAGCTTTCCTACTTGTGGGAACTTTCCCCCTCTGAGAGCTTTCCTACTTGTGGGAACTTTCCCGCCTGTAGAACCCTGTTCCACTCACTGCACTCCCGCGTCCAAAATTTCACGCCCTGCCTTCTCTGCGCCTCACATGCCCGTCCACGACCTCCAGCCTGCCGTTGGCGATATCGTCGATTGCCTGTGGAAGCAGCAGCCATTCCGCCTGCTCCATAACGCGGCGCTGCAGGATCTCCGGCGTATCATCATCTTCTACATACACCGCCCTCTGGGCTATAATCGGACCCTCGTCCATCCCTTCGTTGACGAAATGCACCGTGGCGCCTGTTACCTTCACGCCCCGCTCCAGCACTTTCTCGTGAACCTTGATCCCATAATAGCCTACCCCGCAGAAGGAAGGAATCAGGGAAGGATGGATATTGATGATGCGGCCTGAGAACTTTTCCACCATCTGCGGCGGGATCCGCACCAGAAATCCCGCAAGCACCACCAGGTCAGGATGGAGCCTGACCATTTCCTCAGTAAACGCCCGGTTAAAGGCTTCCCTGTCCGCATATTCCTTCGGGGACATCAAAATCCCCGGAATGCCATGCTCCCTGGCACGCGTAAGAGCCTTTGCCCCGGCATTGTTGCTGATCACAGCCCCGATCTCCACATTGGTGATCCTGCCGGCATCCACAGCATCCAGGACAGCCTGCAGGTTCGTCCCTCCGCCGGATACACAAACTACGATCCTCAACATATGTCCACTCCCTTTTCTCCTGCCTCACATCTGCCTACGATATAGGGAACCTCCCCCGCTTCACGGATCGCGGAAACCGTCCTGTCCGCATCCCCGGCCGCCACCGCAAGCACCATGCCAAGCCCCATATTGTATGTATTGTACATCATCTGTTCCTCAATGCCGCCCTTTTCCTGCAAAAGCCTGAAGATGGCAGGAACCTCATAGCTGTCCTTCTCCACAACAGCCCTGATGCCCTCAGGAAGCATTCGGGGAATATTCTCATAGAAGCCTCCTCCCGTGATATGGCTGCAGCCCTTCACCTTCACGCCCGCATCCTTGATCGCCCTCATTGCCTTCACATAAATCTTAGTCGGCGCAAGCAGAGTCTCCCCAAGCGTAGCCCCCAGCTCCTCATAATAAGTATCCAGGCTCTCCCTGGTCATCTCGAACACCCTGCGCACCAGGGAAAAGCCGTTGGAATGCACTCCCGAGGAGGCAATCCCCACTAGCACGTCCCCCGGCCTGATCTCCTCTCCCGTGATCAGATCCTTCCTGTCCGCGATGCCCACGGTAAAGCCCGCCAGGTCATATTCTTCCTCCGGCATTAGCCCCGGGTGCTCCGCAGTCTCCCCCCCAATCAGGGCGGCGCCTGCCTGCTTACAGCCCTCGGCAACTCCCTTCACGATAGCAGCGATCTTCTCGGGATAATTTTTGCCGCAGGCAATATAGTCAAGAAAAAACAGCGGCTCGCCGCCTGCACACGCCACATCATTGACGCACATTGCCACACAGTCGATGCCTATGGTGTCATGCTTATCCAGGATAAAGGCGAGCTTAAGCTTGGTTCCCACGCCGTCCGTACCTGACAGGAGCATGGGGTCCTCCATATTCTTGAAACCCTCCATAGAAAAAGCCCCGGAAAAACCGCCGATGCCGCCCAGCACTTCAGGGCGCAGGGTTTCCTTCACGTACTTTTTCATCAGTTCCACCGACTTATAGCCCGCCTCAATATCTACTCCAGCTTTTTTGTAATCCATTTTAATCTATACCTTTCTGCGTGCTCCGGCACGCTCCGCAGCCCTTATCATACGCTGATACATATTGCATTGCCCCCTGAACAGGATCAACACAGCACTGTACCTGATCCGGAAACCGCCTCACAGATCATTTCTTCATGCCTTCCAGATATGCCTTATAGCCCTGTTCCTGCAGCCTTGCGTCCTTAGCCTCCACCTGCTCTTTTAATTTTGCACTGTAAGCCTTCACCCTTGCCAGCAGCTCCTCGTCCGAGGTAGCAAGGATCTTTGCCGCCAGCAGCCCCGCATTGGCGCCGCCGTTTATGGCTACTGTCGCCACAGGGATGCCCGAAGGCATCTGTACAATGGAATACAGGGAGTCCCGTCCTCCCAGCGAAGTGGTATGCATGGGGATACCAATGACCGGCATGGGGAATATGGCTGCACACATGCCCGGCAGATGCGCCGCCATGCCCGCCCCTGCAATGATTACCTTATAACCCTTTTCCTCCGCGTTCCTGGCATACTCAAAGAAAACTTCCGGCTCCCTGTGCGCGCTGATAATCGTCATCTCATAAGCGACCCCCAGCTCCTCCAAAATGTCCGCCGCCTTCGCCATCACCGGCATGTCGGAATCACTTCCCATCACGATCCCCACCTTCACCGGCATTCCTGCGCAGCCTGGCATCCCGACCTTCGTGGATGTTCCAACCTTCGCCGGCTTATCCATCCCTGCCGTCTTTCCGACCTCACCCTGCGCTCCCTCCTGGGCAGACGGTCCCGCGCCCGCTTTATCCTGCATATTGTCCCTGGACATATCACTATCTGCCATAGTATCCTCCTTACACTCTTGAAACAGACCTATTAAAATAAGTAGGAAAGTAAGCTTTCATGCCCATTTGTGCCAGAAAATGTCATGGCAACAAATATAAAAACCTTCCTGACAAAATCAAAACTGGATATGTGGCATATTACATACCTATGCCACCATATCCAGTTTACTAAAAATAAGATTCAACTGCAAGGCTTATTAAGAAAATTTTTTAAAAAATTATAACAGGCCCGCCTTCTCAAACAGTCTCAAACGCTCTGTTCAATTCCTCACACCCCGGCAGCACGAACCTTCCGTTCTGTATAATGGCGATCCTCGTACCGTCCTTTTTCACCGCCGCCAGCTCTCCCAGCTCGTCATAAGGGATGGTGATATCCGTATGACAGTTCAGGTACGCCTCCTCCGGCCTTGTATGCCGCAGGTCCGCCACAGCGTTGGACTTGGCCACGATCTCCTTCCCGTCCGGATTGTACACACTCACTTCCTCCGTATGAGAATAACAGGTGTCTCCCACAGCGAAATGAGGGCCCATCTTCTCCGCGATCAGGATGGGAAGCTTAGCCTCCACGCCCAGCCGCCTGGCCGCCACATATGCCGTAGTGTTGGTGCCGATGGCAAATTCTCCCAGCGGCAGCGTGTCATGGCGGAACAGGATATTTTCCCTGATGAAATTCCTGTTTTCCTCCTGGCTCTCAAAGTTGCTGCAGTCATAATCCGAGATCATGCCATCCTTGAAGGCTACCGAGAGATTCCGGTACTCCAGCCCGTTTAAGAAGACCCTGTTCACATGAAGCAGCCCGTTGGTGCCCTCCAGCACCGGGGAGGTGAAGACCTCTCCCACCGGGATGTTCACATCCGCCACACAGTTCTCAAATATGGTTTCCTTCTCCGGATCCGCCAGCTTGTACAGATTGACCTTTAAGTCCGTGCGGTTGCCGTTGCAGCCTTTGATCTCGCAGTAATCTGCCTGATCCAGCGCGTCAATCAGCTTCTGCTGCACATCCCGGTAAAGCATATAATCCAGAGTGTTGATGCGTATGGTTTCCCGGAACAGCTCCTCAAAGACCGGCCCGATCTCCGGCACCGGGAACGCGATGATCGTAAAGCTCCTCTCCTCTCCAGGGATATACTCTCTCTGGATCATGCCCGCCTGAGTGCGATATTCCACCAGGAGCCTATCCTGCTCCGGGCTTAAACGCAGCGCTTCCTTCTTGTTCACGGGGTTGAAATCCGCCTCGCCAAAGGTTTCCACTACTGCCGGCCCTGCATACCCCTTAGCCTGTGCCTTATATTGCTCGAAGCCTGCGCGCCAGGCCTCAAGCTCCCGGCTGACAGATTTCTTGTCAAGAAAGAGTGCCTTGTCATCCTTGTGGTCGTAACCATACTGCCTGTTGGGATTGCTTCCCTCAAAGCTGCCCTGACCGGCTATCACCTTTAAGCCCAGCTTCTCCAGGTTGCTCACAGCCCGCCGCATCATGCGCTCAAAGCCCAGATGATAACAGATCCTGGCGGTCTTCTTTTTGGAGAGATCCTTCCCCGTGACCTCAAAGCCAATGCGGTAGCCTTCTGTGTACGTATCCGCCATGGTGGCTATGGTCTCCTCCGGAAGGCCCGCAAGGAACCGTGCCGTGGCAAGCTCATTCTCCCCCACGTACACACCATATGCGTACAGATAGCGCACATCCGTAAGGTCGCTCTCCATGATAATGCCCACGCCGAAGCTGTCCTCCGCACAGACCATGTCATGGATGCTCTCCTCCGCAAAGACCTCCGCATAATCACTCATAAACCAGTACATCTTCTCCCGGATATCCTCCCTCCCAGGCAGAGGCTCCTTCTCGGACGCGGCATAGACAAAAGCCCCATAGACCTCCAGGAACAGCTCCATGTAGATGACCAGGCTCTCAAGCCTGCCCTCATAGACATAGCCGATCACCCTGCGTTCCATCGTCCACAGGGCGGACAGCACTGCACCGTACTCCTCCCCCAGCTCCCGGACCGCATACGCCGGATTGGCATAGCTTTTCTCATAATTTTCCGGCAGGATATCCTCATACAGCCTGCGGTTTCTCCTGGAAAGCTCCTCCAGGGGCGCCGTCTTCAGCCCGCCCCTTCCGAGGAAGTCTCTCGTATCATCTATCATCAGCAGAAATTCCGCCTCCGCGGAAAAAAATTTTCTCAGGCCCTCACATTCCAGCCTTCCTTCCCCCGACTGCTCCTTCGGGATCTCCCTGAGCCTGTCCGCCGCCAGGGCATAGCGCTCCTTAAGAACCTCCATATCTCTCACTCCCGTCTATAAATATATCCCCGCATACAAGACCAGACATACCACTGCCAGCGTCAGGAAATTAAACAAAATCCCCAATACCGGAAACAGCTTGTAATAATCCTTATTCTGGACCGTCACCACCCCAAGCAGCAGCCCTGCCAGGGAAAAAACCGCCGCCAGCAGCCCCGTGAACCCATAGCTTACCTTTGCGCTGCCGCCGCTTAAGCCCGAGAGAAACACTACGGTTCCCAGCGACACCAGGCTGATGACCCCCAGTATGACCGCCATTATCGCACGCTTGGAGTTTTTCTTGTTGGTAAAAATAAAGTTTTTCTTTTTTCTCATGCCTGTCAAAACAAAATCTTGGACTTGTTTGCAATCAGCCGCGCTCCCGTCACGATCAAAAGGATTCCCGACACGATCCCCATGACCAGCGTGATGACGCCCACAGAAATATTCGCCGCTCCCGCGCCTCTCATTACCTTATAGACTTTCTGTTCCATTACCTTGCTCCCTTCCTGTTTCTTCTCACCTGCCGTCAAAATATCTCTTTCTTCATGCACCATAAGTTTCATAATATTTATCAATCGCCGCCTTTATCTCATCATTAATGTATATTTCGCCTTTATAAGGTCTGTTATACAGATAATCTATCACATCCTGCATGGTTACGATCGCGCGGGCGTCAAAACCATACTTTTCCCTGATCTCGGCAAGGGCGCTCACATTTCCGCCCAAGCCCTTCTCCATCCGGTTCAGGGACACCATCAGCCCCTTGATCTCAACCTTTCCCTGTGCCATGATAATGGGAAAAGTCTCCTCAATGGACTTTCCTGATGTAGTGACATCCTCGATAATGACCACCCTGTCCCCGTCATGGATGCCGCTCCCCAGCAGGATCCCCACATCGCCGTGATCCTTTATCTCCTTGCGGTTGGAGCAGTAACGGATATCCCTGCCATACAGCTCACTGTACGCCATAGCCGTAGCCACGCTCAGGGGAATGCCCTTATACGCCGGCCCGAACAGCACATCGAAGTCATCGCCGTAACTGTCGTGGATCGCCTTCGCATAGTACTCTCCCAGTTTCCTTAGCTGCGTACCTGTCACATATGCCCCTGCATTCATGAAAAAGGGAGACTTTCTGCCGCTCTTTAAGGTAAACTCGCCAAATTTCAGCACCTGGCTGTCCACCATAAATTCAATAAATTCCTGCTTATATTGCTCCATGCCTGTCAAACCTCCTTTAAACAGCACAACAAGATCGCTCCTGCCAAAAGCCTACATCCCCATGGCCCCCCTGACAGCCGCCATCAGCTCCTCATACGTTTCATATGCGGGGATCTCAGGATTGTCCGCCTTGATCCTGTCAGTGCTCTTGAACAAAAATCCCGCCTTTCCCGCCTTGATCATCCCCAGGTCATTGTAGCTGTCGCCGCTGGCAATGGTCTCATAGCCGATGGACTGCAGCGCCTTTACCGTTGACAGCTTGGAATTCTCGATACGCATCTTAAACCCGGTGATCTCCCCATTCTCCGCCACCTCAAGGGAATTGCAGAAAATAGTAGGCCAGCCGAGCTTCTTCATCAAAGGAGAGGCAAACTGGGTGAAGGTGTCACTGATGATGATCACCTGGGTAAAGCTCCTGAGCTCATCCAGAAATTCCCTTGCACCAGGCATGGGATCGATCCGTGCGATCGTCTCCTGGATCTCCCTGAGCCCAAGGCCATGCTCCTTCAATATCCCAATGCGCCATTTCATCAGCTTATCATAATCCGGCTCATCGCGGGTAGTCCTGCGAAGCTCCGGTATGCCGCTGGCCTCCGCGAACGCGATCCAAATCTCCGGGACCAATACTCCCTCCAGATCCAAACATACAATATACATTTCCATACCTCCTCGCTGCCTCAGCCCTCTCCCCCGGCCTCCAGGTGCAGCGTCGCTATCTTGTTGGACATATTCCGGAAGCCGGGAATGATCTGGTAAAATTTATATCCGGGATACATCTTTTTCAACTGGTCAAACAGGCTCACATCCTTCCCTGCCAGGAACCCCGTGGTATAGGACTGCAGGGTCCTGCCGTTTTTGACGCCCCAGGTATATTTCTTCTTTCCCGCAGCGTCCGAAGCCTTCCTTACCACCTTGGGGGACATGATCTCCATCAGCACATCCGCCTGCCTGAAATTCGTGCGTATGATTTTGAAGATCTTCTGGACATCCTGCTTGTTGGAGTACATGGAAAAGCCCTCCACCAGAAATAAGACCGGTCCCGCCGTCTCTACCTCCTCCGCCCAGCTTTCATCCAGCACGGACTTCTGAATGTCCCGGACTCTCTCATGGCTGCCCAGAAGGCGCTGTCTCGCCTCTATGGTCTCCGGAAGGTCCATATTGTACCAGCGGATCTGCCCGTTGTCCACGCGGTAAAAACGGGTGTCAATGCCGCATGCCACATCCACAATGGCCGCATCCGGATTTCTCTCAATATAATCCTTCACCAGCCCGTCCAGCAGGACAGCCTTGGCTATCGCCCCCCTGCCCATCACGGCATACCTGTCCAGCTCCGAGAAGTCATAGTCCAGCGCTTCCACTACCTGGACCGCCTTCCCGTCATACAGGAAGTGCCCCTCCCGCAGCGACTCCTTCGCCCTGCCGCGGAGCGCCTGCAGCATTACCTCCGGAATACCTTCCGCACTTATCTTGTCCATCTTGTCTTCCCCCGTCCTCCGCTTCGCCTTACACTTTGGCAATATCCTGAGAAATCTTTCCTTCTTTCACCATTTTCAGATAATTGTCTTCACGGTTTGTCTCATTCACCGCCGTCTGAAGCAGCCTGTCACAGGATGCCACATCCTCCGCCCGCTCCTCGTCCGTGTAGGCATCCAGGACGTCCACGATCTCCTGATATACGCTGGTCATCCTGGCGTATTTCCAGAAATACTCCTGATACCTGCAGTCGCGGAAATGCCAGGGCTTCGACACCATGATGAAATGCAGGATCCTGAACTCCGACTCCGCAATGGGGATCTCCCCGAATACTTCCATATTCCACTTTGTATCCAGCCACAGCACATGATTGTGGCAGATCAGATTCAGATAATCCTCATCCTGGGTCACTACAAAATCATACTCGTGAAGGTGCTGTATGAACTGCTCCAGGACCCTCTGCCTGCGGAACTGTTCGCAGTTTATGAGGATCACGCCTGCGTTGAAATAATTGTCCCTCTCAACGCCCACACACTCCTCCACATAGGTCCCGTACTCATCAATCTGTACCATCGCCTGCTCATGGGCGCCTCCCAGCCACCTGTCACCAAGCTCATGGTTGTAAAGCTCCGCGATATCGCCCAAAACCACCGTATCGCTGTCAATATAGATCGCCTTTTGGTACTCCGGGAACATCTCCGCGATAAAGAGCCTGAAATACGTGGTCTTGGAATAATAATCCCTGATAGGCAGCCTGTCCTTTATGGAATCTATCTCATGGGACACATCCACAAACCGGACTTCAAAGCCATCGCCCGCCATGTCGTACATGATCTGTTTCATGCGCTCGCTGATGCCTGTATTCAGGACATGTATCCTGTATTGGTTCCCCTTCGATGCATTCTCCATCATAGAACGCAGGGAAACGATGGCATATTTCACAAAATTATCATCACATGCATAAAAAATGGGAATTATCTGTCCACTCATCCATATGTCTCCTTAAATTTTCTGATAAATATTTTCTTTAGGAGAATATACTATAGGATTTCCCATATGTCAATGCATCAAAATGCCTCTGACTGATATTTTTACACCTGCCATACAGGCTTCATCGATTCGCCAGCGCCGTGGAAATGTCCTCTCTCATGTGGAGCACCGCCGCCCTCGCCGCATCCGCATAGCCTCTCTCCCCAAAATGGGCATACTCCTCCTGCTGATACGCAGCGATAATGCCCCGGGAGGAGTTGATAATGGCTCCCAGGCCGTCCTCGTTAAAGAAATCCACCAGGTCTGCACCCTTTCCGCCCTGGGCGCCGTAACCGGGCACCAGGATAAAGGACTTGGGCATCACCTTCCGCATGATCCTGCCCTGCTCGGGATAGGTGGCTCCCACCACTGCTCCCACATAGCTGTAATCACCATCCTCCGGCATGCACTCGGCGCCCCACTGCGCCACCTTCTCACCTACCAGCTCATACAGCGGCTTCCCGTCCATGAGCCTGTCCTGAAACTCGCCGCTGCTGGGATTGGAGGTCTTCACCAGCACAAATATGCCCTTCTTCTCCCGGGCGCAGACCTTCATAAAAGGCTTCACCCCGTCAGACCCCAGATAGGGATTCACCGTCACAAAGTCCTCGTCAAAGGCGCTGTAGGACCTGCTGCCCACGCTGACCCTGCCCAGATGCCCCACCGCATAAGCCTCTGAGGTGGAGCCGATATCTCCGCGCTTTACATCGCCGATGACCACCAGCCCCTTCTCCTTACAGTAATCCACCGTCCTCTTGAACACCGTCATGCCGGGGATGCCGAACTGCTCATACATCGCCACCTGGGGCTTCACCGCAGGCACCAGGTCGCAGACTGCATCCACAATCCCCTTATTGAACTGCCACACAGCCTCCGCCGCTCCCTCCAGGGTCTCCCCGTACTGTTCAAAGGCATCCCGCTGTATATATTCCGGCACAAATTTCATCATCGGATCCAGCCCCACCACAACAGGAGCATTTGTCTTCTTAATGTTGGCTATCAATTGATTGATCATAGTCTCTCTCCTATATTATCAGTTCCGCCTCTGCGCTTCTACGCCCCCCTGGTCTGGGAGCATTTTCAGCTGCACAGACCGCATCTGAAAATTCTCCCGGGGCGTTTCCGCTCCGAGGCTGTTTTTATCAGTTCCGCCTCTGCGCTTCTACGCCCCCAGTACTGCGTTGCGCATATAACAGTGAATGTCAGCGCTGGATATTTGTGCCAAGGCAAGGCGGAAGAAGGAAGCGATGTGGCTCCATCGCTGACTGATGACAACGCAGCATTGGTGCAAATAGGCGGTGCTGAATTCACTGTTAATTGTGCAACGCAGTACTAGTCTGGGAGCATTTTTCAGCTGCACAGACCGCATCTGAAAATTCTCCCGGGGCGTTTCCGCTCCGAGGCTGTTTTTTATCCGTTCCCCCTGCGAAAGCTTAGTTCCGCCTCTGCGCCCCGGCAGTGCTTTTAACGGGTGGACAGGAAATCATACTCTCTCTTGGCGTTCACGTCATCGGGGTAGTTTCTCATATAGGTCTCCATCAGCGCCTTCGCCTGGGCAAAATCTCCCAGATATTCATATGCCGTGATCTCGTTAAAGGACAGCGCCTGCATCACGCCGATGTCCCCAAGCGCGATCCCCGCCTGGAATGCTTCCAGAGCAGCGGCATACTCGCCCTTTGTCATCTGGCACAGCCCCAGCTGGTTATACATCTCCGAGCTGCCCTGGTTTTTCTCCAGGTAACTGTTATATATATTGATCGCATAATTATAATCACCGGTAGCCTCATAAGCCTTCCCCAGATAAAGGTAGCTTTCCAGCCCTCCTTTTTCCTTTGACGCCTCCAGGTCTATATAAGCCTTCTGGTACTCTCCCAGATAATAATAGATCCGCCCGCTGGCAGACTTGCTCATCTGCTTGTCACCGGCATTCAGGGCCGCCCGGAGATACTCCTGGCCCACGTTGCCGCAGCCGTAATAATCCAGCACCTGATAGATCTCGATGAGCCTGTCATAATCTTTGGGAGCCAGCTTGATAGCCGTCTCAAAATCAGCGATGGCGCCGTCGTAATCTGACAGCGTCATCCGGGCATTTCCCCGCAGGAAATAGGCATCCTTCTCATTGGGACGCAGCGCCAGGATCGCCGTATAGATTTCCTCCGCCTTCCCGAACTCGCCTTTTTTTGTAAATGCCGCCGCAAGATAATAATTAAGGTCAAAATCAATATTCTGGACCAGCCCATTGCTCCCGGCAAGCGCCGCCTGAAAACAGGCGACGGCATTCTCATAATCCGTCAGGCCCATGTATGCGATCCCCCGGGTCCTCTGGACCAGCCGCGGATTTTCCCTTTTTTCCTCCGCCGCGTCAAGCTCCGCCAGGGCTCCCTGATAATCCAGCGCCTGAATCAGCTGCATGGCTTTTCCCGTATTCTCCCCGGCTCCCCCGCAGGCTGTGAGCACGGACAGCAGGAACGCAGCCGCTGCCAGACACGCACATTTTCCCCGATAGTACTTTACACTAAATCTCCTAAAAGACATACCTTTTACTCCTGCCGTACGTTCCCGCCGCCTTACTCCTCTTCGTCCAGATGCGAAGTGCAGTGAGGGCATCTGACCGCCTCGATTGCAATCTCGCTGAGACAGTAAGGGCATTTCTTGGTCTTGGGAGCCGCCGGCGCCGCAGGTTCTTTCTTCTTAAGCCTGTCCCCCAGGGTATTGATGCCTTTGACAATGCAGAAGATCACCAGCGCAGTGATCAGGAAGTTGATCACCGCCGTTATGAAATTGCCATAGGCCAGCACCGGCGCGTCCTCGCCGCTGCCCAAAGTCACTGACAGATAAGAAAAGTCTGTCCCTCCGAAAATTCCCAGAAGCGGCGTGAGGATATCCTGGTTCAGCGACGTCACAATGGAGGTGAAGGCGCCTCCCACGATCACACCCACTGCCATATCCATCACATTTCCCCTGGTGATAAACTTCCTGAACTCCGCAATAAATCCTTTTTCCTTACTCATAATCATACCCTCTCCCGGCATGGCGCATATATGCCGTTTTTTTCTCATGATATATAGTAACACAAGAATTCCTTAATCACAACCTATTTATGCACTTGCCCCGCCACATTTTTTGAGCTATACTTAGGCTTGGGAACTGTCCATCAATAACTTGTGCATTTGACTTGCCTGAATCCACACAGCCTGCGTTGGTTTCCCCTTCGGTCCGTGCCGGCCGTGTGCCACTGGCACACGGCACCTTCGGTCTGCGCAGCCTGCCGGGAGGTTTATGATTTTCGTCATCTGCACAAGTTGTTTTCGGACAATACCTTAGAATATTTTGTGCCATGACACGGGGAGGATAAAAAGATGACAAAACAGGAAATTTCGGAGATCAAGAAGCTGCTGACGCAAAAAAAATGCTCCATCACCCGCATCTGCGGCTGTTATGTGGACGGTGAGAAAAATAAAAAGACGGAATTCAAACAGGCCTTTCTCGCCCTCCCCGAAGAAGAAATGTTCAAATATTTTGAAATATTGAGGAAAACCCTCTCCGGCACCCTTGGGAAAAACATGCTGACGCTGGACTTTCCCCTGGCCAGCGAAGAAGCGGGCGGCACCCAGGAATTCCTGCTGCGGCTCAGAGACAGCAAATTAAAGGACGATGCCCTGCTGGAGGAGTATTTTGACAAAATCATTGCAAATTATGAATTTGTGGGAAATTACCTGATCCTGCTGATCCACGATGCATACGACGTGCCCGGTAAAACTTCTGACGGCATTGAAATGGAGGACGCCTCTGACGAAGTGTACGAATACATACTCTCCTGCATCTGCCCCGTTGAGCTCTCCAAGCCGGGCTTAAGCTACAACGCCGCCGAAAACATATTCCAGAACCGCGTCCGTGACTGGATCGTCACCCTGCCTGAGACAGGCTTCCTGTTTCCCGCCTTCACAGACCGCTGTTCCGATATCCACAGTGTCCTCTACTACTCCAAGGACCCCGAGGAGCTGAACGAAAACTTTGTGGAACAGCTCCTTGGCTGCCCCCTGCCTCTCTCCGCCGGCGGCCAGCTGGAAACCTTCCAGATGATCATCGAGGAAACCCTGGGCGACGACTGCAATATCGAAACCGTGAAGAACATTCACGACAAACTCACCACTATGGCTGAGGAATACAAAGAGGATCCCGCCCCTGTAGTCCTCGCCAAAAAAGAAGTGAAAACCATCCTGGCTGACAGCGGCGTGGCAAACAAAAAGCTGGAGGAATTCGACAGACACTATGACGAGACCGCCGGAGAAAACACTTCCCTCCTGATGAGCAACGTCATGAACACCCGCAGCTTCGAGGTAAAGACCCCAGATGTAGTCATCAAGGTCAAGCCCGAAAGGACGGACCTGATTGAGACCCGCAACCTTGAGGGCCGGGAATGCCTTGTGATCCAGCTGGGCGGCGACGTGGTGGTAAACGGAATCACGATTCGGGCTTCCGGAGAATCAGCCGAAGAAGACGAAGCTTGATCCAAAGGGAAATAAAATGTGCCTCAGGCCCTTGAATAACAGATTTGCTCCTATCTGGAGCATTTCCATGGTAAAGAAATATCGCTTGTGTAAGCCTATACAGGCGATGTTTCTTGTATCCATTTCCACCCTCTAGGATTCTATTGATTTTAACAGCTCTAATCTTTTATAAAACAATTCATAAAATTGAGGCAGTTCCTTAAAAATCTCTCTGCGTACTTCTTTTACTTGGTTTAATCCAATTTTTTCAACAGATTTAACTGCCGCCTCCTTTTGACTGACATGTTCCCCAAACATAGTCTGGCAGTTAGCACCTTCCATATTATCATAAGAATTAAATGCCTGGTTGAAATCCATTAAATTATACAATCGAACTGGTTTATTATTGGAATTACGGACTAATACCCCCCAGTTCCCCCAATGCCTATCTGTATTTCCAACCAAATAATCAATAATGTTCATCATATAATAATTATGTTTATCCAAGGAAAGAATATATTTTCTTGTATTTCTGTCATGGTTTGCAGAATACACCTCAAATGCTTCCATGGAAACAATTGAATACTCTTTTGATGTAATATTTCTGCTTATGCTGACTTTCTCTCCATCAAAATAACCTCTTTCATACAATACCTGTGAAACATTAAAACATCTGCATATCTGACTGGCAAGTATTTCCCTCTCAACTGCGTCTGAGCCTCCATCCTTCAGCAGTCTGAAACCATCATGAACTCTTTGCCATGCTTTAGGGAAACATCCATTCGTGGAGAGATCTCTTGCCAAACATTCATTTTCCACAGTATATTGTTTTCCCCTCAATGCAATATCAATAAATGCATTATCCAGGTGATTTTCAAACAAATTGACTTCATTAAATAAAATTTTCTCTTTTTCCAATTTTACCCAAAAAACATCCGTCAAAGACGTACATCTATATGACAATGCAATGGCGGCTCTTTCTTTATCTGTCACTGCCTGCAACATTCCTATGCTATTGAGTATCTCTTTTGCATATTTTCTATCTAAAGTAAGGACCCTTGTTGCGCACCAATAATTAAAATTAGTAACATTATTCACTAATGTATCTATGTCATCTGATTCTTCCAGGAATAAATTATACGGCATATATGACTTATAATATATTTTACATTGTCCGGTATCACTAATCTTTGCAACCCTTCTATCCATGTGCATAATTTCATATATTTTTTTCTCTGCCATGAAATTGCCTCCCCCTAAAACCACCAGCCTTTTAACACTTTTATTATTTTAACAAACATTAATCAGCTAATACCGTTATAAGCTCCAACTTATCTTTAAACCCTTTTGATAAAATTTCCCCATAACCCTTACACGCCTCTACCACAGCTGCACCATGTTCTCTACGAATACACCGGCTGATATCCATTCCATCATTAATATATTGGCAGGTATTTTAAAAGGTTGAATTATTGGGTTAATAACGAAAAAGTGCCAAAACCCGCTAAATTCAGGTATTGGCACTTTTCATTGTATCGGAGTGGCGGGATTCGAACTCGCGACCTCCACCTCCCTAAGATGGCGCTCTAACCAAGCTGAGCCACACCCCGGAACACAAGTAGTATTATAACTGCTCACGCATAAAAATGCAAGTCTTTTTTTACATTTTTTTTAATATTTTGCAAATTTCGCAGCACAACATTTTAAGCGGAACGTTCCGTTCTCTTTTATCCTTGTCATAGGCGGCAGCTTCCTCCCCAGAATTTTTCCATCTGATTTTCAGCCGTTTGCTGCATCCTGGCCCGATTCATACTTCATCTTGTCCGAAAAGGACTGTGGATCCCTCTCCATTTCCAGCATGGTCTCAAATGCCGAAAGCACAAGCCTCTGGCTCCTGTAACGGTTCATCTCCTCCGGGCGGTCCATGTAGAGCTTAAAGTGATCCACCTGCCAGACAAGCACATCAGCCAGCGTGTAGCCTGCCACCTTATAGCGGCACAGAAACTCCCTGTAATCGTGGTAATAGGCAAGCTCCTGCAAAAGCCCGGCAGACTGCCGGATCCCCTGCCAGAGCCTGATGCCGTACTCCGGTCCTTTTCCCGCCTGTTCCGCCAATGTCATCACAAACCCCTGCAGTGTCGCCAGCGCCTGTTCCAGGTTCTGCCTCTCCGATTCCTTTTGCCCTGACTCCTTTCGCGCCAGGTCACTCTGCTCCATATCTTCCTGCGTGCCCATTCTTTCCTGCCCCTCCTGTCATCTTTATCCCTCATGCTGCGTCAGTTGCAAATTTCCATACGCATAGCCTGTTGCACATTAAAAAAGCCCTGAAAACACCTTTTTGCGATGTCTTCCAGAGCCTCATCCTATAACAGGGGAAGAGAGGATCGAACTCCCATCAACGGTTTTGGAGACCGCCGCACTACCATTGTACTATTCCCCTATCCTTCAGCAACCCGCTGACAAAAGATATTATAACACAGAAAAGGAGAATATGCAAGCAATTTTTTTACCTGCCCGCTGCAACTGCCCCGTAGCAGTCCAGATACCCCTCCCGTGAAGCCACCAATGGCAATGCACCGGAATGACGCATTGCCATTAAAGCGTGGCACCCAGACTGTGGCATTATTATGGCAAACAGCACCGCGCCAACAGGAGTCCGAACAGCCAGATGAATTCCACGGGAGTTTGACAGTTAAGGATATAAAAATCACCTTGCAGGCCGCATAGGACC
>CAOKQK010000074.1 GCA_948470905.1 uncultured Lachnospiraceae bacterium | reverse complement strand
TCCCGGCACACTAAACAACAAGAATATTGAAAATTCTCCTGCAGTATGATATAATAAACCCGATAATACAAACATCGGTCATTTCCGATATGGGGGAGGCAAGGTCATGGAACAGCCGTTATATACATCACTTAAAGTAAACAACGAAATTGAATTTTGCGAGATTTCCGGTCAGGAATGCAAACAGCTTGTGGAAAGGGCTCTTTTACAGGGAAGAATTTCCTACTACATACGATGGGTTAAGCCTTCCATCTTCCGCCGCAACAAACAGACCTGCATAATCTGTATCAATGACAATGCAAGGGAGGAAGCTGAAGAGATTGTTCGTTCCGTCTGTGACGAAAAAGGGATCCATGTGAAATTCCTCATGCGTAAGTCACAGAACCAATATCTGTAAGTGCAGAGCGCTTAAAACGGCATGGTCCGCAGAAAATGCAGGTCATGCCGTAACTTATGTATCTTTCTTTTGAAAAGCTCATAGACTGCCTTGTCATCAGCGCACACAGCCGTTGCCTTCCGGGATCACTCCCCAAACACAGCCCTGTAATCCGCCTGAAACTTCTCAATGCCTGCCGTCGTCAGCGGATGCTTCACCATCTGCTCAATGACAGCGTAAGGAACGGTTGCTATATCCGCACCGGCAAGGGCGCAGTCCGTCACATGGATAGGGTTGCGGATACTTGCGGCTATGATCTGGGTATCCAGATCCGTCACGGCAAAGATATCCGAAATCTCACGGATCAGATCCACACCCCTCTGGCTGATATCATCCAGGCGACCCAAAAACGGTGAGACATAGGTTGCGCCTGCGCGTGCTGCAAGCAGCGCCTGATTTGCCGTAAATATCAGGGTGACATTGACCTTGATGCCCTCGGAAGTAAGCGTCTTGCAGGCTTTTAACCCCTCTACTGTCATGGGAATCTTTACCACCATATTCGGGTGGATTGCCGCAATCTCCCTGCCTTCCCTGATCATCCCCTCCGCGTCCACGGTAGTAGCCTTGACCTCGCCGCTGATGGGTCCGTCCACGATGGAAGCGATCTCTGCGATAACCTCCTCAAATATCCTGCCTTCCTTTGCAATCAGGGAAGGGTTTGTGGTGACGCCACAGATCACACCCATATCATTTGCCTTCCTGATGTCCTCTACCTTTGCGGTATCAATGAAAAAACGCATAACAATCCTCTCCTTTTCCTAAAATCATATGATTTGCTCACTTATGTACGCAAAGGCATGCTCAATACTTGACTTTGCAGTCAATAGCCCCGTTGCAGGCAAAGGGCATCAAACCTGCAGCGCTGCAGAGCACAATACATCCACAGGACGCTATGGCCATGTCCTTTAGGGCACTGCAATCCTCGCAGCATTCGCCAAAGCCTTGCAGGTATTGCTCATTGCCTGCGGGAACAGCAGGCTGCCTTGATACATATTTCCACATCTCATTTTCAGTATACAAGGTAAACAGTCAAACATCAAGAGGTTTTCCAGCTGCTCCTCCGAATATTTTTTTCACATATGACGCCCTTCTGCCAGAAATCACTGCTCTGATACCTTTGCCAGCCTCTGTGCCGGTTTATATGCCAACTCATTCTCCCCTTTTGATTTCGGTTTTCCCACCTCCCTGCGCCCAGCGCCGATGGACAGATGTGGATCAGCGCCGCCATCACCACCCGCATATCTGCCGGACGAGCGGAAGCCGCCTCCTGCACGCAGGCAGCCAGAAGCCTCTCCAGCCTCTTTCTGTCCCTGCGCTCTCCAAAGCTTTCCTTTAAGACTCTCTCCTTACCCTGCTGCCCCCAAGGCAATGCCGAAATGCCCTTATATCCCGGGACACATCTCTGCATATTCCCATTTCCACGCGCCTGCACTCCCCCACATCCCGGGACACATCTCTGCATATTCCCATTTCCACGCGCCGGCACTCCCCCACATCCCGGGACACATCTCTGCACATTCCCATTTCCATGCGCCTGCACTCCCCGATGTGCCCCCGCCCACAGCAATTCCTGCAGCGTCCTCCCAAGACCATACACATCACACAGGCAGGTCTGCGCCCCGCCCTCCGCCAGCTGTTCCGGCGCCGAATATCCCGGCGTCCCCGCCCTTGTCCCATCAGCGGTATCCGGCATGCAGGCACAGCCAAAGTCCAGCAGCTTCACATGCCCGTCTTTCCGAAGTATGATATTCTCCGGCTTGACATCCCGGAAAATAATCGCTGGTCGGCTTTCATGAAGGTACAGAAGCCCCTCCGCCAGCTCCATGCCCACCCCCGCAATCTGACACACTGGCAGACATTCACCCCGCTTGATAAGTCCTGCCAAGGATTCCCCCACAACCTCCTCCATCAGGAGAAAAAAAGACCTATCCTCCTTCCAGCTCCCATAATATTCCGGAAAAAGGGGATATTTCAGCCTTTTAAGTATTTCCTCCTCCCGCTTAAAAAGCTTCCCATTTTCACCAACCTTGCACGCCGCTCTCCTTCCTGTGCTTCGTTCTTCCACACTGTACACTCTTGAAAAGGCTCCCCGTCCCAGAAGGCGCCTCATGATATAGCCCCTCTTTTCCAAGTTATGCCTGTCTTTTCCCTGCTCCATCTCTTTATGCTCCATCTCTCTATGCTCCGTCCCCCTCCACCGTCCTGACAAATACAGCCGCCATGTCCTTCCCGCCCTGTCTCTGCGCTTCCTTTCCCAGCTCGTTTAAATGCTTCCCCATCTGCTCCTCCGTCACGACCTCCCTCACAGACAGCCCCTCCCTGATCATCTGTTCTGTCACATGCCCGCAGAAAGAACCCACGGCAAACAGCAGCCCAATGTCCGGCTGCAGAATCCCCCGTTGAATGAAAAGCACGCCGCCATCTTCCCCAAGCCGCCTAATATGTGCGCACCCAAATCCCGTATTGATAAAATAAATCCTCTGCTCTCCCCGGCAAAAATAAAAAAAATCCTCCCCCACACAGAAAATCCCTGCCAGAGCCGCAGCCCCATCCCTGCCCGCACCTCCCAGCCCCCCGGCAGGCACAGCCTCGCCTGCTGCACCTTCCAGCCCTCTGACAGCAGACTTGCTCTCATCTGCCGTACCTCCCAGCCCTCTTGTCCCTGCAGCCGCAAGCTCCCCGTCCACCCTCAAAATGACCCGTCTCAGGTCCTCCTGCGCCTCCTCCAGAGCCTGCCCCGTCCTTCTGACAAGCTTTTTCAGACTTAAGCCCCGGAACCACTGCAGAAGCTGCTCCGTCATATACCCGCCTGCCCTGTCGCAGCCATCCATCCCCCTGCATACGCAGGAAAAATGGACACAGACTCCCTCACAGAGGTACTGCTGCTGCAGCAGAGCGGACGCATTTCCATCCCGGGTCTGCTGCCAATAGTCAGCCGACAAAAAACGCATATCTTCTCCCCTTTTTATTTTTTACAGGAAACGACATAAGCCGTTTGTTATAATTGTATTTTTGAGTAATTTTCAAGAATCCTCCGGCTCCCGTAACGGGGAGCCGGGTCAATGAGAAGCCAACACATAAGGCAAAACTTATTTGATACAATTAATATAATTGATATGATCGAAATATTTGATATTGTTCAGACCTGACGCTGAACCGCTGTGATTACTTCATAAAAATATTTGCCAGATCATTAAAGAAAATAAAGACCATCAAAACCATAAAGAACATCAGCCCCGCGAAATGGACCATGCCTTCTTTTTCAGGAGGGATCGGCTTGCCGCGGATGACCTCCAAAAGCAGGAACACCAGCCGCCCTCCGTCCAGCGCCGGAACAGGCAGCAAATTCAGGATTCCCAGGTTTACCGACAACATCAGCGTAATATTCAGCATGCTGAGCAATACGCTCTGCCAGCCATAATCCTTTGCAGTCTCGTAGGTTTTGCCCACCACGTTCACAGCTATGCCCACCGGTCCCGCTACATCCTGCCTGCTCACCTTGCCTCGGAAGATCATTCCCAGGCTCTTATAGGTGGCTTTCACGGAATACCGCATTTCATACCATGCATATTTCAGTGTCTCAAAGCCTTTGGGCTCCACATACGAGGAGTTCATCACGCCCAGCATATAGATTCCCGACGCCTCATCATACTGCGGGGTCAGCATCGTCGTATACCGGTTCCCGTCCCGCTCATAGACTACCTCGATATCTCCTCCCGAATAGTTCGCCTGCATATACAGCGAAATCTCCTGATAGAGCCGCAGGCGCTCGCCGTTTATGGAAATGATCTCATCCCCGTCCTGCAGGCCTGCCAGCTGGGCGCCGCCGCCCTCCACCACCTGTGTGGCGACCGGGTCACGGATGGCAATGATATCGCTCATGTTCACCATGATAAATGCTATGATAATGGCAAGGATAAAGTTAAAGACAGGTCCCGCCACCACCGTGGAAATACGCCCCCATACGCCTGCCTTCTGGAAAGAGCCCTCGCTCTCCTCCCCGTCCTCCTCTTTCAGCCCGTCCTCGCCTTCAAACATGCAGGCTCCACCGATGGGAAACAGCTTTAAAGAATATTTTGTTCCCTTCTTATGAAAACCGCAGATCGTAGGCCCCATTCCCACGGCGAACTCTATGACGTGGATGCCGTTTGCCTTCGCCAGGAGAAAATGCCCGAATTCATGGGCGATCACCACTACACCAAATATGACAATAAACAAAATCAAAGTCATCATTTACAGTCTATCCTTCCTGCAATATATTCATAGGTCTGCTGCTCTGCCGACAGGATATCCTCCACCCCGGGATCAGGGATCACCTTATGCCGCTCCATGGCCTCCCCGATTAGTTCCGGTATCTGCAGATATTTTATCTTTCTGTCCAAAAACAAAGCCACAGCCTTCTCATTTGCCGCATTGTACACCGTCGGCATGCTGCCGCCGGCCTCTGCCGCCCTGTATGCCAGTTTCAGCCCCTCAAAGGTATCCATATCAGGCTTTTCAAAGGTGAGCTGCCCCAGCTGAAACAGGTCCACCCGTTTCCCCTGCATGGGTTTTCTGTCCGGGTAAAACAGAGCATACTGTATGGGAAGCTTCATATCCGGCATGCCCAGCTGCGCCATGACGGCTCCGTCCACATACTGCACCGCGGAATGGATGATGCTCTGGGGATGTACCACCACCTGGATCCGCTCCAGAGGCGTCCCAAAGAGCCACTTTGCCTCCATGACCTCCAGACCCTTGTTCACCATGGTAGAGGAATCAATGGTAATCTTCCTCCCCATGGCCCAGTTGGGATGCTTTAAAGCATCCTCCACCTGAACACCCTTAAGCTGCTCTTTTCCATATCCCCGAAAGGGCCCTCCTGAGGCAGTCAGCAGTATCTTCTCTATCCTCTCTGCAGGCTCGCCGTTCAGAGACTGGAAAATGGCGCTGTGCTCGCTGTCCACCGGCAGGATCGACACGCCGCATTCCCTGGCAAGCGGCATAATGATATGCCCCGCCGTCACAAGTGTTTCCTTGTTTGCCAGGGCGATGTCCTTCCCCGCCCTGATGGCGGCTATGGTGGGCCCGATACCGATCATTCCCACAATTGCCGTCACCAATACCTGGCTTTCCGGCAAAACTGCAATTTCCAGCAGCCCCTCCATTCCGACTGTCACCTTTACGTCCAGGTCTGCAACCCGGGCGCGCAGGTCCCTGGCAGCATCCTCCGTCCACATGGCAGCCACAGCCGGCCGGAACTCCCGGATCTGCCGCTCCATTTTCTCCACACTGGACGCCGCCGCAAGCGCCGCCACCCGAAGCTCCGGATTGCCGCGCACCACCTCCAGCGTCTGGGTGCCAATGGAGCCTGTAGAACCCAATATTGCTATTTTCTTCATTTGATTACCTCACATGCGCTTCACAGGAAGGGTAATCCCTCTCTGCACTTCCCGAACCCTGTCAAATGTCACCCCATATGATCCAATACAATGGTCATCAGGAAATAAGTCATGGGCGCGGTCACAATCACGCTGTCAAAACGGTCCATAATGCCGCCGTGGCCGGGGATCAGCTTCCCGTAATCCTTGATCTCATGATCCCTCTTGATGGCTGACGCCGCCAGATCCCCCACCATGCTCATCACAGCGCCCACCCCGCAGATCAGGGCAATTCCCCACGCCATATTCCCGCCGGGATATGCCTTCTCCACCAGGAAATGCCCATAGAGCCAGCCCAGAAGCGCCGCCCCCAGCACGCCGCCGATACAGCCTTCCAGGGATTTCTTGGGACTGAGCACCGGAAAGATCTTCTTTTTTCCAATGAGCTTTCCCACCACATAGGCAAAAGTATCGCAGCCCCAGGAACTGATCAGGATCAGCCAGACCATATAGATGCCCTGCCCGCTCATTCTGGTCTGATAGATAAAAGAAAGCATCACCGGCGCATACAGAAAGGCAAACACCGTCTCCGTCACCTGCATTGCCTTATATTTCGGAAATGTGATCACATATACAAACATCATTGCCATAAAGACGAAGACAATGCACATAAACAGCCAAATATGGCTTCCCGAAAAATACAGCAGCACATAATAAACCGCAATTCCGGCCAGCCCCACAAGCTCCAGCGCGTTGATACGTTTCCCGTCCCGGTCCTGCAAAGTCCCGGAATAACCGCCGGGCGCATGTTTCAGTGCGCGGGTGAGCTCCCCAAAACCCGCCATGGAAACAAGACTCAAAATGAGGGCAAGGGGAAGCCCGCCCATGCTCATTGTAGCTATGGATAGCAGAAGCAGGATGATCCCGCTTCCCAGTCTGGTCCAAAACATAAGGTCAGCCCTCCTTTAAACCGCCATATCTTCTATCTCTATGATTATATGCCTCCACGGCTTTCACCAATTCTTCCTTCGTAAAATCCGGCCAGGGAACCGGGGTAAAATAAAATTCCGCATATGCAAGCTGCCACAGGAGAAAGTTTGAGATCCTCTGCTCGTTGCAGGTGCGGATCAGCAGATCCGGATCGGGCACCCCCGCCGTATCCAGCTCCGACTGCAGCATTTCCTCCGTGATCTCCTCCGGCTTTATCTCGCCCAGGGCAGCCTTCCGCGCCATCTTTCTTGCCGCCCTGACAATCTCATCCCTGCCGCCGTAATTGATCGCTATCTGAAAATGAAGCCCGTCATTATCCTTTGTAGCCTCCTCCAATTCCTCAATCCTGGTGCGGATGTCCTCGTCAAGCCTTGATTTCTCTCCCAAAACCCTGACACACATACGATTCTTCGCCGCCGTCTTCAGACATGTCTGCATATAACTGCGCAGAAGCTTCATCAGGGCGTCCACCTCGTCCTTGGGACGGTTCCAGTTTTCTGTGGAAAAAGCATATACGGTCAGATACTGGATCCCCATCCTGTATGCCTCCTCACAGATGACCTCCACAGTCTTTGCGCCCTGGACATGACCGTAATTTCGGGGCATTCCTTTCGACTTTGCCCATCTTCCGTTGCCGTCCAGGATGATTGCCACATGCCTGGGCATTTTCAATTCATCACTCATCCATATTCCTTTCCTGTAGACAAAAGGGGAGCAGATAACATCTCCTCCCCCGTTCCTTACCGTTCACCTCTGCCCTATACGGTCATAATCTCTTTCGATTTTGCTTCCATCAGAACGTCTATATCCTTGATATATTTATCGGTGAGCTTCTGAAGCTGCTCCTCAAGCTGCTTTGCCTCATCCTCGGAGATTTCCGCCTTACCAAGCTTCTTGACGGCGTCGTTTCCATCCCTGCGGATATTTCTGACTGCGACCTTGCCCTCCTCCGCCTTTTTCTTTACCTCTTTTACCAGATCCTTACGGCGCTCCTCGGTGAGCTCAGGAAATACCAGGCGGATCACATTTCCGTCATTGGTAGGGTTGATCCCCAGATCCGACATCTGGATCGCCTTCTCAATCTCCTTGAGCAGCGACTTCTCCCAGGGCGCAATCTGGATAATGCGCGCCTCCGGCACCGTGACATTACCCACCTGCTGGATCGGCGTAGGCGTACCATAATAATTTACCCGCAGCTTGTCCAGCACATGGGGATTCGCCCTGCCTGCGCGGATGGAACCATAATCAGACTCCAAAAACTCCACTGTCTTTTTCATCTTGTCTTCATACTGCTGTAATCTAGCGTCCATATCTTTCATCCTGCCTTCCCGTCTTCTTCACATGAGGGCGTGCAAGCGCCCTTCTTTGACATTAAGTTTAATATTCCACACTTTTCCTGCATATGCTACACAGTAACCTTTGTGCCGTTAAAGCTTCCCTTAACAGTATTCACAATACTGTTTTCTTCATTTAACCCAAACACCCACATGGGCATTTTATTGTCCCGCGCCAGTATGGACGCCGTCATATCCACAACCTGCAGATTTTTGGCAATGACCTCCTCGATGGTGACTTCGCTGTACTTTTTCGCCTGGGGATTCCTGTTGGGATCATCGTCATATACGCCGTCGATGGATTTCGCCAGCAGGATCACATCCGCCTCCACCTCGATGGCGCGAAGGACGACTCCCGTGTCCGTGGAAAAGTACGGATGCCCTGTGCCTCCCGCAAAGAACACCACCTGTCCCTCCTCAAAATACCGATCTGCCCGGTCTTTCGAGAAAAGCTTCGTAAAAGAGCCGCATTCAAAAGGCGTTAATATGCTGGTCTTCAATCCTGTGGAGCGGCAAATCTCCGAGACATAAATACAATTCATAACGGTTGCGAGCATGCCGATCTGGTCCGCCTTGGTCCGGTCGATGCTCTCGCTGCTCCTGCCTCTCCAGAAATTGCCGCCGCCGATGACAATTCCCACCTGGATGCCGTCCTCCACGAGCTCCTTTACCTGAAGGACTGCCTTCCTGACAGTTGCCTCGTCAAAACCGGTCTTTTTCTCGCCTGCAAGCGCCTCACCGCTGAGCTTCAATAAAATTCTGCGCATTCTCTGTGCTCCTTTACCCTGTTTTCTGTTTTATCCTTTATCCGGAACTTCCGGCTCCTCCGGCCCATGCTGTGTTCCCTTCGGCTTTCGGTCCTACACCGCATTCCCTCCGGCTCCCGTCCTCCTACTCTGCCACATCCTCCGCATCAGATTCCCACTGTATGTGCTGGATAGGCTTGGTATTCTCCGTGATCGGCAGGATCACCGTATCCTCCAATGCCTGGATACTCTCTATCAGCTTGGGCAGAGCATCCACCGTAGTCCTTTTGCCAGCGGCATCATGCATCAGAATCACCGTAGTATCCCGCTTCGAGATACCCTTCATGCAGTTTTCCACGATAGTCTCCACCGGAAGCAGTACGGGTCCCCCGTCCCCTGACGAACTGTTCCAGTCAAAGAAGACAATCCCCTGCCCGTCAAGATACTTTGCAAAGGTGTCCATGGAAATCTTGCTCACCTTGTTGGAGCTTCCTCCCGGGAACCGGTACACCGTGCTCCAGACCCCCGTGACATCATAAATATAATCCTGTATCTTTGCCAGATCCCCGGCAAAGCTCTCCACCGACGCATAAACTTCCGAATATTCATGGGTATAGGAATGCATTCCTATGGTGTGTCCTGCATCCGCAATGTCCTTCAGCTTCTCCTTCATGGACTCATTCTCCTTGCCCAATACAAAGAAGGTAGCTTTCACATCATAACGGTCCAGGATATCCAAGATATCCTGCGTATATATACTGGGACCATCATCAAATGTCAGATAGACCTTATGTGCCGCCGTTACCTCTGCCGTCTCCTGAGGGCTGACCGCCTCTCCCTGAGCCGGCTTCACATCTCCAGGCCGCTGGGCGGATGTCTGCTGGCCTTGCTGACCCGAAGACTGCTGGCCGGATGTCTGTTGCTCCGACTGTTGTCCCGAAGTCTGCTGCCCTTGCTGACCCGAAGGTTGCTGCCCCGACTGTCCGGCGCCGCTGTCCCCTGCCGCTTCCCGCTCCAGAGCCTGCATCCTGCCCTCCAGCTGCTCCAGCAGCTTTTGCTGCCCGTCTGTCATCTGTATCAGCGATTCCACCTGGGCGGACGCCTCCTCCAACACCTTCCTGAGATCATACACCTCAGCCAGGACACAGGCACTTGCCGCCAAGGGCAGAATGACCGCTATCGCCAATATCAAATAACTGCACCTTCTCAACCGCCTTGCCTTCTTCCGCCTGCCCTCGGCTCCAATACTATCTTCTGACATATCTTCTCCCTGCTTGCTTTAAGAGCTTCTAAGACTTAGTATAGCATACTCTGCTGTTTTATAAAAGAGAAAATTTGAAAAAGCTGGCATTAATAATCGCTAATAGCAACAGCTCAGTGACCTGTCAAAACTGTTGCCGCTAATGCCTGCCCGGCGCAGCATTTTCTTTCCGGACCCGGAACACATAATAAAAGATTCCCACAGCGTCCGCCAGAAACCACCCCACCGGCACGGACCACCAGATCCCGGCTACGCCGATGGAAGGCACCGCGGAAAGCGCATAAGCCAGCGCCACACGGGTGCCCAGAGAAATGACAGTGAGCACCACCGACATACCCGGTTTCCCAAGGGCACGGTACAGGCCGTACAGCAAAAACAGACAGCCAATCCCGCAGTAAAAAGCCCCTTCTATATGCAGATACCGGATTCCTTCCCCGATGACCTCGGCAGCCTCCGCATCTTTTACGTCAACGAACAGCCCCATCAGCCGTCCGGCAAAGACCCATACGAGCCCGGACACCGCGACACTGAAAACCACCGCCGTTGCCACGGCGCCTTTCAGCCCCTTGCGGATGCGCTCCTCCTTTTTTGCCCCGTAATTTTGAGCTATAAAGGTAGAAAACGCATTGCCGAAATCCTGCACCGGCATATAGGCGAAAGCGTCTATTTTGACCGCCGCCGCAAATGCCGCCATGATGACTGGCCCAAAGCTGTTGACCAGCCCCTGCACCATAAGTATCCCCAAGTTCATCACTGACTGCTGGATACAGGTCAGGATGGAAAAGCCGGCGATCTCTCTGATGCACGCCCAGGAAAAGCGGCGTGTCAGGCCGGCACGGATCCGGGGATGCCTCGCCAGGGTATATGCCATGATCCCCAGCCCGGAAACATACTGTGACAGCACAGTCGCCTCCGCGGCTCCCCCGACTCCCCGTTCCAGCTTCAGCACAAACACAAGGTCCAATATGATATTCAGGACTGCGGAAACCGCAAGAAAGATAAGCGGCACCACAGAATTGCCAATTGCACGCAGATAAGAGGCAAAATAATTGTACAAAAACGTGGCGGCAATCCCACAGAATATGACAACAAGATATTCCCGCATGATCCCCCACACCTCATCCGGCACCCGCAGGAAAAACCGAAGCTTGTCCAAACACACAAAAGCGATCACGTTCAGCACCGCCGTCAGTCCTGCGATCAAGGCAAAGGACGCAGAAAGGCTTTCCTTTAAACCGTTCTCGTCCTGTTGCCCGAAACGGATGGAAAACACTGCGCCGCTGCCCATGCACAGCCCCAGCAGGATAGATGTCAGGAAAGTCATCAGGGTAAATGATGAACCTACCGCAGCCAGGGCGTTGTTCCCGAGATATTTTCCCACGATCATAGTATCTGCTATATTATAACACTGCTGCAACAGGTTTCCCAATATCATCGGAACCGCAAAAAACAGCATTGTGCGCATGACCGGGCCCCTGGTCAGATCTTTATTCATATCGACACCCCCATGCCCGCCCTTGGCAGACATCTATTTCAATTATCCGTCTCTTCCTGAGCATCCTCGCAGCCCTGACATCCCGCACAGCTTCCGGTACACCCCGCACATCCCCCGCCGCACTGCGCACTGCGGAATTTATGAAGCTGGCTGCGCACAACATAGTAAACAGCTATCACCAAAATTATAACAATAATAATATCCGCCATATATGCCCACACCTCTTCCTGTCAGATACAGATTTTCATCTCTTTTTGCCAGATACCTGCTTTTCCTGCTTCTTACACCTGAATCCTGCGCCTTTTTACCTGATGCCATACTGTGATGCCTTAGATTGTAACCCTGCTGGAAAATACTTAGAGAAAAGCCGATTAAAGCGTTTCCCCTCGCCGGCTTTGCGCCCAAAGCGGCATATTTCGCCGCAAAATCCGTGAGCCTCCAACAAAGGCTCTGCATCCAACGGAGGCTCTAAGGAAGCCATGACTGAATGAGCGCTTCCTTAGAAACTGCCTCTGATCAACACCACCGGGGCATTCGCCAGGACCCGGCAGGCCCTGGCACATTGCCCGCGGAAATAACCTTGCGGTTGGCGAAGGATGAGCCAGCTGTAAAAATTTACTTCTGCACAGTCCCTCACCATTGCTATGATATGAAACTTTCCCCATAATGTGAATGTTTCTTTTGCAGATCATTACCGTTTACAGTATAGGAGGACTTTTTTGCCCTGTCAAGGCGAATTTGCCATCTGTCCGACAGGCAATTTTACCATCGTCCAGATGGACGACTCTGCCGTCGCCTATCAATCCTCCAGGGTACTGTCCTCTTCGTCCGCAACAGTTTCCCCAAGTCCCTGCGCTTCAATCCTCAGGGAAGCACCCACAGATATGTCTGCGGTAATAGGCGTCCGGACTTTCATTTTCCCTGAAACGATACCAGATATCTTCCGGCACTTCCCTGTATCTGCAAACTCTGCCGTCTGCGGCCAGCTTTACCTCCAAAAGCGCGCACTGCGCGTCATAGCCTGCCGCCTCGATGAGTGCGCTGAAAAAATTTACATACATCATTCTCATTTTCTTTTCCATGCTATATTCTCCTAATCTTTTGTATTTGTGAAGGAACCGGCTTTTCACTTCCCCTTCTTTCCGTCTCAGATTTTCCTTCCCTTACATTATACTACGCAACGTGGTACAATTTTCGTTTTTATTACAAAATAGTTTTTTCTTGCATGATTTTTTTTCTTATAATATAATATAACTTGTTCCTGCCCTGGATTAGGAACAATTGTTGCGCTGATACCATTTACAGAAAGGAACCTGCAGACATGAGTTTTGAATTTATAGGCAAGCTGCCCACTCCGGAAGATATCCGCAAAGAATACGCCCTTCCCGGGAAGCTCATAAAGATAAAAGAAAAAAGGGACGCTGAGATCCGGGATGTGTTCACCGGCAAGAGCAGCAAATTCCTTGTCATCATCGGTCCCTGTTCCGCCGACAACGAAGATTCCGTATGCGACTACATCAACCGTCTGGCAAAGGTAAATGAGAAGGTTAAGGACAAACTGATCCTGATCCCCAGGATCTACACCAACAAGCCCAGGACCACCGGCGACGGCTACAAGGGTATCCTCCATCAGCCAGACCCGGAGAAAAAGCCTGATTTTCTCGCGGGCCTGATCGCCATGCGGAAAATGCACATCCGCGCTATCGCCGAATCCAGCCTGACCGCCGCGGACGAAATGCTCTACCCCGAAAACTGGGGCTATGTCTCCGATATCCTGTCCTATGTGGCAATCGGGGCGCGCTCCGTGGAGGACCAGCAGCACCGCCTCACTGTCAGCGGCTTTGATGTGCCCGCCGGCATGAAGAATCCCACCAGCGGAGACCTGTCTGTCATGCTCAATTCCGTCTACGCGGCACAGCACCCCCATTCCTTTACCTACAGGGGCTGGGCGGTAAACACCACCGGAAACGAGCTGACCCACACCGTACTGCGCGGCGCCGTGAACAAACATGGCAATAACATCCCCAACTACCACTATGAGGACCTGAATCTGCTCCTGGAAATGTACGGAAAAATGGATCTGAAAAACCCGGCATGCATCATCGACGCCAACCACTCCAACTCCGGCAAAAGATTTGAGCAGCAGATCCGCATTACAAAAGAAGTCATGCACAGCCGTAAGCTGAACACCGATATCCGCAGGCTGGTCAAAGGTGTTATGATCGAGAGTTATATTGAAGAAGGGTGCCAGAAAATAGGCGACGGTGTCTACGGCAAGTCCATCACAGACCCCTGCCTGGGCTGGGAAGACTCAGAAAACCTGATCTACGATATTGCCTCCTATGAATAATACTTTCAGGGTGGCGAAAAATAACGCAAAATGGGCGTGCAGATGGTAGGAATGATTTTTCAAACACGCTCTGGCTTCGCGGGAGGAGCTTTCTAAACTGTTATATCAAAATACCTTCAGATAGCCCACCAACAACAGGGGATTTATGTACGCCTCCAGCAGGCATCCTATTGCAAATGCACACAGCACCGCCGCAAGCTGACCGCTTTTTTTCACCAAAAAGCCTCCCTCCTCCGCCGCAAATGCGCCCCCGCTGCGGGAATAGATCCCGCGATAAAGCGACTCTGCCCACTTGAGGAAGGAGAGAAGCGCCGGAACATATACCAGATACTGGGGCAGCAGGCAGACCGCAGCAAGAAGGATCCCCTTTATCCCATAGCGCAGAGTCAGCGCAGTCACAAAGGCACCTGCAGACATACCATACCAGAACACGCCCCCAAGGCACGCTGCAAGCCCCAGATAGGTGGTGGAAAGCACCGCCAGCGCCAGCATCCCCAATATCCTCTTTCGGAAAATATAACAAAAAAGAGCATTCTGATCAACGGCCATATCCCTGATGCGATACAACGTATACACATCAAAAAAGCCCGTATTGTCCACCAAAATACTCTTTCCGCCATTCATCACCAGAAGCCCTGCCAAAAGCCCCGCACAAAAAACAGGCAACACAAAACGCTTCATCCACGCCACCGCCCTCACAGATAATTGTTGTCCGACAGTCTGTTTCCACCCAGACAGCCGTCCTCCGACAGTCTGTTTCCACTCAGACAGCCGTCGCCCGACAGTCCGTTTCCACCCAGACAGTCGTCCTCCGACAGTCCGTTTCCACTCAGACAGCCGTCCTCCGACAGTCCGTTTCCACTCAGACAGCCGTCCTCTGACAATCCATTGTATGCGGCAGACCTTCCTGCTATTCCACTGTTTTTTGCAGCTGTTATCCCTTATTCATCCTGCAGCGCTGCCTTGTTCCCCCGGCAATGAGCTTAGTTCTCCTGTCCTGCAGCGCGCTCATCCGCCACCTTTGCGGCATAAGTCATGATCGCACAAATTGTCTTGGCATCCTGGATTTTACACTGATAAATCATCTGTTTCAGCTCCTCCAGAGAATATGCCTCCACATTGATATATTCGTCCTCATCCAAATGCTGCTTTCCCGGTTTTAAAGACTTAGCAAGATAGATATCAATCTTCTCGTTGCAGAAGGCAACTGTGGTATAAATGGAATTCAAAAGCTCCATCTCCCCGCAGGTATAGCCCGTCTCCTCCTCCAGCTCGCGCCGTGCAGCATTCTCTGTGGGCTCTTCCCTGCCGTTCAGACCTCCTGCCGGAATCTCCAGTGTCTCTCGCTCCAGGGCATTGCGGTACTGACGCACCATGAGGAGCTTACCGTCCTCCTGCACTGCCACCACCGCAGCTGCGCCCTTGTGGTCGATCAGGTCCCATTTTGCCTGATTGCCGTTAGGGATCAACATGGTATCCTGATAATAATCAATGATCGCGCCTTTTGCGATAAGCTCCCTCTTTAATCTCTTATACTGTTCCATCCTGACCTGATCCCCCTTTCCTCAGCCTGCCAGCAGCTTTTCAACACTTACCATTTTCACACAGAGCACAAACAGATCTGTTGCCGCCGCCATCTCATCAGGCGTTGGGAAGGAAGGGGCTATGCGGATATTGCTGTCCCTGGGGTCGTTCCCATATGGAAAGGTAGCGCCTGCATTCGTCAGGACAACTCCCGCCTCCTTACATTTCGCCACGATTGCTTTCGCACAGCCATCCATAGCTTCAAATGAAATAAAATATCCGCCATTTGGCTTCGTCCATGAGCCAATCCCGGTACCGGAGAGCTCCCTGTCAAGGACTGCCAGCACCGCCTCAAATTTGGGACGCATCAGGGCGGCATGCTTCTTCATGTGCTCCTTGATCCCTTCAAAATCTTTAAAATACCGCACATGGCGCAGCTGATTAATCTTGTCATAGCCGATAGTCTGGATCGTCATGGCCTTTCTGATGCAGTCCAGATTTGCCTTGGACGATGCGATCGCTGCCACGCCGGCTCCCGAAAAGCTGATCTTTGAAGTGGAGCAGAACTCATAAACCATATCAGGATTGCCTGCCTTCTCACACTCACTTAAGATTTCCAGAAGCTCGTCCTGCCTGTCCTCATAGAGATGATGGACTGCATATGCATTGTCCCAGAAGATCCGGAAGTCCCCTGCCGCCGGCTTCAGCGCCGCAAACCTTCTCACTGTCTCATCAGAATAAGTATAGCCCTGGGGATTGGAATACTTGGGCACACACCAGATCCCCTTGATGCTGTCATCCTCCGCCACAAGCTTTTCCACCATGTCCATGTCAGGTCCCTGGGGCGTCATGGGAACCGTGATCATCTCAATCCCAAAAAACTCCGTAATGGCAAAATGCCTGTCATATCCTGGCGCCGGACACAGGAATTTCACCTTATCCAGTTTACACCAGGGGGTACTGCCCATGACACCGTGGGTCATGGCACTGGAAACTGCGTCATACATAACGTTCAGGCTGGCATTTCCATACACGATCACGTTGTCCGCAGACACGCCCATGATAGCAGCCATCATGTGCTTAGCCTCTGTGAGGCCATCCAGCACGCCATAATTGCGGACATCCACGCCATCCTCGCTCCTCATATCGCTGCCTGAGTTCAGGACATCAAAAATATCCATACCCATATCCAACTGTGCAACGGATGGCTTTCCCCTTGACATATCCAGCTTCAGCCCTTTTGCCTTCGCCTCCTCAAACTCCCTGTCCAGCTGCTTTTTCAGAGCCGCCAGTTCCTCCTTGCTCATCTCCTGATACGCTTTCATAATTAATACCCTCCTGATCTCCAATTTCCCCAACAGCCCAGACCAGCCGCTGAATTGTCAGGGCGGAGGCACATTGGATTATCGTATACAATCATACACTTGCATTATCATACTATAAGATTTTCCATTCCACAAGAGTAATTTTTAAAAAATTCAAAAAAACCGCTGCACTTTCGTACAACGGCTTTCTTTGAACCTTGTCCTATTAAATTTTCAAGCATATAACCGTTCCCGGTTATTTCGCATAATCAATCACACGGCTCTCGCGGATAACATTTACCTTGATCGTTCCGGGATACTCCAATTCAGCCTCAATCTGCTTGGAAATATCACGTGCCAGCAGTACCATATCGGCATCTGTAATCTGTTCCGGCACAACCATTACACGAACTTCTCGACCTGCCTGAATAGCAAAAGATTTATCTACACCTTTGAAATTGTTTGTTATTTCTTCTAACTGCGTTAATCTGCTGGTATAAGTCTCCAGCGTTTCCTTTCTTGCTCCCGGCCTTGCAGCGGATATCGTATCAGCAGCTTGTACAATACATGCGATCAGGGAAGTGGGCTCTACATCCCCATGGTGGGATTCCACCGCGTTGATGACAACAGCATTTTCCCTGTACTTCTTGCAAAGCTCTACACCAAGCTGGATATGAGACCCCTCCATCTCATGGTCAACAGACTTTCCGATGTCGTGGAGCAGTCCCGCACGTTTCGCAAGCCTCACATCCAGCCCCAGCTCGGAAGCCAGAAGACCGGACAACTGTGCCACCTCGATAGAATGCTTCAGGGCGTTCTGACCATAGCTGGTCCTGAACTTCATCTTACCCAGCAATCTGATAAGTTCGGGATGAATACCATGTACACCTACCTCCAGTGTAGCGGCTTCTCCCTCCTCCTTCATCATTACTTCTACTTCTTTCTGCGCCTTTTCAACCATTTCTTCAATTCTCGCAGGATGAATTCTGCCGTCTACGATCAGTTTTTCCAGCGCAATCCTCGCCACCTCGCGGCGGATAGGGTCGAAACCGGACAAAATAACAGCTTCGGGCGTATCGTCAATAATCAGATCCACCCCTGTCATCGTCTCCAGAGTACGGATATTCCGTCCTTCGCGCCCAATGATCCTTCCTTTCATCTCATCGCTGGGCAGCTGCACGACAGAAATAGTGGTCTCAGAAACATGGTCTGCCGCACATCTCTGGATAGCTGTCACCACATACTCCTTTGCCTTTTTGTCTGCTTCTTCTTTGGCGCGACTCTCCATATCCTTGATCATCACGGCCGTTTCATGCTTTACTTCATCTTCA
>CAOKQK010000073.1 GCA_948470905.1 uncultured Lachnospiraceae bacterium | reverse complement strand
CATCGTAACGGAGTCGCCCCCGGAAGGAAATTAAGACGCGGAAGCGGCTGAATTTACTTCCAGCCAAGTGGGGCGAAGAAGTGAAGATGCGGGACTGGAATAAGGAGGACAGGAGTATGAATGAGAGACAGCTTGCTGAGAGAATCGGCAATATTGACGACAGGCTCGTACAACAGGCGGAGGGGTATTGGATTACGAAAAAGCAGCGGAGGATGAAGATATTAAAGAGGATAGGAGCCTGCGCCGCCGTACTTGTGCTGGCAGTGGGAAGTTTCATGCTGGGCAGGGTAGCGGAGGCTGACAGGATTGTGAAGCCGGACCCGCTGGGTATCGGAATGATCCATCTGGAAGAAATGGGCCTTACCATAATGCTGCCGGAGAGCTGGGGAGGCAGCGATTGGGATGAATGGAAAAACGGCTTTGGCGTGGAGCTGAGGCAGGACGGCTCCTACAGTGTATACAGCAGAGAGATCCGGGAAGCGTGTATGGGAGCGGATGACAATGATTTTATCCAGGGAGGAGTTTTGTTTACCGTTGTCAAAAGACTTGGGCAGATGACGGAGGCGCAGGTGATGGCAGAGGGGAAGGATTGTATTTACATTGCGTCTACAAAGAGCGGTACTTATATACTCTATTATGCGGAGGACGTGCAGTATACGCCGGAGACGAAAGAGAAATATATGCAGCTGAGATCGGAGATTGAGAATATCCGGTTTGTTGTGGGAGATATCGCGGCAGATGAGCTTTCCCTGTCCAAAGGCGGGATTGAGGATAAGTTTGAAGGCACCGTTGCCGGAATCGTGAAGGGCGTCTCGGAGGACGGTATCACGGTGGATATCGCGGAATATATCGACGAGGATGACAAGGAGAGGCTGAAGGAGCTGGGGGTGACAGAGGATGACATGTGGGACGGCTTTTACATTCACAACCCTGAGGAAGAACTGGTAACATGGAAATACAGCGAGGATGCGGTTTTCACCTTTATCGACTGGGCCGGCGAGTTCACGGGTAGTCTCTATCCGATTTACTATACTACTGCGGATCTGACAGAGTTCTGCAGATATGTGGAACCCTATACGGACGACGGATGGCTGCTGCTTTTCTTTAAGGTTGAGGACGGAACGGTTCAATATGTGTTGGAAAGGCCGATCATGTAGCCTGAGGGGGATTTGGATACAGAACAAAAAATCACAGAGGAAACCGCTGTGGTGTGAAGTGCTCTTGTTGACAGATGCAGTGACAGAAAAGAGGGACCTGATGGATGATAAGAAAATTATAGATTTGTACTGGGCCAGGGATGAGGCGGCGATCCGTGAGACGGCGCTGAAATACGGCAGGCTCTGCGCCTGTATTGCGGGAAATGTTCTGGCGAGTAGGGAGGATTGTGAGGAATGTGTCAACGATACGTATTTTGGAGTCTGGAATGCCATACCGGACAAGCGCCCGGATAAATTCATGGCATTTATCGGCAAGATAGCCAGAAACCTGGCTTTAAAGAAGTATGAATATGTCTCTGCGGCAAAGAGAAACCCGTCTGCGGTGTCCTCGCTGGAGGAATTGGGCGATTGCGTTTCAGGCGGGGAAAGCGTGGAAGCCGAGATAGAGGAAAAGTGGATAGAGAGTGTCATCAGTGATTTCCTGTGGCAGCAGGACGAGGGGAAGCGGAATGTCTTTATCAGGAGGTATTGGTATTTTGAATCTATTGAAGGTATCTGTGAACGGACAGGTTTCAGCCAGAGCAAGGTGAAGTCCATGCTGTTTGAGATGCGCAGAAGGCTTAAGGACCGTCTGGAGAGGGAGGGGATACAGGTGTGAGAGCTTTTTGAGAGAGTTTTATTGGACAGATAATTTAATATAATATGCCTGTAAATAACATTGAGCCCGGGAAAAAGGCAATGAGAACGCGGAAACGGAGGAGAGGCAATGAGAAAGACAGGCAGGATTGGATTTGGAGCTGTGACAATATTTTTGATACTTGTTACAGCTTTTTGCTGTGCGGGAACAGTAATGAGCAGGACGGACCTGGATCAGAGGGAGATGGAGAATTATTACAGGGAGAAAGAGAAGGAGCTGGTGAGTGAGGCAAGGGCATTTTTAAGTGAAGGGGGTTTTGACAACAGCGGCATTATGCTGACACATATCGTGGAGGCGGATGGAAGCAGGATATATACCCTGACCATACATCATGGGGAGATAGACAGGATGAGCGGAGAGGAGAGGCAGCAGCTGCTGGCAGAACTGGAGAGCCTTACCTTTGAAGGTGCAGGCTGCAGCTTTTCTCATAAATTTTATATAGATGAATGACAGGAAGTGCATGACATTTCCGGGAAATAGGGGTATACTTTCCTTATGTCAGATCATAAGGCAGGTTTTTTCGCAGAAAGGAGTTCCCGAAATGTCATTTATTCCAAAACCACACGAGATCTACAAGCATTTTAAGGGGAATTTATATCAGATAACGGCGGTCGCAGAGCACACGGAGACAGGTGAGACATTGGTGGTCTATCAGGCGATGTACGGCGACTTTAAGACCTACGCCAGGCCGCTTGACATGTTTGTCAGCAGGGTTGACAGGGAGAAATATCCGGATGCCGGGCAGGAATTCCGCTTCGAGCTCCAGGGACCTGATGCCGCAAGGCAGAGGTCGGAGACGGGAGCAATGCCGGAGGTTCCAGGGCAGAGGCTGGAGACGGGAGCAGTGCCTGATGCCGCAGGGCAGAGGTCGAAGACGGGAGCAGGGTCTGATATCGCAGGGCAGAGACCGGAGACGGGAGCAGTGCCTGATGCCGCAGGGCAGAGACCGGAGACAGGGCAGGCATTAAAAGTGTCCGGATGGGAGCCAGCGCCGAAAGACGGCGGGGAGTTCACGGAGGGGGAGCTGGCGCTTGACCCCATGGTGCTGGAATTCCTGGATGCAGACAGCTATGAACAGAGGCTGAATATCCTGGCGGGGCTGCATCACAGGATCACTGATGAAATGATTACTACCATGGCAATAGCCTGTGATGTGGAGATTGACAACGGGGAGACAGAGGAGCGCTATGAAGCCTTGAAAAACTGTCTGATCACGCTGGAGCGCTACGAGTGCCAGCGTATCAGGTAGCCTGCTTTCAGAATATGTGTTCCCTTTTAGAATGCGGACGGAGGGTATCATGGCAGGGGTGTTGTGCTGACACCGGAATCAAAAACCCCGTAGCAAGCTGTGGGGGTTTTTGACCCTCGCGACATTCGTCAAGGTCCCAGAGAAGTAAACTTCTCGGACTTATGACTCATTGCCCGCGGGAGTAATGGTTCAAGCCTGTGGCGGGACGGCTGCGGGAGGTGTCTACAGCCAGGAAGGGAGCGGCATATGGCACATAAAAATAAAAACAGGACATCACGGCATCTGGCAGGCAAAATGGTCATCGGTGTATCATCAAGGGCGCTGCTTGACCTTTCCAGGGAGAATGAGATATTTGAGACACAGGGGCTGGAGGCATACTGCAGCTACCAGGTGGAGCACGAGCAGGATATTTTAAAGCCGGGGCCGGGATTTGCACTGATCAGGGCGCTGCTTAAGTTAAATGAAAGGAGCAGTGAGGGGAATCTGGTGGAGGTAATAGTCATGTCCAGGAACAGTCCTGATACCTCGCTCCGGGTATTTAATTCCATAGAACACTATGGACTGCCCATTACCCGTGCCGTGCTGGTAAGCGGGGCGTCTCTGGCGCCGTATCTGACAGCCTTTCACACGGATCTGTTCCTGTCGGCGTATGAGGATGATGTACAGTGTGCCATCGACAGCGGCATTGCAGCGGGGATCATTTGTACGGGGCATTCCTACGGCGCGGGGGGGATTGGTGAGACGGGAGCGCGGGTGATCCCTATCAACGGAGGCGTGCTGCCGGAGGAGCAGATCAGGATTGCCTTTGACGGCGATGCGGTATTGTTTTCGGGTGATTCCGAGATGATCTATAAGCAGCAGGGGCTGAACGCTTTTGAGGAAAATGAGAGGATGCATGCCAGGGAGCCTTTGGCGGAGGGGCCGTTTACCAATTTCCTTAGGAAGCTTTCGGATCTGCAGAGGATGCTTGGCGCACAGGGGTGTCCGATCAGGACAGCGTTGGTGACGTCCCGCAGCGCGCCTGCCCATGAGCGCGTCATCCGCACTCTGCGGGCGTGGAATGTCCGCGTGGATGAAGCTTTTTTCCTCGGCGGGATAGAGAAAAAGGATGTGCTGAAGGCATTTGGGGCACAGATATTTTTTGATGACCAGTCTGTCCATACGGCCAGTGCGTCCCTGGCGGTGCCGGCGGCGAGGGTGCCATACAACAGGCAGACCGGGATGTACAGGCTGGAGAATGTGTAAAAAGGAGCATTCCTTATGAAATACAATTGTATTGTGGCAGGGCGCTTCCTGGAGCGTCCTAACCGTTTTATCGCGAAAGTGGAGATAGAAGGGCAGGAGGCGTCCGGGGCACAGACGGTCCATGTCAAGAATACCGGGCGGTGCAGGGAGCTTCTGCAGAAGGGGGCGGAGATATATCTGGAAAAAAGCGGTAAGCCAGACCGTTCCACCGCCTATGACCTGGTGGCGGTGAAGAAGGGCGGACGCCTGGTGAACATGGATTCTCAGGCGCCCAATAAGGCCGTGGAGGAGTGGCTCAGGAAGGGTATCCTTTTCCCGGATTACACTCTGGTGCGTCCGGAGACCAGATATGGAAATTCCAGGTTTGACTTTTATGTAGAGACAAAGCGGGAAAAGATATTCATGGAGGTAAAGGGGGTCACTCTGGAGGAGGACGGGGTAGTACTTTTCCCGGATGCACCTTCGGACAGGGCAGTAAAGCATGTGGAGGAGCTGATCGCGGCAAGACAGGAGGGCTACCGCGTTTTTGTCATGTTTGTGGTTCAGATGGAAGGCGTGAGATATTTTATGCCAAACAGGAGTACACATCCGGAATTCGCGGATGCCCTTGTGAGGGCCGGAGGCGAGGGCGTGGAGATTCTTGCCTATGACTGCAGGGTGACGCCTGAGAGCATGGAGATCAATAAGCCGGTGGAGGTGCGGCTTGAACCGGATGCGGGGGAGGGTATGGAGACAGCAGCGGAGGAGCATACAAAGACTACAGCGAAGGGGCATACAGTGACTGTAGCGGAGGGGCATGCAGAGGCAGCAGCGGAGGAGCATGCAGAGGCAGCAGCGGGAGAAGCTGCAGGGCTGCCCACAGGATCCGGCGGGCAGGGAGAATCTTTAGACACAGTTAAGGAAACATTAAGGATTGGGGAGCTTGAGGCTATTCCCAAACCGCTCCTGAAATGGTATGATGGACACAGACGCCTGCTTCCGTGGCGGGAAGAACCCACCCCTTATAGGGTATGGGTTTCTGAGGTCATGCTGCAGCAGACCAGGGTGGAGGCGGTGAAGCCTTATTTTGCGCGTTTTATGAAGACGCTGCCGGATATAAGGGCCCTGGCGGAGGCAGATGAGGAGATCCTGCTCAAGCTCTGGGAGGGGCTTGGCTATTACAACAGGGTGCGCAACCTGCAGAAGGCGGCAAGGCAGATACAGGAGGAATTTGGCGGCAGTATGCCGGATACCCGGGAGGAGCTTATGGCTCTTGCAGGCATCGGCAGCTATACGGCGGGGGCGGTGGCTTCCATTGCCTTTGGGCGTGTGGAGCCTGCAGTGGACGGAAATGTGCTGCGGGTCCTGGCACGGTATCGCAGAGACGGCAGGATGATCTCTGAGGCGGCAGTCAAGGCGGCGGTGGAGAAGGAACTGCGGGAGATTATGCCCGAGGACCGTCCCGGCGACTTTAACCAGGCCATGATGGAGCTGGGCGCCTGCGTATGCATTCCCAATGGTGCCCCTCTTTGCGGACAGTGCCCTTTGGAAAGGCTGTGCATGGCCCACAGGGACGGCGCGGAGGGGGAGTATCCCAAGAAGCAGGCGAAAAAGCCCAGGGTTGTGGAGGAAAAGACGGTCCTGGTCATCCGGGATGAGAATACAGCCGTGGTCCACAGGCGCGCCGGACGAGGGCTGCTGGCTGGAATGTACGAGTTTCCCACCATGGAGGGATATCACACGGCGGAGGAGGTCGTGGCATATCTGGCGGAGAATGGTTTAAAAGCCCTGCGCATCCAGCCGCTGGAGGATGCAAAGCACATTTTTACCCACAGGGAATGGCATATGAAGGGCTATATGGTCAGGGTGGATGAGCTGGAGAACAGAGCCAACACAGGGAAGGCGGGGGACTGGATTTATATTGAGCCGGAGGAGACCAGGGAGAGGATCCCTATCCCGTCAGCGTTTGGCGCCTACACAAAATATCTTGGCATAGATTCAGGCAGAAATTAAAACAGCCTTTAGGAGGAGTATAAGAAGTGAAGCTTTTATCAATAGCAGTGCCCTGCTACAATTCGGAAAAATATATGAGAAAGTGCGTGGACTCTCTGCTCGCAGGCGGTGAGGATGTGGAGATCATTATCGTGGACGACGGTTCCACAGAGGATGCCACAGCCGAGATAGCGGATGAGTATGCTGCAAACTATCCCACCATAGTCCGGGTAGTACATCAGTCCAATGGGGGGCATGGAGCCGCTGTAAACACGGGGATTGCCAACGCCGCCGGAATGTTTTTCAAGGTGGTGGACAGTGATGACTGGGTGAAAAAAGAGGCGTACATGCAGGTGCTGGACACTTTGCGGGAGCTTGCGGGGGGCTCACAGGTGCTTGACATGATGATCTGCAACTATGTCTATGAGAAGGAGGGGGAGGAGCGCAAAAAGGTGATCCATTACCGCCATACCCTTCCGGTGGGGAAAATGTTTCAATGGGGGGGGTGTCACCACTTTCAGAAAGGACATTATATCCTTATGCACTCGGTGATCTTCCGCACGAAGCTTTTGAAGGAGTGCGGGCTTAAGCTTCCCGAGCATACTTTCTATGTAGATAACCTTTATGTGTTCGAGCCTCTGCCTGCTGTTAAGAATATCTATTATCTGGATGTGAACTTCTACCGTTATTATATCGGCCGAGCCGATCAGTCCGTCAACGAAGATGTCATGATATCCAGGATCGACCAGCAGCTTCTGGTGAATAAGATGATGGTGGATTATCTGACGGAGAGGAAGGCAGAGATTGTAAAGAACAGGCGCCTGTATCAGTATATGAGAAACTATCTTGAGATCATTACCACGGTATCGTCTGTGCTGCTGATCCGTTCCGGCACCGAGGAGAACCTGGCAAAGAAAAAGGAGCTGTGGAAATATATTAAGGCAAAAGACAAAAAAATATACGCATATCTGCGAGCCGGGATTATGGGAAACGCCATGAACCTGCCCGGCAGGGGAGGAAGGATCATCTCTGTGGAGAGCTATAAGATCTGCCAGAAGATTTTTAAATTTAATTGACAGGAAAAACGGGACAGGCGCATTAGGAAAGCGCTTTGTCCCGTTGAGTTTTTGATGCCAGGATCCAGTTCTTTCTGTATACCAGCACGTACATGACCGCGCCCATGGCAATCCCGGTCAGCACGTCAAACACGGAATGCTGCTTGATGAACATGGTGGACAGGATGATGGATATGGACAGCAGGAAGGAGGAAATCCGGATCCACTTCCTTGCTCCCAGTTCACTGCTGCGGATAACGGCAAAATGCGCGCCCATGGAGTTGAACACATGGATGCTTGGCCAAAGGTTCGTGGGCGTGTCCGTCTGCCAGAGGAATTCCACCATCTGTGTGAAGATATTGTCCCTTGGCATCTGGGTAAGGCGCAGGTGATGCCCGTTGGGAAAGAGGGTGGATATGGCCAGGAATATGGTCATTCCGGTGCATAGAAAGATACATGCCTTATAGTAGTCCTGCCTGTTTTTGAAAAACAGGAAGATCACAACGGCAGCCACATAGGCAAACCACAGGAAATAGGGAACGACAAAAACCTCGCAAAAAGGGATGTAGTCATCCGCCGCAACGTGGATCACCTGATAATTTTTGGTGTTGGTCTTTTCCAGCCATGCAAACCATATCAGATATACTGCCATATATAGCAGGAGGGGGATGCAGTGACCATACTTTCGGTACAGTGACACGATCCTGCTGTTCCCGGATTCCTGCAGGGCATTGTTTTCCTCATTGTTTTCGGGTTCATCGTTTTTTTGTGTCTGGGTCATTAATTTTTTCATTATTGACTTAAACCTTTCATAAATTGTGTGCATGGTCCATACCAATGCAACTATAGTATAGCCTTTCAAACGAAAAAATCAATGTTTTTCTTCACATTTTAAAATAATCTTTAGAAAACATTAAGTTTCTGTTCTTTTCAGGGGCGAATGAACAGGACAGCGCCCTTCTCGCAGGTGACGGTGATCCGGGTACTTTTTCTGGTGACTTCGCCGTCTGTGTGTACCCACAGGGGAGAGGACGCCTCGATCACAAGGCTTTGCAGCTTGTAGGGAGTGATCCCTTTGAAACGGTAATGTTTTCCCTTGAAGGCAGTGGGCAGGGCAAACAGTATGAGAAGCTTTGGAAGGTCGCCCACGGCACATATGTCCAGGATGCCGTCGCTGTCGTCAGCGTCGGGGGCAAACATAAAGCCGCCGCCCTCAAAGCGGTGAAGCATGCAGGCGGTAAAGAGCATGCTGCCCATGTGGGCATCGGAATCTCCGTTGAGGATCAGCTTTCCTGAGATTGCATTTGTGGTAAAAAGCTGTTTCAGGGCGATTCCCAGATAAGTAAGCTTCCCAAGCCCGATCCTGTTCATAGCTTTCTTGAGCCGGGAGTGCAGCGCTTCCTGGCAGACTGCCGCATCGAATCCCATGCCGCAGCTGACGCAGAAACGCCTTGTCTCACCGTCAGGATAAGTGACAGTGCCCAGGTCCATGGGCCTTGCGGAGTCTTCTCTCAGGATCAGCTCCAGGGCGGCGCGGGTGTCCTCTGGAAGCCCCAGATCCCTGGCAAGGTCGTTGCTGGAGCCGGTGGGAATATATCCCAGGATGACCTTTGAAGTGTCAAAGATGCCCTGCAGGGCTTCGTTTACAGTGCCGTCACCGCCCAGTATGATCATGGGGACGGGGAATTTCCTGGCAGAGGCAAGGATCTCGGATGCCAGCTTTGCCACGTCTCCCGGTCTTTCGGAAAAGTGGCAGCGATAGGTGACGCCTTTCTCGTGGAGCAGGGGTTCTACCTGTTCCTTCCATATTTTAAGTCCCTTGCCGGAGCGGGAGGCAGGGTTGATGATAAAATGATACATGACGGACCTCCATCTTTTGTTGTGCCTGTGTGCCGCAGGTTCATTATACATATATATTGTCCGTTGTACAATTATTTGACCGGATTTTTACGGAAAATTTGCTGGATTTTTTGTGTTGGGCCAATTTTGTGTTTGCAATCCTTTTGTTCTATGTTATAATGAGGCAAGTATTTCTATCATATCAGATATAAAAGATAAGTATAACTAAGCGAAGCAGGAGGATTTGGAATGTATTCTTTGGACGAGGTAAAAAACGTGGATCCCGAGGTGGCTCAGGCGATCGTGGATGAGCAGGAGAGGCAGAACAGCCATATTGAGCTGATCGCTTCTGAAAACTGGGTGAGCAAGGCAGTGATGGCGGCCATGGGAAGCCCTCTTACCAACAAATATGCGGAAGGTTATCCTGGAAAGAGATATTACGGCGGCTGTGACTGCGTGGACGTGGTGGAGAATCTGGCAAGGGAGCGGGCAAAGGAGCTGTTCGGCTGCGAATACGCCAATGTACAGCCCCATTCGGGAGCCCAGGCCAACATGGCGGTGCAGTTCGCGGTCTGCCAGCCCGGAGATACCATCATGGGCATGAACCTGGATCACGGCGGACATCTGACACATGGAAGCCCGGTGAACATGTCCGGGAAATATTTTAAGATCGTTCCCTATGGAGTCAATGATGAGGGTTTCATCGACTATGACAGGCTGCGGGAGATTGCCCTGGAGGCCAGGCCGAAGATGATCATTGCCGGCGCCTCCGCTTATGCCAGGACCATAGATTTCAAGAAATTCCGGGAGGTTGCGGACGAGGTGGGCGCCGTGCTTATGGTGGATATGGCGCATATCGCCGGTCTGGTGGCGGCCGGGCTCCATCCCAGCCCCATTCCCTATGCGGACGTGACGACTACCACCACCCACAAGACCCTGCGCGGGCCCAGGGGCGGAATGATCCTGTCCAACAATGCGGTAAATGAGAAATATAATTTTAACAAGGCAGTTTTCCCGGGTATCCAGGGCGGACCGCTGATGCATGTCATCGCCGCAAAGGCAGTCTGCTTTAAAGAGGCCCTGAGCGATGAGTTCAAGGTTTATCAGAAGAATATCATCAATAATGCCCAGGCTCTCTGCAGGGGGCTCATGGACAGGGGGATCAGGATCGTGTCGGGCGGCACGGACAACCACCTGATGCTGGTGGATCTGACCACCTATGGCCTGACCGGAAAGGCAGTGGAGAAGCTGCTGGATTCGGCGCATATTACCTGCAATAAGAATACCATTCCCAACGATCCGCAGTCGCCTTTTGTCACCAGCGGCATCCGTCTGGGAACCCCTGCGGTGACAAGCCGCGGCATGAATACGGAGGATATGGACAGGATCGCGGAGGCGATTGCGCTTGTGATCAAGGGCGGGGAGCAGGGCATCCCGGAGGCACGAGCCATCGTGCAGGCTCTTACCGACAAGTATCCTTTGATTTGAAAATGAAAAATGAGATAAAATACACTGCAAACAGTAAGATGGCGTTGATGGCGCTTTATACGCTGAACATCATGCTGATGGTCGTACATGGTCTGTTTCTGGCTTTCTTTATCTTTACCTGTGTGCAAACCATGCTGACAGTGAATATTTTCAGTGTGCTGATATACGCATTCAGTTTTCAGCTGTTAAAAAAGAGATATCTGTCCGTCTATACGGTTGTGATATTTTTTGAAATCAGTGTCCATATGTTTTTGGCGGTATTGTGCCTGGGGGTGGATTACGGTTTTCAATTGTATTTCTTTGTCTGTGTCTCGGTGATCTTCTACACGGATTACTTTGCCGTGAAGCTGGGGCATCGGCATGTCCACGGGGTGGGTTTGAGCGCAGCCAGCGCTTTACTGTATTTTGTGACGATCATTTATGCCAGGTACCATGAGCCTTTATATGTGCTGAATGATGGGACAGCTTTTGGCATGATGGCGCTGAATTCCCTTTTAGTGATCACCTTTTCCGCCGTATTCCTGGGGGCGTTGGCAAGGACCGCGTCGAAAACGGAGGCAAAGCTGGAGCTGCAGGCGACCCACGATATGCTGACAGGAATGGCGAACAGAAATTACCTCATCGGGCAGCTGAACGTGTTTTATGAGACAGAGCACTTAAAGGGGTATTGGCTGGCAATCATGGATATCGACAGTTTCAAGGCGATCAACGATGTCTACGGCCATAACTGTGGAGATTATGTGCTAAAGACTGTTGCGGAGCTGATCCAGAAGAACAGCCCGGGAATGACATCCTGCAGATGGGGCGGGGAGGAATTCCTGCTGGTGGGGCGCGAGGGCACCACGGAAAGCGGGGAGAAAAGCAGCCATGAGGTGCTGGAGCGGATCCGCCGTGCCGTGGAGGAGTATGACTTTGAATATGAAGGTAAGAAGATAAAGCTGACGATCACGATCGGCATGGCAAGCCACATGGAGGAACAGACGATAGACGAGTGGATCAATATTGCTGATACGAAGCTTTATACCGGAAAGAATTCCGGCAAAAACCGCCTTATAGTATAGGCGTTTTTTTGGGTAAGCGAGCAGTTGGGAATATCAGAACAGTTTCGGAACGAAGGCATTCAAGGGTGCCGGGGTACAGAGGCGGTACTGGAATATTAAGACAGTCTCGGAACTTAGGCACCAGGGGGCTAAGGGCAGGGACAGTACTGGAATGGAGATAAAGATATGATTAAGGTGGCAGTGTTAGGATACGGAACCGTGGGAAGCGGTGTTGTGGAGGTTATTGAGGGGAATAATGCCCAGGTCAGCAGGAAGGCGGGGGATGAGCTGCATGTGAAGTATATTCTCGACCTGCGTGATTTCCCGGGAGACCCTTATGAAGACAGGATCATACATGATTTCACCATGATACTGAATGATCCCGAGATCAGCGTAGTCTGCGAAGTCATGGGCGGTGTGGGACCGGCATACCAGTTTACCAGGCAGTGCCTGGAAGCGGGAAAGAGCGTGTGTACCTCCAACAAGGAGCTGGTTGCAAAGCATGGGGCGGAGCTTTTGGAGACAGCGGCAGGGAACCACTGCAACTATATGTTTGAGGCAAGCGTAGGCGGCGGCATCCCTCTCATCCGTCCCATCAACAGTGCGCTCACGGCGGAGAAGATCCTGGAGGTCAAGGGCATCGTGAACGGGACCACCAACTATATCCTGACCAAGATGGAAAAGGAGGGTGCGGACTACGGGGACGTCCTGAAGAAAGCCCAGGAGCTGGGCTATGCGGAGCGCAACCCGGAGGCGGATGTGGAAGGCCATGACGCCTGCCGCAAGATCGCTATTCTGGCATCTTTGGTCACAGGGAAAAATGTGGATTCCGAGAAAATTTTCACGGAGGGCATCACGAAGCTTGACATTGCCGATTTTAAGTTTGCGGACGCGGCAGGTATGAAAATCAAGCTGCTGGCAATCTGCAGGTCCATGGAGGACGGCGGCGTGCTTGCCATGGTCGCGCCCTTTATGATCCCGAAGGACAGCCCCCTTGCCATGGTGAACGATGTGTTCAACGGCGTGCTGGTCACGGGAAATATGCTGGGAGACGCGCTGTTCTACGGGCGTGGCGCCGGAAAGCTGCCCACGGCCAGTGCTGTCGTGGCGGATGTCATTGACTGCGCGAGACATCCGGGCAAGACAGTGGTCTGTATATGGGACAAGGAGGAAGCAAGGCTTACGGATGCGGCAGAGATGCAGAGAAGGTTCTTTGTCAGGGCAAAGGCGGAGACGGCAGCGGATGTAGAGGCGGCGTTTCCGGGCGGAGAATGCTTTGCGGTGCCGGAATATCCCGGGGAATCTGGATACTTTACCCCTGTTATGAAGGAGAAGGAGTTCCTCATGAGATATCAGGGGCTGGGGGATAAGGTTTTGGGCAGGATCCGGCTTGTGTGAGGGACTGCCCGGAGATATCCTGTACAGAGCCTGCCGGGCAGGGGATTGCTGTAACAGTTTCTGAAATATGCAGGTCGCTGATGGGCAGTTGCCTGACATGACGGGGAATCTCATGCATATAAATTTCTATGAACAGTTCCTATGGACTATAGTTTTATAAGTATTGTCATATTGAAGAAATCTAAAAAAATAAGTTGAGGAGCGGGAAATGTCTAAGGTAGTAAAGTTTGGCGGAAGTTCGCTGGCCAGTGCGGAGCAGTTTCAGAAGGTAGGAGATATCATACGGAGTGATAAACAGAGGAGGTATGTGGTTCCCTCCGCGCCGGGCAGGCGTTATAAGACAGACACCAAGGTGACGGATATGCTGTATGGCTGCTATGACCTGGCAGAGGCAGGCAAAAATTTTACAAAAGAACTTGCGGCGATCAGGGAGAGATATCAGGAGATCATCGAAGGTCTGAAGCTGGACCTGAGCCTTGAGAATGAGTTTTGTGCCATTGAGCAGAATTTTAAGGAGAAGGCTGGCAGCAACTACGCTGCATCCAGGGGAGAGTACTTAAACGGTATCATCATGGCGAAATATCTGGGCTATGAGTTCATCGATGCCGCCGAGGTTATCTTTTTTGACGAACAGGGCAATTTTGACGAAGCAAGGACCTACGCTGTGCTACCTGACAGACTTGCAGCCTGTGAGTGCGCGGTGATCCCGGGCTTTTACGGCTCGCTGCCGGATGGAAGGATACAGACCTTTTCCAGAGGCGGTTCCGATGTGACAGGCGCTATCGTGGCGAAGGCGGCGGGGGTGGATGTCTATGAGAATTGGACGGACGTGTCGGGCGTCCTGGTGGCGGACCCCTCCATCATCCACAATCCCGAAGGCATTGAGCTGATCACCTACAGGGAGCTGCGGGAGCTGGCTTATATGGGCTTTAACGTGCTGCATGAGGACGCTATTTTTCCGGTGCGCCAGGAAGGCATCCCCATTAATATCCGCAATACCAACAGGCCTGCCGACAACGGGACCTGGATCGTGGGCAGCACCTGCCAGAAGGCCAAATATGTCATTACCGGCATTGCGGGCAAGAAGGGCTTCTGTGCTGTCAGCATAGAAAAAGATATGATGAACTCCGAGATTGGCTTTGGCAGGAAGGTGCTCCAGGCGTTTGAGGAGAACGGGATATCCTTTGAACATGTGCCTTCCGGTATTGATACCATGACGGTATTTGTCCACCAGGATGAATTTGTCCATAAGGAGCAGCAGGTGGTTGCGGGCATCCACAGGCTTGCCCGCCCGGACGACATAGAGATTGAGTCCGATCTGGCGCTGATCGCCGTGGTGGGCCGCGGCATGAAGTCCACGCGCGGCACTGCAGGCAGGATTTTTTCGGCCCTTGCCCATAATAATGTCAATGTCAGGATGATAGACCAGGGTTCCTCCGAGCTCAACATCATTATAGGCGTGTCAAATGATGACTTTGAGACGGCTATCAGGGCAATTTATGATATTTTTGTGTTGACGAAGCTGTGAAAAAGCGTATATAAAAATCTGCTGTGCAGGTTCAGCAAAGTCAAATACAAATGTAATGGATATACAGTTCCTTAGTACAGGGAGCATGCGGAAGCTGTCGGAAGTAATCTGTTTACATCCGGCGGCTTTTTGCGTAGGCGGCAGTGGCAGCCATTTCCGCTGCAAAGTGTGCCGAAAAAAGTGCGGATTGTTCCTGAAAAAGGCATACAGGCGGATTATCTGATATTCTGGATAAGATGTGAAAAAAGAAAACGAAAAGAAAACGACAGAGAGAGGGGCAAGACCATGTTGAAGACGATTAAGGGAAGGCTGACAGCCAGCATGATAGGCATTGTTGTGGCGAGTATCCTTTTGACTACGGTGGGAATCATTGCGGTTGCAGGGAAGCGGACGGTCCAGGATCAGACCCAGGCGCTGCAGCTGAATGCGGACAAGTATGCGGAGGAGGTCAACACCTGGATTGAAAATGAAAAAATGCTTGCAGAGGGAACGGCTAAGAGCATAGCTGCCGGCGGGACCATGGACACGGATCATGTACAGGCGGTAGTGGATGCCCATGCGGCGGGCAGGCAGGAATTGCTGAACCTGTACTGCGGGACCAGGGACAGCAGGTTCATCCAGTCCAACCGGGAGGCAGAGATTCCGGCTGGGTATGACCCGGTAGAGCGCGGATGGTACAGGCAGGCTGCGGAATCGGGGACGGTCATTGTGACTGATCCCTATTGCGATGCTTTGACGGGGAACATGTGTGCCACTGTGGCTGCGCCTGCATACATAGACGGTGAGTTGGTGGGTGTCATCGGGCTGGATGTAACCCTTGGGACAGTGACGGAGCTGACGGGAAGTATCAACTATGAAGAAGGGGTATACGGCTTTCTGGCTGACAGCAGCGGGCAATATATAGCGCACAGAAATAAGTCCTATGAGCCTACGGAAGACACCATGGTTTCGGTGATGGATGTCCTTCCGGGCTTGGGAAGGATGATGGACGGCACGGAGAGCGGCGTAAAGAAGCTCAAGGACTATGACGGCAGCGCGTGTTATTTTGCATTGGCGGAAATAAACGCCTGCGGATGGAAGCTGGGGGTTGTAGTGCCCACAGCCAATGTGACTGCGTCCTTGGTGACAATGCTGGTGATCGCGATTGTGACCGCATTTGTGGTCATTATATTTGTGGCGGTATTCATGATGGGGCTGATCGGCAGGATGCTGGCACCGGTGCAGATGCTGAAGCAGTTCGCTTCCGGTGACTTTTCCGAAAATGCCGTGGCTGAAAAGACAATTCCCAGGGAATATAAGAATGAGACGGAGCAGATCAGGAAAGCTACTACAGAGGTGAAGCAGCAGATCAGGGAGATCATCCTGAACACAAAGCAGGAAGCGGAAAATATCAGTGCCATTGCGGAGGAGACTTCTGCGAAGATGACAGTGCTGGATCAGGATATTTCCGGCATTACTGATTCAGCCAGCCTGGTTATGGAGCAGACCATGCAGGCGAGCCGGCTGGCGGAAAGCATAAAGAATAACGGGCAGGAGCTGGGAAATGCCGTTGAGAATGTGGCAAGGAAAGCAGGAGAGGCGGCAGGACAGTCAAGCGACATCATGGACCGCGCAGGCAGGCAGTATGAAATTGCCCAAAAGTCTGTGAAAGAAGCGGTTTCCATTTATGAGGAGACAAAGGGAGAGATGGAGCATGCCATAGAAGACAGCAGGAAAGTTGGCGAGATTAATACTCTTGCAGAGGAAATCCTTGCTATCAGCTCTCAGACGAACCTTTTGGCGTTCAATGCGTCCATAGAGGCGGCAAGAGCCGGTGAGGCCGGCATGGGATTTGCCGTCGTGGCGGAGGAGATCAGAAAGCTGGCGGACAACTCGAGACAGGCGGTGGACAAAATCCGTCAGGTGACAGGGGGAGTGGTGGACAGCGTTTCTTATCTGTCCGAGGCTTCGGGCAGGCTGTTGGAGTTCATGGCAGTCAAGGTGATAGAGGATTATAAGGGAATGACAGAGCTGGCAAGAATGTATGAAAAGGATGCCGGGTTTTACAGTGCTATTTCAGGGGACCTGGGGACATCCTCGCAGGAAATGAGCGCCAGCATGACAGGGATTAACGAGTCGATCGCTGTCATTACTGAGCTTGTAGGCGAAATAGCAAAATCCATGGAGGACATGAACAGGTCTGCGGAGAATTCCAACGAAAATTCCGGAGCTGTCATGAGACAGATGGATGAGCTGTTCAGGCTGAGCGAGCTTTTGAACCGGACAGTTGCGTCGTTCAGGGTATAAATATCGGAAAAGAGGAGATAAATTGTATGTTGGGCGGGTCTGTAGCGATAGCGTTTCTTCGGTTTGCCATAAGCCTTGGGGGAGTAATCCTGTTGTTTTCCAAGATAAGTGAATCAAGGTTTGGCAGGAGGAAAACGATTATCGGTTATGGTGTTTTCTGCACGGTGCTGCTTGTCATGGCGTCTGTATGGTACGTGGTGGACCAGCAAAACTGTGTGCGGATCGTGGCCTTTGCAATGTATATCTGTTTTGCGGCTTTTGCCATGGTCATGAGCAGGGATTCCTTTTATCTGTCTGTCTATAAGCTGGCATTGATCTTTTACCTTCTGGCGGTCTTTCTGGTGGGCGGGCTGGAAGTTGCTATTATTTTCTTTGACAGAAATGTGTGGGTAGATATCGTAATACGTGTGATACTGATCCTGCTCATGGCTTACTTTATGGATAAAAAGCTGAAAGGCTCTATCAAGGGTTTTGGCGATTACGTGGAAAAAGAGGTTGATAGGTTCAGCGTTGCAGCTATGATCGTGTGCATTCTTTTTGGGATTGGGTTTATCCTGAACCCGAATATTAAGGATGTGACACCATACCATCTGTATCAGATCATTACAAACTTTGTCCTGACAGGTTCCCTGCAGCTGCTCGTGTTCAGGTTTTATCTTCATCTCGGCAGAGAGAAGGAATATGAGAAGGAAAACCAGTTGATGCAGATGAACAACAGGCTTCTGGAACGTCAGCTGGAAATCCTGGAGGAATCCGTGGAATCCGGGAGACGTCTCCGCCATGACACAAGGCATCACAATGCTGTGATTGCGGAGTATGTGCGCAGGGGACAGAAGGATGAGCTGTTGGAGTACCTGAAAGAGTATGACAGAGAGATGGATCAGGGCGTGGTGGAAAAAATATGCGCCAACTCTGCGGTCAACAATATCCTTTCAGCATACACCAGAAAGGCAAGGAGCGAGCAGATCCAGGTCAGGCTGGATATTGAGATCGGCAGGAATCTGACGATACCGAATATCGACCTGGTAGCCATACTTGCAAATGCATATGAAAATGCCATCTACGCCTGTATGGAGGTAAAGAAGTATTCTGTTGAGAGAGAATGCCTGATCCATATCATGATCAGGAAAAGAAAGAACAAGCTGATCATCTTCTGCAGCAATACCTGCAGGCTGGAGACCGAATTGGAGAACGGACAGCCCAAAACGGAATTTACAGGCGGTATAGGTGTCTCCAGCATTATCAAGACCGCAGAAAAGTATGGCGGAGAATATGATTTCAAAAATGATAACGGTATTTTTATCTTCAGGCTGATCATGAACATTCCGCCGGAAATGCCGCAGGATTAAGAGAAGCCCCGGGAGAATTTTCAGATGCGCACTTTGCAGCTGAAAATTGCTCCCAGACAAGGGGGGCGCAGAAGCGTAGAGGCGGAAAAGTTCCCACAAGTGGGACAAGTTCCCACAAGTGGGAACTGGAATAGGAGAGAAGACAATGT
>CAOKQK010000072.1 GCA_948470905.1 uncultured Lachnospiraceae bacterium | reverse complement strand
CTTGGCTTCCTCCGCCGTGTAGACGGTTCCTCCCGCCGCCCTGGGGATGTGAGTCTCCTCCAGGATCCTGTCGAAAAGCTCCCTGTCCTCCGCAGCGTCCACATCCTCCGCCTTTGTGCCCAGGATAGGCACACCCATTTTCATCAGGCTTTCCGTGAGCTTGATGGCAGTCTGACCGCCAAACTGCACCACCGCGCCGTCAGGGTGCTCAATATCCACAATGGACTCCACATCCTCCGGAGTCAGGGGCTCAAAATAAAGCTTGTCCGCAATATCAAAGTCAGTGCTCACAGTCTCCGGGTTGTTGTTGATGATGATCGTCTCATAACCCGCCTTTGCAAAAGCCCAGGTGGCATGGACGGAACAATAATCAAACTCAATCCCCTGCCCGATGCGGATAGGCCCGGAGCCCAGCACCAGCACCTTCTTCCTGCCCCCAGTCTCCTGCCCGAAATCTGAGATTTCCAGGCCGCTGCTTCCAGACAACCCGGAATCCGGGATTTCCAGGCCGCTGTTTCCAGACAGCCCCACAATCTTTCCCCCACTGGCCTCGCACTCGCCGCCGTACACGGAATAATAGTAAGGAGTGGACGCCTCAAACTCCGCCGCACAGGTATCCACCATCCTATAGGCCGCACGGATGCCCTTCTCCCGGCGCAGCTCCCGGATCTCCTCCCAGCTCCTGCCGGTCAGTCCGGCGATCACATTGTCGGGGAACTCCAGCCTCTTTGCCTCCCGCAGAAGCTCCGGGGTAAGCTCCCGGCTTTTCAGCGCCTGCTCCATCTCCACCAGGACGGCAAGCTTGTCAATGAACCATATATCGATCATGGTGAGGGCATGGATCTCCTCATAGCTGATCCCCTTGCGGATTGCCTCCGCGATCACCCAGATCCTCTGGTCGTCCACCCGCCTGAGCCTCTCCTTCAGCTCCTCCACGGAAAGCGCCGAGAAATCATAGCTCATAAGGCAGTCTACATGCTGCTCCAGAGAGCGGATTGCTTTCATCAGAGCGCCCTCGAAATTATCACAGATTGCCATGACCTCGCCCGTTGCCTTCATCTGGGTGGTAAGGGTCCTCTTGGCGGTGATAAATTTGTCAAAGGGCAGCCTGGGCAGCTTCACCACACAGTAATCCAGGGCAGGCTCAAAGGAAGCGTAAGTTTTCTTCGTAATGGCATTTCTGATCTCGTCCAGAGTATAGCCCAGCGCGATCTTCGCCGCAACCTTTGCGATCGGGTAGCCTGTTGCCTTGGATGCCAGGGCAGAGGAACGGCTCACACGGGGATTGACCTCGATGACACAGTATTCAAAGCTGGTGGGATGTAGTGCAAACTGCACATTACAGCCTCCGGTAATCCTCAGCTCGTTGATAATGTTCAGCGCGGAGGTGCGCAGCATCTGGTATTCCTTGTCACTCAGCGTCTGAGAAGGCGCCACCACGATACTGTCGCCCGTGTGGACGCCCACAGGGTCGATATTCTCCATATTGCAGACCGTGATGCAGTTGCCGGCGCCATCCCGCATGACCTCGTACTCGATCTCCTTCCAGCCCGCGATGCAGCGCTCCACCAGGACCTGGCCCACACGGGAGAGCCGCAGCCCGTTCTCCAGAATCTCCTCCAGCTCCGCCTGATTATTGGCTATGCCGCCCCCAGACCCCCCCAGGGTATAGGCCGGACGCAGCACCACCGGATAGCCGATGGTATTGGTGAAGTCAATGCCGTCCTGAACATTTTCCACCACCCTGGACGCCGCACAGGGCTCCCCGATACGCTCCATAAGGTCCTTGAACTCCTGACGTCCCTCCGCGTTGCGGATGGTAGCCGCCGTAGTGCCCAGCAATGTCACCCCATGGGAGGCGAGGAATCCGGACTCCTCCAGCTCCATGCCCAGGTTCAGGCCCGCCTGTCCCCCCAGGGTGGGCAGGATGCTGTCAGGCTTTTCTTTTTCTATGATATGCTGCAGCACCTCCACAGTCAGGGGCTCGATATACACCTTGTCCGCGATGTCCCTGTCCGTCATAATGGTGGCGGGGTTGGAATTCACCAGAATGACCTCCACCCCCTCCTCCTTCAGGGAACGGCACGCCTGGGTGCCTGCATAGTCAAATTCCGCAGCCTGGCCTATGACAATAGGTCCCGAGCCGATCACCATCACACGTTTTACATTGGGATTCTTAGGCATGGCAGTCCCCTCCTGTCTTCTTTTCCAAATTTATCTCCGCACTCGTCAGCCCGGCCTCCGTACTGCCTGTCTTCAGCGCATCTTTGCCCATCATCCCGATAAACCTGTCAAACAGATACCCCGAATCCTGAGGTCCCGGGCACGCCTCCGGGTGGAACTGCACGGTAAATATATTTTTCCCCTTATAGACAAGCCCCTCGTTGGTCCCGTCATTGACATTCACAAAGGCAGGTTCGGCCACCTGCGGGTCCAGCCTGTCCGTGTCCACCACATAACCATGATTCTGTGAGGAAATATACACCCTGCCTGTGGCAAGATCTTTCACCGGATGATTCCCGCCCCTGTGCCCGTACTTCATTTTGTGAGTGTCCAGCCCGTTTGCCAGCGCCATCAGCTGATGCCCCAGACAAATGGCAAAGATGGGGATATCCGTCTCATAAAGCCTTTTGATCTCCTTTATGATGGAAACGCATTCCTTGGGATCCCCCGGCCCGTTGCTCAGCATAATGCCGTCAGGCTTCATGGCAATCACCTCATCCGCAGGGGTCAGTGCCGGGAAAACCGTCACCTCGCAGCCCCGTGCGGCAAGGGAACGGGCAATATTGCTCTTTGCGCCGAAGTCCATCAGCGCAACCCTCAGCCCCGCACCGGAGAGCCCCCGTACCAGGCTGGGCTTCTTCTCCCTCTCCCCTCTCCCGAACGCCTCCCTGTCAAACCTGGCCGCGCCAGAAAGCGGGCCGTTCTGTTCCAGGGCTGTAACAGGCTCCACCACATACTTCTCCTTACAGCTGACTTTCTCCACAACCTTCCCCGTAGTGTAGGCCTTAAGCCTGGGCAGGACTTCCTCCACAAAACGCTTCCCATCAGAATACTTCCCGTCCGTGGTAATCATGCCGTTCATGGTTCCTTTTTCCCGCAGCCTCTTGGTCAGCGCCCTGGTGTCAATACCCGCAATGCCGGGGACACCGTTTTCCTCCAGAAAGTCCTGAATCGGGCAGTCATTCCTGAAATTGCTGGGGATCCGGGACAGCTCCCGCACAAGAAGCGCGTCCGGCCAGGGCCTTGCGGACTCCATGTCATCCCTGCAGATCCCGTAATTGCCAATCAAAGGATAGGTCATACAGACCGCCTGCCCCGCATAGGACGGATCTGTCAGCACTTCCAGATAGCCTGCCATGGATGTGTTAAACACAATCTCACTGACCACCTCTCTGTCCGCGCCTATGTGAGTCCCCTCAAACACAGTGCCGTCTTCCAGAATCAAAAACGCTTTCATGATCATACCTCCATTTCCCTTTTTGTGGGAAATTGTTCCTGCCTGGCGAAAAGTTGTTTCCATTTTGTAGAAAATTGTTTTCATCTGCAGGAACCTGTTACACCTCTGCTCTTTATTACCTTCTGCTCTTTTCTGTCCATAATCGATTCATTATATCACAAAAAAAACAGGCGGGCAATAAGCTGCCGCCTGTTTTTTCTGCGGTTATTTCTGCGGTTTTTCCACCGCCGTAACAATGATGGTTACTAAACACTCCTGACCATTAACCAACGCATACAAAACGAATCAAAAAGGGGCTGTAAAAAAATCCTATATAAAAAATCGAAGCTGTAAATAAGTTTTTACAATCTGACTTGCCTAAATTCCCAAATGCTGCGTTGGTTTCTGCTCCTCTTCGGTCTGTGCCGGACGTGTGCCACTGGCACACAACACCATCAGTCGCCGGTACACGCACCAACTCCTTCTTCCGCCTTGCCTTTGTGAATTCATTCTGCGCCAATTGTAAAGTTATTTATTTACAGCTCTTTAAAGACTTTATTCAAACTTCAAACGTATGCGCGTCGCCAGCTTCTCCCCCGCCTTAAGCAGCGCCGCAGCCCCTGCCGAGAGAGCGACCAGGGTCAGAAAGATCCCCGTGGAGACACCTGTGAATATGACCAGCGGGCGGAAGACGCCCCTCCAGAAGAAAATGTGGACCAGCCACATATAGGTAGACAGACCTCCAAACATGTGTAACACCGAAGACAGCCTGGGCAGTCTCTCCAGCACTGTCAGCACCCCAAAGATAAATACCGGGACGATCAGAAAGTCCATTTTTGCATAAGCTGGGTCATCCGAAAGCAGCACACGCACAACGACAGAAACAGCCAACGCAGCCACACCTGCAAACAGCATCTTTCCGCCGGACACCCCAGCTCCAGACGCCTCCCTTTCAGACACTTTCCTTCCGCCGGACACCCCGGCCCCGAACGCCTCTCTTTCAGACACTGTCTTTCCGCCGGACGCCCCGGCTCCAGACACCTTCCTCTCAGACACTGTCCTTCCGCCAGACACCCCAGCCCCAGCCGCCCCCCTTTCAAATACTTTCCTTCCAGGCTTCCCCGCCTCAAATATCTTCAGCCTGCTGATCCTCTGATACACGCCAAACCGCGCCATCAGATATCCCACAATGAAGATCAGAGTGAAAGAGATACGCAGCCCATGCGCCGCCCGAATGATGAGATCCATCAGTTCCGGAAGCCAGAATCTGCCTGCCAGCAGGCACATCAGTGCTGCCACGGCGGTTAAGGCGTAAAAGATCCATTTCTTTCTCTCCTGTTGTGGGTTGGAAAATCTGTGAAAAAGCGCCGCCACAAGAGGCAGGAGGAGGAGCATTTTCACATACTGCAGGATGTACCACCAGGTGGCATTGTAGGAATTGGAGACTCCCAGCATGTTCAGCAGAAACTCTTTCAGGGAAAAGACCGGCGCATCCGGGTCAAACAGAAAGACAAGCGCCATCGACACCACCAGCGCGTACCAGTACTGGGCGTACAGCCTGCCCAGCTTGGCAACCGACTGCCTGTAGCAGCCGAAAAGATACCCGGCGAAGCTTTCCTCCGCCGGATCTTTTACAGGACGTTTCTTCAGGACATAATACATGCCGTAGCCGCTGACAAAGAGATAGATCCCCAGAGCGATCTTGAAGAACCACGCCACATACCGCTCCACGTTTACCCCGCCAAACTGCAGCACGGAGAAATATTCCAGCTCATAAATTTCCGGAGTCGCAAACACGTGGTGATAGATCATCATCAAAATGGCAATCCCACGCAAGATTGCAGACTGTTCCCTGGTCATCCCTTCCTTCATGCCCGATTCCTCACGCCAGCTTCCTGTACCACTGCAGTGACCCTACATAAGCGTGGTATATGCTGTCTACATCCACCTCCGCCAGCAGAAGCTGCCTTGAGATCTCCTGCCAGTCTGCCATCTCATAGTTTAGCATGAAATCCAGCACCGGCGCCAGCTTTCCCTCTCTGTGGATCAGTGCCTCTCTGACATCTCCCGTAACCATCACCATGGACAGCGCTTCTTCCATGGACTTTTCCAGGATCACATCCAGCACGGAGAACAGCCCCATCAGGAACAGTTCTTCCTCCCTGCCCTTCAAATTGAATATGGGAGCCAGGTTCTCCGCGAACTTCGCGCGCAGCAGGGACATACGGGTAATCTCGCTGGGCTTGTCTGCATACATCTCGTTCACCACCGCCGTGTTGATCCACTTCTTTAATTCCTTCTGTCCCAGCATTGCCGCCGCATGGCGCAGGGTGGTTATGCCGGAATTTACAGTCATCCGGTTCGCCATCTTTAACAGCAGAATGGTCAGAGCCGTATCGCGGGCTATGATATCCGCCGCGTCGGAAAGCTGGAAATTCTCGCTGTTTACAAGGTTCAACAGCTCGATATAATTGACCTTCAGAGGCGCAACCTCATGATTCCCTCTTGTCACCGGCATGCGGTAGAAATCGCCCTCATACAGCTGATAACCGCCCACCGCCTTCAATTCCTCAAAGAGCTCCACCGTGTCGATATTGCCCGCGCACAGCTCAATCCCCGGGTACAGCTTCCCGAAATAAATCCTTGCCTTCTCAATCGCCACCTTGCGGCTGTTCAGGAAAGCATAATCCGTCAGCTTCAGGATCTCGCGGTAATTCTCAAAATCCGACACCGCAAGCTTGCGGATAGCCAGCTTATATCCCATCTTCTTCAGCTCCTGCACACGGTTTATATACATTTCCACCGGAGGGATCGTGTTGTCCAGCAGGAAGACAATGCGGCTGTGGGGAGCGTTGCACTGATTCTCCACATCGGAAAAAATAGAGATATTGCTGACCGGAACAAAGATCTCCTTATCGTCGGAAAGCGTCTCAATGCCCATCCTCTCAATCAGCTCCAGACCATCTACCCTGGCGGACCCGTCATTCTGTCCCGTCCCCAGCATGATGGGATTCAACAGGAAATTGTGTCTCTGGGAAAATACGGAGTAGGCTCTCACCGCCATATTTTCGTCAAAAAGAGGTACTAATGCAAGCAACATAAAAATCCACCCTACGGAGAGCACTCTCCCCGCCCTTTCTTTTTATAGGAAATAAGCCACTCCGGACTCGAATATCCTGATATCCTGCTCCCCGTAAATGTTCACGGCAACGGATCTGTCACGCCTCTCGGAGTGCGCCATCTTCCCCAGGCACCGGCCGTCGGGGGAAGTGATACCCTCGATGGCGCAGTATGACCCATTGATATTATACTCCTCATCCATGGAAATATTTCCGTCCTGATCCGAGTACTGTGTCGCCACCTGCCCATTGGCAAACAGTCTCTCCAGCCATTCTTTCGGTGCCACGAACCGCCCCTCTCCGTGGGATGCAGGATTGCAGTAGACCGCCCCAGGCACTGCGCCCTGCAGCCAGGGCGACTTGTTCGACACGACTTTCGTATAGACCATCTTGGAAATATGGCGGTTGATGGTGTTGAAGGTCAGTGTCGGAGAATCCTCCTTCTGTCCCACGATCTCGCCGCAGGGCACCAGACCGAGCTTGATCAGAGCCTGGAAGCCGTTACAGATACCCAGTGCCAGGCCATCCCTCTCGTTTAAGAGCTTCATGACAGCCTCCTTGAGCTTCTCGTTCTGGAATGCCGTGGCAAAAAATTTCGCGCTGCCGTCCGGCTCATCACCTGCGGAGAAGCCTCCGGGGAACATGATGATCTGCGCCCCGGCAATGGCCTTTTCAAATTCGTCCACGGAATCCCGGATATCCTCCGCGCTCAGATTCCGGAACACTTTCGTCACCACCTCCGCGCCTGCGCGCTCAAATGCCCTGGCGCTGTCATACTCGCAGTTGGTGCCGGGAAATACAGGTATGAATACCGTGGGCTTCGCCACCTTATGCCGGCATACATAGACGCTGTCCGCCCGGTAAAGCCTGCCTGGCTCCGGCACGCCTGCAGCCTCCCCCTTCCGGCTGCTGCCTGCCGTCCTGGTGGGGAACACCTTCTCCAGCCTGGAAGTCCACGCCCCCAGCGCCTCATCCATGGAGATTCTCACGCCTCCGTAGACGAAAGCAGGCTCCTCTGTCACGGTACCGATCACTTTCACACAGTGCTCGGAAGCGGTCAGCACAGGAAGCTTCCCGGGAACCACCTCCACCAGGATATCCCCCAGCCCGTTGCCAAAGAGCTCGTCTGTCGTCACCCCGTCCTCGATCCTGACGCCCAGCCTGTTGCCGAATGCCATCTTGGACAGGGCCGCAGCCGCTCCTCCTGCATTCAGCGCACAGGCGGATACGATCATTTTCTCCTGCATCAAATCACCGATAAATTGATACATGTCAGCCACATCATCATATATGGGAATATCATACTCATCCTTCTCGATCCGAAAGCGCACCAGCACGTTTCCCGCCTTTTTCAGCTCCGGCGTCACAACATCCCTTTCTTTCGCGATATCCACCGCAAAGGATACCAGCGTAGGCGGCACGTCAATATCATTAAAGGTTCCCGACATGCTGTCCTTGCCGCCGATAGAGGGCAGCCCGAAGCCCATCTGGGCGTCATAAGCCCCAAGCAGCGCCGCAAAGGGCTGGCTCCAGCGCTCCGGTTCCTCCGTCATCCTGCGGAAGTACTCCTGAAAAGTAAAACGGATCTTTGTGATATCGCCCCCCGATGCGGCAATCTTCGCCATGGACTCCACCACCGCATAAATGGCGCCGTGATAAGGGCTCCAGGAGGACAGATACGGATCAAAGCCATAGCTCATCATGGTGACGGTGTCTGTCTTACCCTTGAGCACAGGCAGTTTGGCAATCATGGTCTGAGTCTCTGTGAGCTGATATTTGCCGCCGTAAGGCATCAGCACGCTGCCCGCCCCGATGGAAGCGTCAAACATTTCCACCAGGCCCTTCTGAGAGCACACATTCAGATCATTCAAAAGTGTCAGCCATGCGGCCTTTACATCCCCTGCCTCCAGCTTCTCCTGCACTCCGGGCACCGAGACGGTCTTCTTAAAATAACTGTCCTTTTCTTCCGGAATGTCCACCTTTACATTCGTCTCCTGATGGGCGCCGTTTGTGTCCAGGAAAGCGCGCTTTAAGTCCACGATCTTCCTGCCCCGCCAGTTCAGCACCAGCCTGGGCTCTTCCGTGACCACAGCGACCTCCACCGCCTCCAGGTTCTCCTCCGCCGCATAGGCCAGGAACGCCTTCACATCCGCCGGGGCAACCACCACAGCCATGCGCTCCTGAGACTCGGAGATCGCCAGCTCCGTTCCATCCAGTCCCGCATACTTCTTGGGCACCTTGTCCAGATCCACGGTCAGGCCGTCCGCCAGCTCACCGATGGCAACGGACACGCCGCCCGCGCCGAAATCGTTGCATTTCTTGATCAGCCGGCTGACCTCCGCCCTGCGGAACAGCCTCTGGATCTTGCGCTCAGTGGGAGCATTGCCCTTCTGCACCTCCGCGCCGCAGGTCTCTATGGACTGCTCCGTATGTACCTTGGAGGAGCCGGTGGCACCGCCGCAGCCGTCACGGCCGGTACGCCCGCCCAGAAGAATGATGACATCTCCCGGATCGGAAGTCTCACGGATGACATTTTTCCTGGGCGCTGCGCCCATGACTGCGCCGATCTCCATCCTTTTCGCCACATAGTCGGGATGATAGATCTCCTTTACAAAACCTGTTGCAAGCCCAATCTGATTCCCGTAGGAGGAGTAGCCGTTGGCTGCCCCCTTCACCAGCTTCTTCTGGGGAAGCTTGCCCTTTATGGTATCCGCTACGGGCACTGTGGGATCTGCAGCGCCGGTGACACGCATTGCCTGATATACATAGCCCCGCCCGGAGAGAGGATCACGTATGGCTCCGCCCAGACAGGTCGCCGCGCCTCCGAAAGGCTCGATCTCCGTGGGATGGTTGTGAGTCTCATTCTTAAAGAATACCAGCCATTCCTCCGTCTCTTTATGATCGCCGTAGTCCATCTCCACCGGAACCACCACCGAGCAGGCGTTGATCTCGTCAGATTCCTCCATATCGGCAAGCTTTCCGTCCTTTTTAAGCTTGCGCATCGCCATCAGCGCCAGATCCATCAGACAGACGAACCTGTCCTTCCTGCCCTGGAAGACTTCCTCCCTGGTATCCAGATAGCTTCTGTATGCCGCCTCCATGGGCGCGCTGTAATACCCCTGCCCAAACTCCACGTTCTTAAGCTCCGTGGAAAAGGTAGTGTGGCGGCAGTGGTCGGACCAATAGGTGTCCAGCACACGGATCTCCGTCATGGAAGGATCGCGCCTCTCGTCTTCTCTGAAATAATTCTGAATATGCAGAAAATCCTTGAAGGTCATGGCAAGGGAAAGAGAGTCGTACAGTTCCTTAAGCTTCCCCTCACTCATCTGTGTAAAGCCGTCAAACAGGATCACATCCGCAGGCTCGTCAAAGACATCTATCAAGGTATCCGGCTTCTCGCCGCCGGTCTCCCGGGAATCCACCGGATTGATGCAGTACGCCTTGATCCGCTCAAACTCCTCGTCAGTGATATTCCCCAGGATCATATAGGTGACAGCCGTGCGGATGACAGGTTCCTCGTCCTCCCTCAGGAAACGGACGCACTGCACTGCGGAGTCCGCCCTCTGATCAAACTGCCCTGGCAGATACTCCACGGAGAAAACCCTCGCATTTTCAGGGATCTCCAGCTTCTCCTGATACAGATCGTCCACCGGCGGCTCGGAAAACACCGTCCTGCAAGCCCTTGCAAAGATATCATCGGATATGTTTTCCACATCATAGCGGATGAAAACCCTCACACCCTCTGCCTTAATCCCCAGGAAACTTCCCAGCTCCTCCTGCAGCTCCTCCGCCTTAACCGCATAAGGCGCCTTCTTCTCTACATAGATACGTCTAACCTCTCCCATTGACTGCCTCCATCTGTATTTTTATATGTTAATTTTTATTTTTGTTCCGCCGTTTTATCCGCCCGCAGCCCTGCAGCTCGCCCCCGCAGCAAAGTCCCCCGGCACGCCTTTTTCCTCATTCCACCACTTCCACCTCTACGCCCAGCGACCGGAATATGAACATCAGCTCCCTCTCCACGGCATCCTCCGTGACTCCGATGGTCTGTGCCGAGATTTTCAGCCCCTCCAGGACATACATGATATTCCTCGCCATCCCCCTGCAGTCCTCGCAGTAGAACTCTCCGTTTTCCACTCCTGTCTCGATGAGCTTTTCGATGATCTTTACAGCGGAATCAAACTGCCTTTTGAGCATGTTGTCCTTTTTACTCAATTCGTTCTCAAAATAAAATTCATAGACTGCCTGGGTCAACGTGTCCTTCTTCCGGAGCAGCTCCTTCTTCTGTTCTTCCAGAAAGAGCAGCAGGATATCCGCAGCCGTGGCGTCGTCCGCAATGCTGTGGGAGAAGACATCGTCCGTCTCCTCGCTCTCCAGACGCATCACCTCCAGAAAGATCTGGTTCGTATTTTCAAAATACAGGTACAAGCCGCCCCGGCTGATCTCGCACGCCTCCACGATATCCTTCATAGTGACCTTCTTAAAGCCTTTTTCCACAAAGACCTTTCGCGCGGTCTCCACGATATATCTTTTCTTTTGTGCCGATTTATCTCCCATGCCCATCTCCACAATCTTTGCAGCTTTCTACCTAGTACCGCCCTCATCCAGAGGCTTGTCCCAATAATCAATGATCACCTGCATCCGTTCCAGTACCAGAGCAAAAATATTCTCCCTGACCGCCTCGCTCCACAGGATTGCCTTCGTCCTGCCCCCCAATACATACTTGGACAGGATCCCTCTCAGGATGTCCCAGTCCCTAAGCTCCGCCGACCGGATCACACGCCTCTCGTCATCATGGGTGCGAATGCGGTTGCGTGTGTAGACATAGCTGTAATTTTTCTCCATCAGGGACGAGCCGGAAGCCTCTTTGATGAAGGCCATCAGCGTGGAATCATATACGGGAAAAGAAAAACTCACTGACTGCTCCGAGTACGCATCTCCCCGATAGGCAGTGCTGCCCGGCTGCCCGGCATTTTTCGCAAGCCACGGCAGATATGTCAAAAGAGGCGTGACCACCTGTCTGTACTCCCTTGCAAGCTGCTGTCTGTATTCTATGTTCTGTTCCATATATAAAGCCATCCTTTCCGTACTTTGACACCTGTATTGGCAGCAGCCCGGCGTCCCCTTCGCCGGCAAGCTCAAATTTCCATGCATACATAAAGCTTGAGCCCGGGCAGGCTGAGGCGTGAACTGTAACCACATATTTTTATTTTATCATATTTTATTTAAAAGTACAGTAGAAAATTGCACGGAGTTTGTTGTATAATAGTGATAAGTTCTTTCGCCGCGGCCAGAACCGCTCAAAACGCGGGAGGATACAAGAATATAAGCCGGCGCGGTACGAAAAAAGCATTCCCTCATTTTTTCCGTACCCCAGGCAGAAATGGAGACTGAAATGGCAGGAAATACTATTGACAAAGGGAAAAAAATCTACGGCTACGGTCAGCCCATGACCGCACTGCATGTGATCACCAAGGGAAAGGTAAAGGTGGAATACCCCGGCGGAAGCTACTTTCTGAACAAGGGCGACGTAATGGGCATCTGTGAGATCTGCTCCGAAATCCACTTATTAAACTATACCACAATGGAAGAAGTGGCAGTCCTTACCTATCCCCTGAACAATATGGAGGCTCTGGAGGAGCTGCTGATAAGCCGGCCGGATGTGGCGAGGATCTTTATCCTCTCCCTGCTGCGCCAGTTCAACGCGCTCATGACCCAGAACTCCTTCTCCGAGATGAACTGTGCGGGGCTGTACCAGAACCTGCTGGCAGATATGGAAAAATATAACACGCTCTGCGGCAGATACCACATCCAGCCCCGCACCCCGGAGGGTCTGGATCAGGTCAGCGCCTTCCTCGGCGAGGAATCCGCCGACAACTGGCTGCAGACTTACTACATGGGGCTACAGCACATCTACTCGGGAGAGGCGTCAAATGTCATGACCCAGGAGCCCGGCCTGTCGCTGGGCATGCTGCGCAAGGGCAGCCTGGACTTCCGCAAAAACTACACTGTGCTGGAGGAACAGCACAACTATCAGGCCCAGGTCAAAAAGCTGTATTTTAACGATTCCGGCAGCGACCTGTTCGAGCTCTTTACCTCCCTCTATTACCGCCTTGGCACAAACTGCGAGGATGCGGGAGAACTTTACGAAGCTATCAACAGGATGATCGAGCAGGTCCAGAACGACTCCTCCTTAAACGAGTCGCAGGTTACGGCGCGCATCCAAAGCTTCCAGAAAAACATCGCCACCCTCAGCTCCCCGGACAAAGAGGACACCCCGGACGATGCCAACACCCAGGTCATCCTGGCAGAGCTTGCAGGCTCTCTGGACACCATATTGGGCTTTGCCGAACTCGATTCGGACAAAGCGGCTTCCTTCCGCCAGAATGTAAGCGCCTACAAGATGATGCAGGACAAGAGCTCCATGGACGACGAGAGCTGCCGCCTGCGCAGGAAGCTGACGGACGATTTCTACAAGCTGTACGAAGCCGTGTTTGAGCGCTCCGCAAACAACCCGTCCCTGCCCACAGTGATCAAAATGTTCCTGTATTTCGGCTATATGGACGAGAACCTTGCGGGAGCCGCGAACTGTGTCACCCTCTATAAGCTCGCCGCCGGCATGGAGGATTACAGCAGCTTTGGCGTTTATCCCTTCTACAACTGGCTCCTGGCGATCTACAACGGCAAGAAGCTTCCCAGCCGCAACGAATTTGACGAGGATTACAGCGACTTCCTCTCCAAGGAAAAGGCAAGGGGAAATATCACCGCGGCACAGGCTTCCACACTGGAGAAAGACCCCATGGAACGCGTCAGGTTCGAGCTGACGAACATGTTCCCCCAGACCAACAAGATCACCTACGGCCGCGTCACCTCGTTCTGCCCGATCTTCACGGCGGAAGATGTAATGAAAGACCTGAACAGCTCCTATGTCACCGTTGCCAAGATCACCAAGGCGGTGGAAATGATCAGAAGCATCGACTACTCCGCCTACTACCGGGAGAGCATGGACTTCGACAACATGGAAGTCATGGGCAAGGAAATCGTGCATCTGGAATATATTCCGGACATCATCCTGATGCCGAACGTAGGAATCAGGGGCGTAATGTGGCAGGAGATAGAAGGCAAGAAGCGCAACAGCCCCAGCCGCATGGTATTCTCCATCTTCCATATGGAAGATATCAACACCTCGCTTGTAAGGCTTACCGGAGAATTCCGCTGGGAACTCTGCAAACGCGTCCAGGGCGCACGGTGGAACGATGTCTCCGAGCGTTCCCTCACCAGCGAATACTTTGACTATATCCAGTTCTACAGAAAGAACCATGAGCTGACCAACGAGTCAAAGGAAAAGATCAAGACCAGCCTGCAGCGTGCAAAGAACAGCTTTAAGGAAATGTTTGTCCGCGACTATATCATCTGGGTCCTTTTTGAGGGCACAGGCTCACCGCGGCTGAACAAAGTAGCCCGCAGGATCCTCTTTGCCTACTGTCCTTTCTCCGCCTCTCTGAACAGCACCATGGAACAGAACCCGCTCTACGGCGAGCTGTTAAGCCGCCAGAAGGTTCTGAACGGACAGCGCATACACCACCTGGATATGCTGATACAGAAGCTGCGCAACTGCAACGTCCAGATTCCCGCCACGCTGGAAGCGGAGCGGAAATTCGCGGCAGGCAAAATAGACTGACCACAGCCTTCCCGCAATTCTTTCCAATATGCATCAGGGGAACAATTCATGACCTGTCTGAACTGTTCCCCTGTATCTTCCCGCTCCGGGCGGAGGATCACCCTATACAAAACAGCTGCGATAGAATAATTTCCCCACATCCGAAAGAGGGTAAAATTCATGAAAAATAAATCCGAACACAAAAAAACCGGGAAAACTTCCCGGAAAATGACCTCCAAACAACTGGTTGCGCTGGCAGGCGTGGCACTGCTGGTCATAATGTATATCGCCACACTGATTGTTGCCATCGTGGACAACACTTCCTCGGGACAGTGGTTCCGGATATGCCTTTTTGCCACCGTAGCCATCCCGCTCCTCATCTGGATTTACACATGGATGTACGGCAGGCTCACCGGCAGACATACGATCGCCGACCCAGACTCCGGCGTCACGCCAAAGGCAGACATCCCCCCAGAGGCCGGCACTGCCCGCCATACCGACGCCGCATCCAACGACGGAGACAGACATTGATCTGCCGTCTCCTGTTCTGCCTTGGAGGATATTTCTCTGCGCAATCTGGCTTTCAGCCGACGCCCAGCGCCCGCAGTTCCTCCTGCGCCTGTTTCTTTGTGCGGAACACGATCCCCGCAAAGCCCAACTTCCTGGCAGCCTCCACATTGACAGGGGTATCGTCCAGGAACACACATTCTTCCGCCTTCAGCTGATATCGGGACAGCAGCAGCCTGTAAATTCTCTCATCCGGCTTGATCACTCTGTCCTGAAAAGACAGGATCCCCCCGTCCGTACAGGGGATAAAGTCCAGGGCGTCGCTGCATTCCGCATACGCCTTACGTGAAAAATTGGACAGGTAATATACCCTGCAACCCTTCTCCTTCAATTCTTTGATCCAGGGGATCGCATAGTCCCTCTTTGTCACCATCCCCTGAATATTGCCATAAGCCCTGTACAGCTCGTCCTCAATCTCAGGATCTAGCCTCACGAACTCCTCCATCAGCTTCTGGTCACTCCATTCCCCCCTGTCAAGCTCATTCCAGACAGGGCTCTGGACAGACGCCCTGGCGATACGCCCGATCATCTCCCCGTCAAAGCCCTTGTCCTGCAGGAACTGTTCCCAGCGGAAATCTGTCAGTACATTCCCTATATCAAAAATTACATTCCTGATCATCTTTCTCCCTTCCAAACCACCCCGGTTCACACGGCTTTTCCCTAAAGTCCCTTCCCAGCCTCTCACCTTCCAAACCGCCCCGGCTTACCCGGCTTTTCCCTAAAGTCCCTTCCCAGCCTCTCATTCTCCAAGCCGCCCCGGTTCACACGGCTTCCTCCCTCATGATCCCCAGCAGCCTGTCCGCGGCGGTGGAAAGAGGGAGCCTGCCGTTTGTCACCACGCAAAAGCTCCTCTTGGGTATCATTTTATTAAAACGCAGTTCAAACAACAGCCCCGAATCCAGCGCCTCCTTTGCGAAGTCCCTCACCACGCATCCAACGCCCAGGCTCCGCAGGGCAAACTGTACGATCATGTCGCTGGTGGCAAGCTCAAACTCCGGTCGGAGCTTTATGCCGTTTCCCTCAAGATACCTGTCCATGTAGCTCCTTGTGCTGGTATTGTTCTCCAGGAAGATCATGGGAAGCCGCTCCAGCTCCTGAAAATCCAGCATCTTGTTCTTGTAGGAGATAAATCTCCTCCCCGCCACAAAGACATCCTCTATCTCCCTGACAGACACCGCGGAAATATCCCCGTCCGCTTCAAACGGCGTGCTGACCACGCCAAAATCTATCCTGCCCTCCCGGAGCAGCTTAAGAGTCTCCGGAGTGGGCGCATTGGTGACGATCACCTTGATATCGGGATACCGGTCATGAAATATCTCCAGAAAAGGCAGCAGATAAAAACGCAGCGTCATGTCACTGGCGCCGATGTGGATCTCCCCCAGCTCCAGCCCCTGCATCCTGCGCACCTTCTCCACTCCCTGTTCTATCTGCCCGTAGCCCTTCTCCACATAGGAATACAGAAGCTGCCCCTCCCTGGTCAGCTTCACTCCCCTTGGGGCGCGGGCAAACAATGTCACCCCCAGGCTTTTCTCCAGCTGACGCAGGGACTGGCTCACCGCAGGCTGGGAAATGGCGAGCTCACCTGCCGCCTTAGTCACACTGCCGTGCCTGGCAACATAATAAAAGACTTTAAAGTACTCCAGATTTGCAATCATGGGTATCTCCGCTCCTGCGGCTTACGAACTCTCTTTCCCTGGCCGCCCTGTCCTGTCATTTTTTCAGCGGGCTGTCCCTGTAGATGATATCCTCCCTGCCGGGACCGTTGCTGACCATGGTGATGGGATATCCGATCCGCTTCTCGATAAACTCAATATAATTCCTGCAGTTTTCGGGAAGCTCCTCGTATTTCCTGATGCCCCGTATCTCGCATTTCCAGCCGGGCAGGTTCTCAAATACCGGCTTTGCCTTTTCCAGCCTGGCCGTCACCGGGAAATCCGTGGTGACTTCCCCGTCGATCTCATAGCCCACACAGACAGGGATCTCATCCAGATAACCCAAGACATCCAGCACGGTAAATGCCACGTCCGTGGTTCCCTGCAGCCGGCAGCCGTATCTGGATGCCACACAGTCAAACCATCCCACACGCCTGGGACGCCCGGTGGTAGCGCCGTACTCCCCGCCGTCGCCGCCCCTTCTCCGCAGCTCCTCCGCCGCATCCCCCGACAGCTCGGACACAAAGGCGCCCGCGCCCACCGCGGAGGAATAAGCCTTGCAGACCGTGACGATCTGCCTGATCTCATGAGGCGCAAGTCCCGCGCCCACCGCGCCGTAAGCCGCAAGGGTAGAGGAAGATGTCACCATGGGATAAATCCCGTGGTCAGGATCCTTTAAGGTTCCCAGCTGCCCCTCCAGCAGAACCGTCTTTCCCTCCTTTAACGCCTTGTCCAGAAAGGCGGACACATCACACACATAAGGCGCCACCATATCCCTGTACTCATGCAGTGTATCCAGAAGCTCACCCGCGTCAATGAGCGGCTTGTGGTACAGATGCTCCAGCAGGACGTTCTTCAGCTGGCAGACCCGCTGTACCTTCTCCTGTAAAATATCCTCGTCAAAAAGCTCGCTGACCTGAAAACCGATCTTCGCGTACTTATCCGAATAAAAAGGCGCAATGCCGGACTTGGTGGAGCCAAAGGACTTCCCTCCCAGCCGCTCCTCCTCATACTGATCGAACAAAATATGATACGGCATGACGATCTGTGCCCGGTCAGACACCAGGATCCTGGGCTTGGGCACATTCCTGTCCACAATGGACTGAATTTCTTTAAAAAGCAGCGGTATGTTCAGCGCTACCCCGTTGCCGATCACACTGGTGATATGGCTGTAAAACACGCCCGACGGAAGGGTGTGCAATGCAAACTTGCCATAGTTGTTCACAATAGTATGCCCTGCGTTGGCTCCTCCCTGAAAGCGCACCACAATGTCCGCCTCCTGCGCCATCATGTCAGTTATCTTGCCTTTTCCCTCATCGCCCCAGTTGGCTCCTACAATCGCCTTGACCATTTTTCCTCCATTCTCCGCCCCGGAGCGTGCTTGAAAAATTATTCCTGCCATCCCGGCAGAAAGCATTTTTCAAGCACGCTCTGAGAAGGGCTGTTTTGTTTTACACTGTACTTCAAGCCATGCATCGCTTCTTACATGTACTCGGTAATTTGTCAAGGTTATTATAACACAATCATTTTCATAAGTAAAATCAATATATTTTATGCATTCAATAATCCTGCATTATAATACTGTGTCAAAACGAAACGTTTTCTGACGGAGCAAATCTGCAGCATGTGGCAAGATACCGCCCCTCTACCCCCGCACCGCATCATTTTCCTGAAAGGAAACCTGTACTGTTGTTCCCTCTCCGGGACTGCTCTGTAAGTCAATTTTACCGTTCAGATACTGTACGGCGTGTTTTACAATGGAAAGCCCTAGACCTGTTCCGCCCGATTCCTTAGAACGGCTCTTGTCTACCCGGTAAAACCGTTCAAATATCCTTGCCTGATGTTCAGGCGGTATGCCTATCCCGGAATCCCTGACAGAGATCACGGCGCGATTTTCCTGTCTGCTTATGGAAACCTCCACCGTGCCTCCAGCCTTGTTATACTTGATGGCATTATCGCAGAGATTAAAGATGATCTCTGTCAGGAGCCGCCGGACACTTTCTATCCTGACTTCCTCTCCCGTCACGGTGATCTCAATATCTTTTGCCGCAGCCATGTCTGCCAGGCTTGCAGCCACATCCGTCGCAGCCTCATACAGATCAACATTTTCAAAAGGCATATCACATCCCTCGTCCAGCCTCGACAGACGGATAATATCGTCAATCAATGTAACAAGACGCCCTGCCTCTGTGCGGATATGCCCTACAAAACGTGCCATATCCTCCGGTTTT
>CAOKQK010000071.1 GCA_948470905.1 uncultured Lachnospiraceae bacterium | reverse complement strand
AGTTCGCTAACTGCCGCCTTTAGCGGCCAACCCCTCAGGAAGCCTTGTATTTCGGGGCTTTCCGGAAATATTTGACCATTATTTATACCACTTATAAATTTCAGAGAGCATGGAAAAGTCCGTGAATAAAGGGGAAAGTCCCATTCTTTTCATTGGCGGGAAGGGCGGCACGACCTGCCGGGCAGTACCTGGCGGTAGTCTCTGCCCCGGACCAGGTTGTCAAAGGCACGGCAGAGGTAGAGTAAGGAGCGTTCTGTCCAGTTGTGCTCGTTGATGACCTGAAGTTCAAGATTATTGATACTGTGGTTGTTGAGGAGAGGGCAGATGAGCCCTTTCAGGGCGTTGTCGTTTTGCTGGAGCAGCGCCCTGGAGAGGCAGTCCTTGTTCATGCGGCTCGTTGCCTGATGTGCTGCAAAATAGATGTTTCATCAGCTTGCTGCAGGGGCTTTAATTGTCCATTAACCGGCAGACCATTTAGCTGCTATGCATGGAGAGAACGGCAATAACAGTCTTATGTGTAAAAAATGTAAAGACTATATTGTGATATTTTGGAATATGTGGTATGATAATAAACAGCTTCAGAACGGAAGACGCTCAGGAAGGAATTTTCAGCTGTGGTCTGAACAGATGAAAATTCCTTCCTGACAGAGGGGTGTAGAAGTGCAGAGGTGGAACTGAAAAATCAGGAGGTTTGACGAAACAGGGAGGTCTGTTGGAGAATGGACAACAGCAGTTTCCGGGGAAATAAGCTGTTCTGAATGTGTTTTTTCTGGTTGTATCTGAACGTGGGACTTTAGCCGGGAAAGAGGGGCAAGGTTTATGTCCTGTATTTGTAATGCGGAGTCTATATAATACGGAGGATGACCTGATGAATGCTTTATACAATTTTATAATGGCGGAATACTCTCTTATCATTTCTATTGCAGGCACTGTTGTCGGGCTGGTCATATCGTTAGTGGGAGCTGCTTATTCAGAAGATAAGATCAAAAAAATAGGCTGGAGCTGCATTGCGTTTTTTGTGGTATTGTGTGTTGTGATTTTGACATTGAAAATTGCATTCGGCAATGATAAAGGAGTTACGGATACCAATGGGAATCCTTATCAACCGACGTTAGGTCCGGGTTCAGCGGAAACGTCGGAGTCGACACCTGAGCCGAAGCCTGAATCAACGTCGGAGCCGACACCTGAGCTGACGCCCGAGCCGAAGCCCGCAGCAACGCCTGAGCCGACACCCGAGCCGAAGCCTGTGGCAACGCCTGAGCCGACACCCGAGCCGAAGCCTGCGGCAACGCCCGAGCTGACGCCCGAGCCAACGCCTGAACTGACACTCGAGCCGAAGCCTGCGGCAACACCCGAGCCGACATCGGAACCGACACCTGAGGCAACGCCTGAGCCGACGTTGGTGCCGACTCCTGAGCCTAGGGTGGAACCGGCTTTGGAGATTGCACCCATAGAGGCGTCATATTACAGTATTGCGCCTGTGGCTTCGTCAGACAGTTCCATATCGCCTGTTGAGATCATAACGTTTTCAGGGAGCATTTCTTCTTTGGAGCAGGTGGATGATTATTCTTTTGTTCCTGAAATTGACGGGACTTATCGGTTTGAATTTTCGGATGTCCCCAGCGGAACTTATTACAATCTGTATATTTTTAATGCCGGAAATGAGCGGCTGAAATATGCTACATCTTTGGGCAACGGCGGTGGGATTACCATATCGCTTTCAGCGGGGGAAAGTTATAATTTACGTGTAGAACAGCGCCAGAACATGGGCACATATACGCTGAATGTGGGACCTCAAAAACCGATGGTCGATGTTTCACAGTTGACGGCTGTAAATGACAGTATTCAATATACCGAACAGGAAAATAATTATTCGTTCATTGCCCCAAGAGATGGTGTTTACAGATTTGAATTTTCAAATGTTCAGGAAGGTACGGATTTTTCTCTTTATGTATATAATTCCGGGTGGGAGAGGCTAAAATATGCACAGAATCTGGATAATGGCGACGGCATTTCGACAGGGCTTTCAGAAGGGCAGAAATATTATATCCGTGTAAAGCAGTATAATAGTATTGGGACATATACTTTAAATATTGGACAGAAAAAGGAAATTGCAGATATTACCGCCTATACTGCGGTTTCGGACAGTATTCAGTATACGGATCAGGAGAATGATTATGCCTTTGTGCCTTCTGTCAGCGGGACATATCGTTTTGAATTATCTGATGTTCCGGACGGCACAGACTTGTCCCTTTACGCATATAATTCCGGGTGGGAGAGGATAACATATGACCAGAATCTGGATGACGGTGACGGTATTTCCGTTGAAATGGCTGCCGGAAAGACTTATTATATAAAAGCAGTTCAGTATCATGCTGTAGGAAATTACACCTTGAACATTGGGCACAAAAAGGATATTGCGGATATTTCCGCTTATACCGTGGTGGCAGACAGTATACAATATACAGCGCAGGAAAATGATTATGCTTTTATTCCCGCTGTCAGCGGGACATATCGTTTTGAATTATCTGATGTTCCGGACGGTACTGACTTGTCCCTTTACGCATATAATTCCGGGTGGGAGAGGATAACATATGACCAGAATCTGGATAGTGGCGACGGTATTTCTGTGGAAGTATCCAGCGGGAAGACTTATTATATCCGTGTGAGACAATATAATAAATATGGCACATACAAGTTACATATTATTAAGGAGCGGTAAGGTTGTGCAGTTTCCTCCGCATCAGGGTATCTGTGGGAAAGGAGTTTGGCGCCTGCGGCTTGCGGCGCTGCGGGTTTGATGCCCTGTCAGCCTGCTGCGTGGCCAAGCTGCGGTATAAGTAACACTGTAATATAAATAACTGTGGAAAAAAACTTCCGAATGCGCTACAATAAAGCTATTGATAAAATCAATAGGATCAATCAAAGAGGAGGTTCCTGACATGAACAATTTACCAGAAGTAAAAATCGGCATTGTGGCGGTCAGCCGCGACTGTTTCCCGGAGAGTCTGTCGGTAAACAGGAGAAAGGCGCTTATGGGGGCGTATACCGCAAAGTATGGCGGAGAGGGCGTCTATGAGTGTCCGGTCTGCATTGTGGAGAGCGAGATACATATGGTGCAGGCTCTGGAGGACATTCAAAAGGCGGGATGTAACGCGTTGTGCGTCTATCTGGGCAATTTCGGACCGGAGATTTCGGAGACTCTGCTGGCGAAGCATTTTGACGGTCCTGCCATGTTTATTGCCGCGGCGGAGGAGAGCCAGAGTGATCTGGTGGGCGGGCGCGGCGACGCCTACTGCGGCATGCTGAACGCAAGCTATAATTTAAAGCTCCGGGGCGTCAGGGCGTATATTCCGGAGTACCCGGTGGGCACCGCGGAGGAATGTGCGGATATGGTTCATGAATTCCTTCCCATTGCCAGGGCGATCGTGGGGCTGCGGAATCTGAAGATCATTTCTTTTGGACCCAGGCCCTTGAATTTCCTTGCCTGCAATGCGCCGATCCAGCAGCTGTATAATCTGGGGGTGGAGATAGAGGAGAATTCGGAGCTTGACCTGTTCGAGGCGTTTAAGAAGCATGAGGGGGATGAGAGGATCCCTGCCAAGGTGAAGGAGATGGAGGCGGAGCTGGGCGAGGGCAACAAAAAGCCTGAGGTGCTGCCCAAGCTGGCGCAGTATGAGCTGACGCTGCTGGACTGGATCGAGGCGCACAAGGGATATCGCAAGTATGTTGCCATTGCGGGAAAGTGCTGGCCTGCGTTCCAGACTCAGTTTGGCTTTGTGCCCTGTTATGTGAACAGCCGGCTCACCGGTATGGGGATCCCGGTGTCCTGCGAGGTGGATATTTACGGCTGTCTGTCTGAGTTTATCGGCACCTGTGTCAGTGAGGACGTTGTGACGCTGCTGGATATCAACAATACTGTTCCCGGAGATATGTATCAGGAGGCTGTTGAGGGTAAGTTCCCTTATACGCACAGGGATACCTTTATGGGCTTTCACTGCGGGAATACCAACACGAAGAAGCTTACTTCCTGCAGCATGAAATATCAGATGATCATGGCGCGGACACTGCCGGAGGAGGTTACGCAGGGGACTCTTGAGGGCGATATCGTTCCCGGCGACATCACCTTCTACCGCATCCAGTCCACGGCGGACAATAAGCTGCGTGCTTATATTGCGCAGGGGGAGGTGCTTCCTGTGGCAACAAAGTCTTTTGGAGGCATTGGTGTGTTTGCCATTCCTGAGATGGGGCGTTTCTATCGTCATGTGCTGATTGAGAAGAACTTCCCTCATCACGGCGCGGTTGCCTTTGGACATTATGGCAAGGCTCTGTACGAGGTGTTCAAGTATGTGGGAGTGCCTGTGGAGGATCTGAATTATAATCAGCCCAAGGGGATGCTTTATCCCACAGAGAATCCGTTTGCATAAGTTTTTTTCACTTTCTGGTGCGGACAACAGGAGGCATGCCGCGAAGGTCAGATACCCTGTCAGCCTGCTGCAGGGTATTTGGTTCCCGCGGGCAATGAGCCAAAGCCTGTAAGACTTTGGCGAATGCAGCGTTGCAGGCTTGATGCCCATGCATCATGGATGCATTGTGCTTTGCGGCGGGGGTGTTGACTCTGATAAAAAGGCACGGCTGTAAATATTGGGACGGATTATAAGGGAACTGTAGGAATCAGCTGATATAAAACACGTAAGTGTATACTTCGCAAACGGAATTGCGATGGAAATTCAATGGATTGGAGGAAGTTGTTATGAGAGTAAACTCAATAACAGTGAATGCAGCGGGTATGGCGCCGGAGCGGAATGTCCAGGGAAGCAGACTGCAGGCTTCCGGCTCAGGCAGACAGGCGCATGCAGAGAAAAATTTGTTTGGCGCCGAATGTAAAGTAACGATCTCGCGGGAGGGAAGAAGCTTAAACCTCCAGCAGGCAGCCCGGAAGGCGCAAAGGGGCGTTCAGAGCGCCGAGAGTTTGAAGCTGGAGAGGATGCTGCGCCGTGAGGAGGCATTTAAACAGGACGACGATATCGGAGAAGGTCAGCATGAAGAACTGAATGAGATTGGCGAACAGCTCAAAGAGTTGATCAAGCAGTTTTGTCAGGAGGAAAAGAAAGAGGAAGAAAAACAGGCTCCGGATATCAGGGAGGAGTATCGCCGGGAGCTGGATGAGATCGCCCGTGAGCTCTATAATCCGGAAGAAGAAAAAGAAGAGGAGAAGCTCAACGAGAAGAAGGCAGTCGATCTGAGCAAGGCTTATTACAAGATACCAAAAAATTATATGGATGACGAGGATATAGCGCAGACGGTTGGGAAGCAGCTGGAGGTGCTCCGTGGGATACGGAGCCAGAAGGAGCTCCAGAAGGCGGAGAATGAGAGATTGGCAAAAGAGGCGCAGCAGCTGGCAATGCAGTTTGCCGGATATCAGGAAGAAGTCGATGAAAATAACCGGGATCTGCTGATCCTGCTCAAGTCCATGAGGGAAGCGGAAAAAGCGGAGGATGAGCGGGAAAATGACCAGGCGGCGGAGAACAGCAATGACAGCAGTGTGTCCGGTGCAGAGAATCCGGCAGGTGATGCGGCCGCGAATACGGCGGCTCAGTTTGTAATGGCATCTGCAGAACAGGCCTGGGATGTGCAGGAATCTATTGCAGGGCTGGGAGAAGACGGGCGTCAGAACATTATAAAGGCGAATGAACTTATCCACAGACTTCTTGATGAAGTGGAAAATATCAGGGCTTCCATGGACGATGAGCTTTATTCGGATGAACAGATAACGGAGATGATGGAGCGTTTGAGGGCTGCAGCTCCAAAGCCCGGTCTTACGAAAGCGCTGGCAAACAATGACTGGTCGGATTGGCCTAAGAATAAGAATGATATTGTAAAATATAAGAGCTGGGGATTACAGAATATAGAAGATGCCCATGAAGCCAGGCTGAAGAACATCCAGATAGATCCGCTGGCAGGTATGCAGCAGGCAAAGAGGAGCTTGTATCAGGCAGCGATCGACGAGGAGCTTGGCGAGCTGAGGCAGAGCGGGCTTGACAAGGCTTCCCAGGAGCTGGCAGACGAGGTGGATAAGCTGATCGACGAGCGCAATGACGTGGACAGGATCCGCCAGGAGAGAGAGGAAGAAGAAAAAGAGCAGAGTAAGAAAGCCCAGGAGAAGGACAAGGAATCAGATCGACAGGAGAAAAAAGCGGAGGAGCAGTGGCTGGGAACAAGGGTTGATATCCTGCTTTGATGTAGTGTGACATAAAATCAACAAAATAATGTATATTTTTACAGGCTGACGGACATCTTAAGGATAATATCAAAAATATTATTTTTAAGGAGGAGTCAGCCTTATGTCGTTGATAAACAAAGAAGTGAGTGATTTTGAAGTGTATTCTTTCCAGAATGGAGCCTTTGAGAAGGTGTCCAGGAAGCAGATTTTGGGGAAGTGGAGCGTGTTTTTCTTTTATCCGGCAGATTTTACCTTTGTCTGTCCCACGGAGCTGGAGGACCTTGCGAACAAGTATGAGGATTTCAAGAAGGCGGGATGCGAGGTATATGGGGTTTCCTGCGATACGCATTTTGTGCATAAGGCATGGCATGATGCTTCGGAGAGGATAAAGAAGATCCAGTATCCCATGCTGGCGGATCCTACTCATGCCCTGGCCAGGGATTTTGAGGTCTATATTGAGACGGACGGCGTTGCCGAGCGTGGAACTTTCGTGGTAAATCCTGAGGGCAGGATTGTGGCGTATGAGGTGAACGCAGGCAATGTAGGAAGGAATGCCGAGGAGCTTTTCCGCAAGCTGCAGGCACTGCAGTTTGTGGCGGAGCACGGCGACGAGGTGTGCCCTGCAAAGTGGCAGCCGGGGGCAGAGACTTTAAAGCCCAGTCTCGACCTGGTGGGAATGCTGTAATGGGGCCCGGGTAACACATTTTACTGTAAAGCGCGTAAAGGGGTATAGCAATGGATGACAATAAGAATATGTATGATGTGATAGTCATAGGCGGCGGTCCGGCGGGGCTGACCGCCGCCATTTATCTTGCCAGGGCGCAGTATCGCGTCCTGGTGGTAGAGAAGGATCATTTTGGCGGGCAGATCACTATTACCAGCGAGGTGGTCAATTACCCGGGGATTTTGAAGACCAGCGGGGAGAACCTGACCGGAGGCATGCGCAGGCAGGCGGAAGGGTTCGGGGCGGAATTCCTGTTGGCGGAGGTAGAAACGCTGGAATTGCAGGGTAAGGTGAAAACGGTGAATACCTCCAAGGGCGAGCTGCGGTGTTTTGGCATTTTGATCGCCACAGGCGCGCATCCCCGGATGATCGGGTTCCCGGGGGAGGAGGCGTACCGGGGGCACGGCGTCGCTTATTGCGCTACCTGTGACGGGGAATTTTTCACAGGCATGGAGGTGTTTGTGGTGGGCGGCGGCTTTGCGGCAGCGGAAGAATCCATTTTTTTGACCAAATATGCCAGCCATGTGACCGTGCTTGTACGGGAGGACGATTTTACCTGCGCGAAGGCTGTGGCGGAGGAGACGAAGAAGCATCCGAAGATCTCCGTGCTCTACAACACAGAGGTAAAGGAGGTATCCGGCGACAGTGTTCTCCGGCGGCTGGTCTATGTGAACAACAAGACAGGCGAGACGACAGAATACAGGGCGGAGGAGGGCAGGACCTTCGGTGTGTTTGTGTTTGCGGGCTATGAGCCGGCGACAAAGCTGGTGAGGGGGCTTGTGAAATTGAGCGAGCAGGGTTATGTGGTCACGGATATCAGTCAGAAGACCAGTGTGGACGGCGTATACGCGGCGGGAGATGTCTGTGTGAAGAATCTGCGGCAGGTTGTGACGGCTGTGGGGGATGGCGCCGTCGCCGCCACGGAGCTGGAGCGGTATGCGGGTTCCCTGCAGAAAGAGACAGGGCTGGTGCCGAGACGTGCAGTGAGTAAGGCACCCAGAGTGGAAACCACAGGAGCAGGAGTGCCGGGAACGGGAACAGGAGTCACGGCAGCAGGAGCAGGAGTTACGGCGTCAGGGACAGGAGTATTGGGAGCAGGAGCTTCGGCGTCAGGTACAGGAGTGCCGGGAACGGGAACAGGAGTCACGGCGTCAGGTACAGGAGTGCCGGGAACGGCAACAGGAACTTCGGCAGCAGGAACAGGAGCCTCGGCAGCAGCAGCAGCCGCAGGTGCGGACGGCGCCCTGTTCACGGAGGATATGCTGGCACAGCTTGGGACTGTGTTTGAGAGGATGGAAAATCCGCTGATTCTGGAGCTGTATCTGGACGAGCGTCCGGTCTCCGAGGAGTTAAGGCGGTATATGGAGAGTCTTGCGGAGCTTACGGATAAACTCACGGTGACATCCGGGGACAGGAACGTGGAGTATGGGTGTCCCTTTGTGAAAGTGCTGCGTTCTGACAGGACGCCCACAGGGCTGGGCTTTCACGGGGTGCCGGGGGGACATGAGTTCACCTCTTTTATCATGGGGCTGTATAATGCTGCAGGGAAGGGACAGGCGCTGGACCATGAGCAGCTAGCCAGGATCAGCGACATTGACAATGCGCTTGACCTGAAGATCATGGTATCTCTGTCCTGCACTATGTGTCCGGAGCTGGTCACGTCTGCGCAGAAGATAGCCTCCCTGAATGAGCATGTCAATGCGGAGGTATATGATATCAATCATTTTGGAGAGCTTAAGGAAAAATATAATGTGATGAGCGTGCCGTGTATGGTGGTGAACGACCAAAAGATTTCGTTTGGAAAGAAGAATATTGAGCAGATCCTGGATTGGCTTGCCGTGTAGCGGGAGGCATACTCAAATCGGCAGGATATTGCGCATTCTGTGCATGGAAACGCGCATTCCGGAGCATGAAGAATATTGCCCCCAGTGCATGAAGAAGGTCCGGCGAAAACCAGTAAGGCTTCGCCGGACCTGTAAAAATGTACCCAAAATTATTTCGTCTGTATGGCAATGATTTGTATGCAGGCAAACCATTGTACCGCAGCCGCACAGATAAAAACTATTTGATGATCAGCACGGTGGACGTTTCGTTGATATGTCCAAGGAATGCTTCCCCGCCGGTGGAAAAGCCGATGCTGGGATATCTTCCCCAGAGCGCACAGTAATCGTCCGTCAGCTTCTTGTTCAGCATCTCAAAAGTGCGGTAGAGGCAGTTGAAATTGATCACGCCCGCAGGCTGGTATGTAATTGTGTTGTCCAACGCCTGTCTGGTATCGGACACAATGTCCCCGATTTTAAGCACATTGATCTCTGAGCCCTCAGGGATTCCGCAGTGCAGGGTGATGCCGCCCTCCTGTATCTGGTTAAAGGTGCGGACGAATATCTCTCCGTCGGCAACGATGCCCAGCGGATTGGAGACGAAGTAATTCGGAATCTCCTCTGTGGAAACGCCCAGGACTTCTGCATATACCTCCCCGCAGGGCTTTCCGTCAAATTCGTAGAGAATCCTGTTGTGCAGGTCGGATTTCGTCACTGCGAGCCTTCTCTCCGACATGACGCACGCGCTCTGAGTCTTGAGCACATCGTATCCCCGAACGGTTTTTAAGATTGCGAGAACTGCCGCATTTGCATAGCTTTTGCCGTTTGCATATACTTTGGAAATATTGTTCTCCGCAGCAGAGGAGGATCCGCCCACGAAAAGGATGTCTGTAGCGGTGCCCAGCCGGTCCATAAAGATTTCTTCCGCCTTTGCGCCGGATTCAAAGAGCACGATGCCCACATACTTGTCAAAATTGTTGAAGATTTCGTCTTTGCCGCCAAAATGGGCTTCCATGTCCTTTGCCACATCCTGGAGTTCTACGGTCTGGTCAATATTCTCCACTACCTGGATACAGGTATCTTCCACGCTGTCCTGATCCATGGCCATAATGCTGACCGAATGGTCTGTATAACCGGAATTGCAGTATTCGCTATGGGAGGAGGATCCCATAATCCTGCTGTCAGGAAAAGCCGCCGCCAGCTCTGCTATAGGATTGGTATCATCGTAGAAGCTGGATGCAAAAAACAAAAGAAATTTTACGTCAAAGCCCTTCAGGGCTTCCTTTGCCTGTGCGGCAATGTCACTGCTGTCTGTTCCCTTAATAGAAATTGTTTTAATAGCCAATGTTATCCCACCTTTACTTCTTTTTTTACGGGTTAGACAAATATGCCAAATTCCTTGCCTATTTCCCTCAATTTGTTTATTACGACAAAATCATCCGGCGACGCAGGTGTGTACTTATCAATCGCAATTCCCTTCAGAATGATCTTTGTCTTAATGCTGCTTGCAATGACTTGATTTCCTTTCGATTTTTCCGTAACTATCTTTTGAATCATATTGTAAATCTGTCCAGCCAATCCGTATCACCTCCTTTTGGGTACAGGGGAAAGCCCGGCGGCGCCCTGCATGAATATGGTCGTCGTACCTTTTTGTGCGTCCTGGCGCACGTGAAATAGGAACAGCTGTTCCGCATTGTGGATATGGGCATATTATATCATAGGTCTTTTTGCCCTGTCAATGACTGTATGCTCCAGGATAAACAGAGCCTGAAAGTGCCAAAACTCTTGACGCGTCTCCTAAAACAGCTTATCATAAAAATGGATGTAAATAACAACGGATGCAGGCGTCAGAAGCGGCGCCGCATATAAGCTTGAGCGGCAGGAAGGATTGGTACGGAACCTATGGCAAAACTGTATGTAAACCCCAAAGTAAAAAGAGGGCGCATTAACCCTGAGCTTCAGGGACATTTTTCGGAGCATCTGGGTAGATGCATCTATGAAGGGATCTATGTGGGGGAAAATTCGGACATCCCCAACGTAAACGGCATGCGCACGGATGTGGTGGAGGCGCTGAAGGAGATCAGGGTGCCTGTGCTGCGCTGGCCGGGAGGATGCTTTGCGGATGAGTATCACTGGAAGGACGGCATCGGCCCCAAGGAGAAGCGTAAGAAGATGATCAACACCCATTGGGGCGGCGTGGTGGAGGACAACAGCTTCGGCACCCATGAATTTATGGAGCTGTGCAGGCAGCTGGGCTGTAAGACTTACATAAACGGCAATGTGGGCAGCGGCACCGTGCAGGAGATGAGCGAGTGGGTGGAGTACATGACCTTTGACGGGGTTTCTCCCATGGCTGACATGAGGGCGCAGAACGGGCATAAGGATCCCTGGACGGTGGACTATTTTGGTGTGGGTAATGAGAACTGGGGCTGCGGCGGCAACATGAGGCCGGAGTATTACGGGGACTTGTACCGCAGATACCAGACCTATGTGCGCAATTATGATTCCCGGAAATCCATCAGCAAGATTGCCTGCGGCGCCAATGCAGCGGATTATCACTGGACGGAGAAGGTGCTGGAGACGGTCTTTGACCATGGCAGCGGTTTTATGAATGGTCTGTCCCTGCATTATTATACCCTGCCCACCGGTAACTGGGGCAAGAAGGGATCCGCCTTGGAATATGACGAGAAGGAGTATTACCGCACCCTGAAGCAGACCTTGAAGATGGAGGAACTGATCAGGAGGCATGGCGCGATCATGGATCAGTTTGACCCGGAGAAAAAGATCGGTATGATCATCGACGAGTGGGGAACCTGGTACGATGTGGAACCCGGCACGAATCCCGGCTTCCTGTACCAGCAGAGCACCATGCGCGACGCGCTGGTGGCGGGCATTAATCTAAATCTGTTTAACAAACACTGTGACCGCGTTAAGATGGCGAACATCGCCCAGATGGTGAATGTGCTGCAGGCGGTGATCCTGACCGAGGGCGAAAAGATGGTGAAAACACCCACCTGGCATGCCTTTGACCTGTACAAGCATCATCAGGGCGGAGAGCTGGTGGAGTCTTCTATCGAGACAAAGGAAGCGGGTCTGGAGGCGGGGTATATGGTTCCCAACCTGACAGAGTCCGTGTCCATGTCGGAGGACGGGAAGCTTCATGCTACCCTTACAAACCTTTCGCTGGAGGAAGCCGCAGATATCCAGGCTGTCTTTGCGGACTGCGGGGTAAAGGATGTCAGAGGGACCATCCTCACCGGCGGCATGAGGGAGCACAATACTTTTGACGCGCCGGATGAGGTGCATACACGGGATTTTGCCGCGCAGATAACGGCTGACGGCAGTGTGGCGTTTAAGCTGCCGCCCTGCAGCGTGGTTCATCTCGAGATTGCGCTGGTGTAACGCAGGCGCCGGGGAGGCTTGCGGTAGTGAGGCGTCTCTGTTCGGGCAGGGCAGGAACGAAAAGCGGAGGGACAGGTAATTTTGGAAGAAATGGGGAAAAAGGCTCATCTGGTCATGGATGAGGTCAAGAAAGTCATTATCGGCAAGGACGAATGTATCGAGAAGGTGATGGGGGCAATCCTGGCCAGGGGGCATGTGCTTCTGGAGGATGTGCCCGGAGTGGGCAAGACGGAGATGGCGCTTGCCTTCTCCAGAGCCATGGGGATCCAATCGAACAGAGTGCAGTTTACACCAGATGTCATGCCGTCTGATATCACGGGTTTTTCCATGTATCAAAAGGAGACGGAGAATTTTGTCTATTATCCAGGGGCGGCTATGTGTAATCTGCTCCTGGCAGACGAGATCAACAGAACCTCGCCCAAGACCCAGTCGGCGCTGCTGGAGGTGATGGAGGAGGGAAACGTGACAGTGGACGGCATCACGAGGGAGGTGCCCAAGCCCTTTATTGTGATCGCCACACAGAATCCCATAGGTTTCTTTGGGACGCAGAGGCTTCCGGAGGCCCAGATGGACCGCTTCCTGATCTGTATCAGTATAGGTTATCCGGCGGTGGAAGATGAGATTGAGATGCTCAAGAGCCGCCACAATGAAGAACCGCTGGATGGGGTGCGGGCGATCATAAACGGCGGGGAGCTGTTGGAGATGCAGGATAAGGTGGAAAATATCTTCATTCACGATGATGTCTACCGCTACATTGTGCGGCTGGCGGCGAAGACCCGGGAGCACAGTCTGCTGGAGCTGGGCATCAGTCCCAGAGGGGCGCTGGCGGTGGGAAGGATGGCAAGGGCGTATGCCTTTCTGCGGGAGCGGGATTTTGTGTCGCCTAAGGATGTCAAGTCAGCCTTTTTCGACGTAGGCGTCCATCGCATACGGCTGAGCCAGAAGGCAAGGGTTGACGGCAGGGACGCGGCGGGCGTCCTGGTGGAGGTATTGGGACAGGTGAAGGAGCCGGCGCCTGGAGAAAAGGTGCGTTGATGTTTAAGAGAAGACTGTATTATCTATTATTGCTTGTGGTGATATTTTATCTGGCGCTGCTGTATGATTTCAGAGGTCTGCGCTTTCTGGCAGGCTGCCTTGTGGTGTTTCCGCTGGGCAGTCTGCTTTTGTTGGTCTTGCAGTTTTTTTTCTGCAGGTTCACGCTGGCGGCGGAGTCGGAATGGGTGTACCGGGGGCAGGGGACGGCGCTGTCACTTACCTTTGAGAACCGGGGATTTCTGCCCATGGGGCGGGTGCTCCTTGGCGGGAAGCTGCAGGCGCCGGGGGAGAAGGAGGTCAGGCTGCGTCAGTACCTTCTGGGTGTTGGCATAAGGGACAGCAAAGTTATGCAGCTGTCTGTACAGACCCCGCACTGCGGGGTGGTGAGGCTGGAGAAGACGAGGGTCCGGATCTATGATGCCCTGGGGATTTTCTGCCTGCCGGCGCGGGGAGTGGGAAGTTTTGAGGTCTGTGTGCTGCCCGGGGCAGATGTGGATTATGGGCGTGAACTGGAGAGGGTTGCCCAGAACTTTGCGGATGCCCAGGAGGATGATATTTACATCAGGGGATACCGCCAGGGGGACAGTATCCACCGCATTTACTGGAAGTTGTCCGCTAAGGAGGGAGAGCTGCAGGTCAGGGATTACGAGCCGTTTATTTCGGTGAGCCTGTTTCTGGATTTTCCACAGAAGCTGCGCGGGGCTGCACGGGAGTGGGATGAATATCTGGAAAGGGCCATGTCCATCCTGACGTATCTGTCGAAACCGGGACAGAATATGACGGAGGTGGTCTGGAGCGAGGGGGAGAGCCTCTGCAGGTACACGGTCCGCAATATGGGAGAGACGGTGGGATGTATGTGCGCTGTCCTGGGGCAGAAGGACGGGGCGGCGGGGTATTTTGATACGCCGGTCTTTGTCCTGGAGCAGGGATATCGTCTGGACGGGGAAGGCAGATTGTATTTGGGGGGAGCGTTGTTATTATGAATCGCGGGATAGACAAGGGTTTAAACGGGGAGGCCGTCAGGAGCGTTCTTGATATTTTGTTATTTGCCGTCAATTTCGCCGGGATTGTGGGAGCCTTGTCGGAGACGCTTTTGGCGGACTGGCGCGGCGGCTTTCATCAGCCGTTTTTCTGGGGCGGGCTGGCGCTGATCAGTGCGGCGTCTGTTTTGTGGTGGCGCGGCTGGTCCGTGCAGGGCGGCGCGGGATATGGTAGGTCCGGGCATAAAGGGTTTGGGCAGGGCAGATCGGGAAGCGTGGAAGGGGCATACGGCAAAACTGGAAAAAAGAGGCGGAATCCGCGTATTTTGTGGGGGACGATGGGGATTGCGCTGATATATGCGTCGGCAGTCTTTTGGTTCAGGGAGACTATCGTGAATGGCCTGGTGTGGAGCTTTCGGAATGGGCTGGGGCTTTTTCATGAATATTACGGCGGTGAAGGCGCCTTGTGGCAGTCCGTCGCGGAGCTTTTGCAGAGGCTGTCGGAAGACGGCGGGGTCACGGTGCAGGACGGCACTTTGTGCCTTCTGGCGGTACTTTTCCCTGTGGGGATGTTGACGGGCTTTATTTATAACAGGGGGAAATGGCAGGTTTTCCTGGCGGAGGATGTCGTCTGGTTTACGGCCGCATGCATTACGGATGTGTTCCCGGGGAACCTTTTTTTGGTGCTGTGTGTGATGGGGCTTGTGCTTGCCATGGCGGTGGGGGAGTTTGGGGGCAGTGTCACCGCGTGGGTGCAGGCGGCGGCAGGGATTACGGCACTGGCTTTTCTGGGAACTCTTTTGATACAGTGGCTGCTGCTTCCGGTGCTGGATGGGCAGTATGCGGGAAGTGCCCCGTTCCGGCACGAGGTTTATGTCACAGTGAATTATAAATGGCTGCCGGAGGTGCAGAAATTCTTCCGGGGCAGCGGCTTCGGGGCGGGGGTGGACGTGACAGGCGCTTTTGGCAGGCAGAGCCGGGCGTCGGGCATTACTTCGGAGGTCTATCGGGTGACGCTGGCGGAGGCGCCCAGGAGGACTCTGTATTTGAGGGGCTTTGTGGGGATGGGCTATGACCGCCGCAGATGGCAGCCGGAGGAGGAAGGGGCGCTGGAGCGGTATTATCAGGCGCATGATTTTCTTATGTATGAGGAAGGCAGAGAGCTTCTGAATATGGGATTTGCAGCTGCGCAGTCCGGCGCGCAGACCAACACGATCACCATAGAGGAGCTGCTGGGTGAGGGGAGCTACAGCCTGATTCCCTATGGTGTGCTGGTGACGGAGGATTATCCTGTCCATGGCGGAGGGACCGTGGACAGGGTGGATGGCATTTATCGTTTCCGGTATCGGGATATGGTAACGGTGGATCTGGGCAGCTATACAGAGCAGTGGAGGACGGTGGAGGAGCAGTATCGTCAGTATGTCCATGAGAATTTCCTGGATTACCCGGAGGAGAGGCTGCCTCTTTTGACCCAGGCACTGGAGGCCGAGGGGCTGCCAAGGGGCGATGTGTATGGGTGCGCGGTGGCAATCCTGGATTTTCTGGAGGAGAACGGGGCTTATCAGCTGGATGTAGCGTCCACGCCTGTGGGAAAGGATTTTGTGGAGCATTTCCTGTTTGAGAGCCATCAGGGGTTCTGCGCGCATTTTGCCTCTGCGGCAGTGCTGATGTTCCGATACTGCGGTATCCCGGCAAGGTATGCAACGGGATATTCCGTCTCGCCCTCGGCTTTTTCCAGGACGCCGGAGAATGGGTACACAGCGAACCTTACAGGATCCCAGACCCATGCCTGGGCGGAGGTCTATGTGGACGGTGTGGGATGGGTGCCTGTGGAGGCTACTCCTGGGGCGGCAGCTTTCGCGGGGGACAACCGGGGGGAGCTGCTTAGGCGGCTGGGCATCCTTACAGGGGATCTGGAGCCCACAAGAGGTACGGTTGTCTATGACGATGACGAGGAGGATGAGGAGGAAGAATTGGGAGAAGGCGGGAAATTGCCTTCCATGCCCTATGATGATGAAGAAGAACTGGAGGACGAGGAGGATGCAGGGACAAGGACTCTGGGGGCAGGTGAGATTGGGTGGATTGTTTTCGTGGCGGTGCTGGCGGCAGCAGCGGTGACTGTGCTGTCCTGCCGTATCCGGCGTCTCTGCTGGAACAGCAGGCTGAAAAAGCTGGAAGGGCGGGAGAAGGCATTCCTTCTCTACCGCAATATGCGCAATGCTTTGAGTGTGATGGGCTGTTCCAGGCAGCTTATCCTGACAGGTGAGCCTTTCTGGGAGGAGCTTCGCAGGACGCTGCCCAGCCAGAGCAGAAATGATTACGACGCCATCTGTGCGATCCTGGAGCAGAGCTCCTTTGGAAAGCGCCCCCCTTCCAAGAAGGAGCTTGAGAACCTGGAAAGCCTGCATGACGATATGCTGTCCAGGCTGTATCTCAGGGCGCCCTTTTACAGGAAGGTATTTTTTGGAGGGCTGGCGTGTGTGCTGCCCGCCTCCTACCGCACATATTCACTGAAGCGTTTTGGGGCAGACTGAAAGCTGGGGAAACGCCGGTTACAGCGTTTCCCCATGCGATCGTGTGTGATAAATCCGTACACAGCTACTGCAGGCACGAAAACGCTGGTCAAAGCATTTCCGCCAGCAGGATGGTGTCATACATGATCATCCCGTTGTCATTCTGCAGGGCGATGGTATTTTCGCCTGCTTTTAGAAGTGAGGGGCTGATGGGGACTACGATTCGGCGGTAACGCCCGCTTAAGGTGGCGCTGCGGTATATGGAGGAATCGTTCACGAGGACGGTATCGCTGACGTGTTCTCCGTTCATAAGCACCTGCAGGATGGGATTTTCCCTGTCGCCCATGAAGCCCTTGCAGGCCCCTGCGATGGCGATGATCAGCCGGCAGGGGGATGCGGGAACCTGGTCCAGATTGAAATGAAGGTGCCAGGTTCCCGGCTTTGTCTGTGCATAGTACCAGTCCTCCGCTTCTTTATTCTTTCCTATGGTGAAGTGCAGCGTCTCCGGGGGCAGCTCCATCCATTTATAGTTGCGCAGTTCCCCGGCGAGGCGGTAGCCTTCGCAGGTCCTGGTGGCGCTGCCCAGCTGCCAGAGGATTCTTTCGGCAGGGAGCTTCCAGGTGATGGGGGGCAGCGTCTGGCTGGACTCGGATACAATGATGTTGTCCATCTGGAGCTGTTCGGTGTTGCTGCCTCCTGTCTGGTATGCGTACAGGGAATAAGTCCCGAAGCGCACGTTTTCCAGAGTAAAGCTGCCGTCGGGGGCGGTCCTGGTATGGTACAGATAGCCGGAGGACTGACGCTCCACGGCTAACCCGCCCTGGCCTAAGATGACGGTGGTATCCGCGCAGGGGCTGCCATCTTCCAATAAGAGCTTTCCGCTTAAATTGCTGCGGACCTTGGGGTAGAGAGGGTCGTTTACCCACTGATAAGGCCACTTTTCCTGCTCTCCGGCAGCTTTCGCCAAGGCATCCCGGTACAGTTCTTCCGGGTCATTTCCTTCATTAAAGTACAGATAAAAAGGTCCGTAAAATTTCTTCCAGCCCACAGGCACATGGAGGTTGCCGGTGCCGAAATGAGAGCCGGTAAAGTAGTTTAACAGAATGCCGTCATAATGTACCAGAAGCTCCTGCTTCATGGGACCGCCCGGGTAATATTCCGTGGATACGGGGATGAGGAAGAAGCCGTAGCCATGTCCGTACTGTCCCCAAACAGGGTTTTTGGAGAAATAGCCTGCATAATCGTATTTGGAATAGACTTCCCCGTTGGAGTATGCTTCCCCATCGGGGTTTTTGCCGTCATTGGGGAGCCGGTAGGTTTCGTCCTGGAGCTTCTGGTATTGCTCCATGTATTTTTTTGTGGGCTGGGCGCCGTGGCGCTCATTGTTGTAAGCGTGGTCAAAGACACGGCTGCCGCAGCGGTACACGATGCGGAATTCGGCCAGCTGGAATTCCACGTCGGTGTTGTTGGCGCCGATGACGTAGGAATAGTAGCCGCTCTCGCCCTGCATCAGGATAATGTGGTATTCGATGGCAAGGTAGCCGCTGGCATCCTTGTAGGCAATATGCGCGATTTTTTCGTTGGCTTCCACTACTTCCAGACGGGGGGAGCGGTACTTGCGGAAAGCGCCCTCGGCGTGGTAGTCCACATAAAAGGCAGTCTTATGGTCGGTGTCGGAGCGCTCCGGGGTGTTGCAGACCAGCTCCACGCTGTTTCGCACAAGGGAGCCCAGGGTGCCGTCTTCCTTCCAGGACATGGACAGGATGCCGTTGGAGAGGGTGCATTCGTTGCCGGAGACAATTAAGGTTACTGGGGTCATGCTTTAAATCCTCCTTATTCCAGTGCCGTCTCTTCACTTCTACGCCCCCTGGACTGGAAGAAATTTCAGCCGCAGCCGCGTCAGAAATTCCTTCCGGGGGCGTCTTCGTTGCGAGACTGTTTTTCCAGTGCCGTCTCTTCACTTCTACGCCCCCTGGACTGGAAGAAATTTCAGCCG
>CAOKQK010000070.1 GCA_948470905.1 uncultured Lachnospiraceae bacterium | reverse complement strand
AAGGAAGCGTCCGGTCAGAGGAGGCAGGCGCAGAGGCAGCGGGCAGTGAGGCGCGGGAAGGAAGCGTCCAGTCAGAGGAGATTGGTGCAGAGGCAGCGGGCGGTGAGCCGCAGGAAAGGGACGCGGGAGCGGATGAGTGCGGCGGCAATGGGGCGCTTCGCCGCAAATGTGCCGTCTTTATAGAGATGATAAAGCGCTACCGCGCCATGGCGGTCTATCTGCCCATCCGGGACCTTCTGGCGAAGCTGGTGGATGATTTTGATTATCTGAACTACGTGACCGCCCTGCCGGCGGGAGGCAGGCGCAGGGCGAATGTGGAAATGCTCTTTACCAAGGCATCGGACTTTGAGAAGACCAGCTATTTCGGCCTGTTTCATTTTGTACGATATATTGAACAGTTGGAGCGGTATGACGTGGATTATGGAGAGGCGGACACTCTGGACGAGAATGCGGATGTAGTGCGCATTATGAGCATCCACAAGAGTAAGGGGCTGGAATTTCCCATCACCTTTGTGTCGGGCTTAAGCAAGCGTTTCAATATGCAGGACGCCAACCAGGCGCTGATCCTGGATATGGATCTGGGACTTGGCATCGACTATGTGGAACCTGTGAGGCGTGTCCGCAATAAGACTCTGCGGCGTATGACTCTGGCGGCAAAGCTGAAAAAGGACAGCCTTTCGGAGGAACTGCGTGTGCTCTATGTGGCGCTGACCCGTGCCAGGGAGAAGCTGATCATGACAGCCACGCTGCAGGAGGCGGCACAGAAGTGGGAGCTATGCAGGCAGACGGGCAGCGTGCCGCTCAGTTTCCTGGACTTTGTGGAGGGCGGCAGCTATCTGGACTTTCTGCTCCCGGCGCTTCCTGATACTTCTGTGGAGGTGAAGATCGTGGAAGCGGAGGGACTTGCGGCGGCGGAGCTTCAGGAGCAGCTTGGTCTTGTCGACAGGAGGAACAATCTGAGATATGCTGACAGGCTGGGGGATGCGGCAGCGGGAAAGAAGCTGCAGGAGCGGCTGGAAGCCGTCTATCCCCTTGCGGGGCTGGCAGGGCTGTACACCAAGACCACTGTGTCCGAGCTGAAGATCGCGGCTATGGCGGGAAAGGATGAGGCGGCTTTTCATGCCTTTGAGGAAAAGGAAGTACTGCCCTACATCCCGGCGTTTCGCAGGGAGGAGGAGACGGTCAGCGGCGCGGCGCGGGGCAATGCTTATCACAGGGTCATGGAGCTGGTGGATTTTGAGAGGATGTTTGGAGAAGCATGGAAGCTGCCGGACAGGAGTCTGGCGGCGGGAAAGGCAATGGCGGGTGAGGCGGTCTTTCCCCGGGATCTGAGGGAATTCCAGGATGGTCTTGACAGAGAGGCGCTGGCTGCATCGCTCCATGGATTTTTACAGGAGGAGGCTGCCTGCGGGCGCTTGGAACAGGAGTATCTTGCTGCGGTCCGGGAACAGAAGATTCTGCGTTTCTTAAAGAGCGAACTGGGCTTTCGGATGTGGAGGGCCCAGAGGGAAGGGAGGCTTTACAGGGAGCAGCCTTTTGTGCTTGGCATCGACGCCAAACGCCTGGGAGGTGAGTTCCCGGACAGGGAGACTGTGCTGATCCAGGGAATCATAGATGTGTTCTTTGTGGAGGAGGATGGGATGGTGCTTCTGGATTACAAGACGGATTCCGTCCATTCCATGAAAGAACTGTGGAACCGCTATGAGACACAGCTGGATTATTATGAGGAGGCGATTGTGAAGCTTATGGGTCAGCCTGTGAAGGAGAGGATATTATATTCCTTTCATTTGGAAGAATATTAGGAGGTGTTTTTTGTGGAAAGATTAGAACTGCATCCAATTTTTAACCGCTATACCATTTACAACGACCATTATGACGGCGAGCTGGACAGCCCGGGAGACGCGCTGGGACGCGACTGCATGATTGCGGCGTTTCTTCCGGAAAAGCTGGATTTTATGCGGTTGTACAAAGGGGACGGGACGAGGAACGAGGATTGGTTTTCCTGGAATGCGGAGGTCTTTGCGCCTGTCAGCGGGAAAATCGTCAGGGTTTATGTGAACGATGTGACCAATGTGCCCGGTCAGATGAACCCCTCACCCGCGTCCGTCATCGAGATCCAGGCCGACCAGGAGACGGTTGTCATGCTTGCCCACATCCAGAATCCCGTTGTCACTGTGGGGGAGGAAGTAAAGGAAGGGCAGCTTTTGGCATATGTGGGAAACAATGGCTTCTGCCGGAATCCCCACATCCATGTGGGAGCTTACCGGGGGAATCAGCCTTTGATGATCGGCTTTGACGCGGAGAAGGTGGGCAGGCTCCGGGAGGCGACTGACGAATGCTATTGGATCATGGGAATCAGTGACGCCGAGTATATGCGGCGGATGAAAGGCTGAGGTGTCATCGGGGTATTCAAGGGATACTTGAGTCTGAGAGAAGCCTCCGGGACCGAAGGGGCAGGTTCATCTGGGATATTTCATTGATGAAGGGCATTATGCAGGTGCTGATAGGATGGTTGGCAGCGCAGCCCATGATCAATTATAAGGATGGCGTATTTCCTGTCAACAGAGATGCTTTTGAAAAGCTGGTACAGAATGAACTGGCTGCTGTGAATGCTGCCAGAGAGGAAGAAGTGGACGGAAAGGTGTACACAGTGCCTGCAGACAAAAGATTTGGACAGGTGGTTAAGGAGGAGGTCATCAGGCTGGTGCAGAATCGAGTGCAGCTGTATTTGGAAGAACATAAGAAAAGCAGGGGAAGTTCAGGGAACGAATGACATTTCTTTGGGAAGGTTATTTTATAAAGGAAACAGGTCAGTCGGCGGTGGCATCGTTCCGGCTGGCCTGTTTTTCGCAGTCTGATAAAATAGAGTTGGTGCTTTGTATGGGAACCGGATTTATTCCGTGGCAAGCTTCTTGATCCGGGCGAAGGCGTTCTTTACTGCGGGAATGGCAAGGATGACGATGGTAGCCGCCGCTTCCGGCATGATGTAGGAGGCGTTATAGCCCAGCGAATAGAGGATAATGCCCACGGGCGTCTGGGTTGGTGCGTAGTGGGCAAAAAAGATCACGCCGGACAGGAAAGTGAAGACATATCTTCCCAGTATGCCGACGATATAGCCCTTGAGCAGGCCGTGCTTCTTTTCACTGAAAAAGCCTGAGAGCCCCAGCGCGCCAAAAGCCAGGGGATAATCCACCAGAAGCTGTATGGGGGAATAGAATTTGGGGTCTATCACAAACTGCAGCAGCCCATAGGCAAAGCCCGTGAACAGACCGGCCTTTGCGCCGTACCAATAGCCAATCAGCACCACGAACAGCATGCTGAACAGGGTGATGGAGCCGCCGAAAGGCAGGCTTATGGTGGGGATGAATTCGGATGTTACCATGGCCAGCGCCAGGGCGGCGCCGGAGAAGACGAGCTGTTTTGTGGCTGCTTTGGCAGTGCTTTTCTGCCTGGGGCGCAGCAGGATTGCCACGGCAATGAGTGCCGCCATAAGGATCACTACGGTGATAATGCCGGCAGTGGTGAGCTGGAAGATGTCTTCCTCCCAGCTGTTGGTGGTGGGAAAGGCAAAAAATTTGAACATAAAAAATCCTCCTTTGTTTTGGCAAGGAGGGACAACATCGGGGGCCGTCCGGGCGGTAACTCCGAAAAACAGACCCTGCAGAAGGCTGGACGTTACAGTGGACAGTAACAGCCAGACTATCTGTATGCTTCCCTTCGCCGGTATTATCCGGATCAGGTTATGAGGGTTAGAAACGCGCTTTACGCGCTTCAATCTCAGCGATGTGCTCCCCTAGCGGTGTATTAAGTTGATCCACGCCCTGCAGTTTTTGTCTGCAGTGCGCTGACTTCATTACTATATACCGGAAAGTGAGATCTGTCAAGTGCCGGGAGCGGCAGGTCCTGTGCTCCGTGTTGCTGTTCCGCTGAGATCATAGTAGTGAATAAACAGATGAATCGGAAGTGTCGATAGCTTTTGCATGGATTAATAAGTAATATGTTCTTTGTGATATTGAATGAAGTCATCCTTTGAAAAATCCGGCAAAATTCCATACTCCTCCAAAATCAGCCTGATCATGGAGACAGTTCTCGCCTGAGTGTTAATGCTTTTTGCCGGATTAAATTCAATGTCCGTAAAAAAATTATATTTTAAAAGTGTACTGATTTCCTCTGCTGCAAGCGATTCTTTCACTGCAGAAAAATAAATATAATCATAAAACGCCGTCAGGGGGACTAGAGGAAACTCCTCTCCTTGAAAGAAAAACGCCTTTAGGTTCCCGGAGCTTCTTAACCGCTCATCACGCTTTGCTTCCTTCGGCGGCACATCCAGCAGATCAAGATAAGGCCCGCCGTTTTCAAACACCTTGGCGCTTTGAAAAACATTCTCAAGGGAATGATGGTTCAGCATCAAGTTAAACGCACTTAATTTTCTGCCCAAAGGATCTTTGCTTTTGGTGCTGATCTCCAATGGCCCGGCGCCTGCGTGCATTTTTTGGATTGCATCATGCAGGCTTTCTATGGATTTTTCTTTTTGGGATACTGCAAATCCAGGAAACCATTCAAACGAGAATATTTCGCTGGACACTTTCCCTTGACGGATGTAAAATGCAGGTCGTTCAGCCATAATTCCTCAAACACCCTCTAACATGCTGATCATATCTTGTATTTCAAGCGAGGCATCTTCCACACGCAGCGCGACTTCTTCACTCAAAAATCTGTTTCCGCCCGATAGTTCGTCAATCAAATTAAAAATAGCCACCGCGTCTTCAACAGGTATAAAGCCGCTTGTCTGCCACTCAGGTATATGTTCATTAAAATAGTTTTTGATATCTGAAAATAGCTGTTCATTAAAAAAGCTGTTGCAGCGTAATTCTACCAGCAATCCATTTTCACCTTGAACCATATCGGAGATGCTCAATTCAATTCCTCCTCGTATTTCAGTTCCCACATGTGGGAACTTGTCCCGCCTCCCGGAACTTTACCGCCTTCGCCACTTCTCCGCCCCTTGTCTGGGAGAAATTTTCAGCTGAAAAGTGCGCATCCGAAAATTCTCCCGGGGGTTTCCACTGAGGGGCTGTTTTAAATTTCCGCTTGATATTTTGTGGCTGGATTTCTCAAATCCCAGTTTGTCAAATTGTTCAACGACTATATTGTATCACAAACAAGCTTGCTGTTCCATTAATTTTTGCTTAAATTTCTATCCAGCTGCTTTGTTAGAGCATCATCCGCCTTGCCTTTTAGAGGCATTAAACTACTTTAGTCATTTTCAATATTGGGTTCTCCAACATTATAATTTTGTGTTGCTATAGGATTATCGGGATTGTCATAGCAGCCCTCGCTAACAGGTTTGGGGGTATCCGCCGGTGTGGATGTCGGAACAGCTGTAGGTACTGGCGTCGGAGCAGCTGTAGGATCTGGCGTCGGAGCAGCTGTAGGATCTGGCGTCGGAGCAGTTGTAGGTACTGGCGTCGGAGCAGCTGTAGGTACTGGCGTCGGAACAGCTGTAGGTACTGGCGTCGGAGCAGTTGTAGGATCTGGCGTCGGAGCAGAGGTAGGGTTCCAGCCTGCCGGCTCAGCGGTGGGTTCAGCAGGTGCCGTTACCATTGGGGCAGCTGCAGGAGTTGAACCTGTATTGTCTCCTGAAGTTTCTGCCGGCTTCCTGCATGCTGCCAGCAATGTTGCCGCCGTCAGCGCGGCTGCCAATAATATTTTCTTTTTCATAGATCAGTTTTCTCCTTTCGGTTCATGTTTGATTTCCGCGGGCAATGGGCCAAAGCCTGCAAGGCATTGACGAATGCCGCCGGGGTAACAATGTGCTAAAGGGCATACCATAGCGTCAGGTGGCGTGTCCACCGCATCGCCTCCCTCAAACGCCTTGCCGATAAAAAATTATTCTGCGGAGTTTTGCCGGATATCAGCGGTACAGCACACCAGATCAATACTCCGTCAGCTTGCAGAGGGGTTATTGATTGAAATATTTTCACTTTCATAAATGATGGAGGTCACTACTTTTACCAATTCTTCCAGTGAAATTTGTTCGGTAACTATCAGATAGTGAGTATCTTTATGCTGAAACTTTGCGGTAAATGTTTCATACGAAGTATCTTTCCTGCCAAAAATAACAGAGGTGTCTTTAATGCAGGTTATATCGGGGCTATCCTTGCCGACATAGATAAGGTCACTGATAGTCCCGATTTTGGAAACAGCTATGGAAAGTCCAATTTTTGCTTTGTGGTCCTCGTCCAATAGCGGGCTGCCTTTCTCGTCATACGCATGATAAAAATCGAAATAGATTAGGTCATTTACCGGTACGCCGGACTTATCTGCAAGGATTGTTGCAGTTGTATTATGGGGGGAGGGTTCAAGCTGCTCTGGTATATAGGCAGGTATAACAGATTGTCCGTAATAGGAAAGGATATCCTCCATATTCCAAATCAGAAAATCATGCAGCTGCGGATCATATGCAAAGCTTGCCTCCCGTTCTTTGGCCATCTGATTGACAATGATATCATTCATATTGATTTGATAACCATGCGGTCTATCATCTATTGGGTGAGTGTCCTGGTCTGTTGAGCCTGTCTGCTCAGTGCTCTGAGCTGTTGAGTCCGTATGCCCGATGTCAGGATTTTCAGGGTTAATTCCCGCATGCAGTGAGTCATCAGTCCACGGAAGCATATTTCCGGGAAATATATTTCTCTTGGAGAGTGGCTTATTTTCGCGAGGATCTAATATCATTGCAATCCGAGAATCACATTTGGCTTTCAGAGAGTGCTGGATTGGCTTATCTCTGGGAAGATTCAGAATGTCAGCAGCCAATAATGCAGCGGCAGCTGTAATCACTAAGCAGGCAGCGGCTGCTAAGTATTTTTGCCAATGGAAGGTTTTCCTTATTTTTAGGATTGTCTGTGCTTCCTCAATATATTTTTCGTCTACAAAATCCATCCCGAGCAACAGGTCCTTGCCATTCATATTATAAAGCCCTCCTTTCCAAAAAAAGTTTTTAATTCATTTCTCGTGCGGAACAGGGTTGTTTTAACTTTGCTTTCTTTTATGCCATATCTTTGGGCAATGCTGTGAATGGAATCCATATACCAATACCGCCGCATAAATATCAGACGTTTGTCTTGCGATAAACCAGAGAGAAAGATATTCAGCAATCTGCCAATTTCCTTACTTTCCAAATTAAGGTCTATATTTGATAATGGGTCAGGAATACACAGCTGCATTTCATCGGTGAGCTCAATAACCTCTGCATTTCGCTTTTGCGCATTTTTCCAATCCAACATACCAAAGGCGATATATCTGCAGATCTTTGCTATATAGGCGAAAAGATATGTGGGCTTTTGCGGCGGAATGGTGTTCCATGTTTTCCAAAGCGTATCATTGACACATTCTGCGGTATCTTCCTGGTTTTTTAATATTTTCATGGCAAGATGATCGAGATTTCTGCCATACTTGGCTTCCGTATGTTTTATTGCCATCTCGTCACGTTCCCAAAACAAACGAACAATTTCACCATCATTCATTTTGACACCTCCCTTCTGGCTTTTAGTTCTGCCTCTGCACTGCAGGCCCCATTACAGTGAGCTTTTGCTCGGAGGCTTTTGGCATTGGACTCCTTCACCTATATAGAGGGAAAAAATTATGAAAGGTTACATTTTTTAAAAAAATTTTTTCCAATTGCCGGGGGCGCCGTATCCCTGGACAGGCTCCAAAGCCTGGAGGGCATTGGCGGATGCGGCGGAGTTGTTGACTTTTACGTCCAAAACATGTATAGTAAAACGCATGTAACGCCTTACAAATTATACTTTATTCCTGCGGGCAATGAGTCGCAAGTCCCGGGAAGTAAACTTCCTGGGACCTTGACGAATGCCGCGGGGTTGTTGGCTTCCGTGGGGCTTTTGGCTTATGCCCCGATGTCATGCTGATTCATATTTTACAGGTTTGGGCACAGAGTCCCATGCCGGATTTGCCGGGAAACGGAAATGTCGAATAGAACCGTCTAACATGGAAGTCTGCCCAAAAGATTCTATTTTCTCTGAAAAAGATTGTATGACATTTATATTTGCGGGGACAAATCAGGATTTTCAAGGAGGTAATTTTCATGCAGGTTGAAACAATTGAAACAGATCGTTTATATTTGCGCAGCTTTCGGAAAGAGGACGCTCTGTTTGCTGTCAGCATATGGAATGACCCGGAGATGGGAGAGTATCTGCCGGATGAAGCAATGACGGAAATTGATGAGGCGTATCTAAAGATGATTGAAGGACTGCCGGAGGATGAGGGATGTTGCTATATGATAGCAGAATTTAAGAATTCACATGAAAGGGTAGGGACGTGCAGCTTTATACCGAGGGAGAACGGCAGAATTTACGATATTGCTTATTGTGTACATAAAAGGTATTGGAGAAACGGATATGCTACGGAAATGGCAAGGGGGATGGTGGATTATGCCAAAAATCACGGCGCGGATAAAGTGACCGTCAGTGTCAACAAGGAAAATGCCGCTTCCAATGCTGTCGTCAGGAAAACCGGCTTTGAAATTGTTGGTCAAAAGCATTATAAAAAGCGGGGAACAGAATTAGAATTCTGTGATTATTTATATGAATTGAATTTAACATGATAGTGGCACCGGCTTCAGGGTGTTGTTTTGACGGAATTGACTCGGGAACCTAAATCAGGAGGCGTTTTCATGGGCGGACAAGAATCCCCTAAAGGGAAAAATCATATATGCGCAGGTCTGTTGGCCCATGTGGACGCAGGAAAAACCACGCTTGCGGAGGGGCTGCTCTATCTCTGCGGTCAGCTCCGCAGGCTTGGCAGAGTGGATCATAGGGACGCCTTCTTGGACAATTTCTCGCTGGAGCGGGAGCGCGGGATCACCATTTTCTCCAAGCAGGCGCAGCTTTCGTATCAGGGGCTGGAGATCACGCTGCTGGACACGCCGGGGCATGTGGATTTCTCGGCGGAGATGGAGAGGACCCTGCAGGTGCTGGACTATTGTATATTGGTGATCAGCGGTTCTGACGGGGTCCAGGGTCATGTGCAGACGCTGTGGCGGCTGTTGAAGCAGTACGGGATTCCTGTTTTTGTCTTTGTGAATAAGATGGACCAGCCCGGAACGGACAGAGGGCAGCTGATGAAGGAGCTGCGGGCGAAGCTGGACGGAGGGTGCGTGGAGGTGCCGGAAAGCCTTGGGCGGAGGCGCGCGGAAAAAGCGGACGAAAGCCGGGAGAGGGTGCCGGGAGGTTTGAAGCAGAGGCGCGCGGAAAAAGCGGACGAAAGCCAGGAGGAGGTGCCGGAGAGCCTTGGGCAGAGGCGTGCGGAAAAAGCGGACGAAAACCGGGAGGATGGATGTGCGAAGATGCCGGAGCGCTTGGGTGCGGGGGGCGCATTGATGCCGGAATTGTCCGGAATGCCGGAGCTGGAGACTTTCTGCGAGGAGCTTGCCATGTGCGATGAGGGGCTTATGGAGGAGTATCTGGAGAGCGGAGGGCTGACGGAGGATTCCGTTGCCATGGCGGTAAGGCGGCGTCGTGTTTTTTTATGTTTTTTCGGGGCAGCGCTGCATCTGCAGGGGGTGGAGGAGCTGCTCCGGGGGATAAGGAGATTCTCCAGGGCGTCGGAATATCCGGAGGAATTTGGCGCAAGGGTTTATAAGATATCCAGGGACTCCTCCGGCAGCAGGCTGACGCATCTGAAGGTGACGGGTGGGAGGCTGCGGGTCAAGATGCCGGTGGACAACAGGGCCAGCGCCCTGTCAGAGTCCGGGGTCTGGGAGGAAAAGGCGGATCAGCTGCGTATTTATTCAGGCGCACAGTTTACCCTGGCGGACCAGGTGGAGGCAGGCGGTATCTGCGCGGTCACGGGCTTAAGCAGAACCTTTGTGGGGCAGGGGCTGGGCATGGAGGGGGAGAATGCACAGCCCCTGTTGGAGCCGGTGCTCACTTACAGACTTGTATTGCCGGAGGGATGTGACCCTGTCAGGGTATTGGGGCAGCTGCGCATTCTGGAGGAGGAAGAACCCCAGCTGCATGTGGTCTGGCGGGAGGCGGCAAGGGAGATCCATGTACAGGTCATGGGTGACGTTCAGATAGAGATTTTGAAGAAGCTGCTGGCAGAACGTTTTGGGCTGGAGGCGGAGTTCGCGGACGGCAGTATCCTCTACAAGGAAACCATAGCGGCGCCTGTGATCGGTATCGGGCATTTTGAACCTCTGCGCCATTATGCGGAAGTGCATCTTCTGCTGGAGCCGGGAGAACCTGGCAGCGGGCTGAAATTTGACAGTTGCTGCAGCGAGGATGTGCTGGATAAAAACTGGCAGCGGCTTATTTTTACACATCTGGAAGAAAAGACTCATCTGGGAGTCCTGACAGGCTCCCCTGTGACAGACATGAAGATCACCCTGCTCACCGGGCGGGCCCATTTGAAGCATACGGAGGGCGGGGATTTCCGGCAGGCGACTTACCGGGCGCTGCGCCAGGGGTTGATGCAGGGAGAGAGCGTGCTCCTGGAGCCGGTATTTGCCTTTTCCATGGAAGTGCCCGTGGAGAACCTGGGACGCGCCATGTCGGATGTGCAGAGGATGTCCGGGAAATTTCAGGCGCCGGTGACAGAGGGTGAATATGCCGTTTTGACAGGAACTGCCCCTGTGGCAAAAATGCAGGGGTATCAGAGGGAACTCACCGCTTACACCAGAGGGCGGGGCAGGCTTGCCTGCAATCTCAGGGGCTATGAACCCTGTCACAATTCGGAAGAAGTGATCGTGGGGGTGGATTACCAGGCGGAGGCGGATCTGGAAAACCCGTCCTCCTCGGTTTTCTGCGCCCACGGGGCAGGCTTTGTGGTCGGCTGGGACAGGGTGGCAGAGTACGCTCATTTGGAGAGTGCTTTTCCGGAGGACATTATCAGAGGAGAGTCAGTCGGTTCTCCGGCAGATGCAGGCAGAGGAGGGTCGGGCGGCTCCCCGGCAGATACAGGCAGAGATGGGACGAACAGCTCTCCTGCAGGCAGGAACGGCGGCATGTCCGCCAGGCCGGGTGCAAACAGTCTTCCCAGCCAGACAGGCAGCGGTGCAGCTGACTATATCACCCAGGAGGAGATTGAGGAGATTTTTCAGCGCACATATGGGAAATCCGGAAAGGACTATGCGCCTTATCGCTATCACCAGCGAAATACAGGTCGACAACACAGGGCGAGTGATGACGGGAGCGTTGCAGGTGCAGAGCCAGGATGCAGAGAGGATATAGTGCCGGGAAGCAGGGAAGGTACAGAGCCGGGAAGCAAAGCAGGTACAGAGCCAGGAAACAGGGCAGGTGCAGAGCCGGTAAGCAGAGCGGGCACAGAGCTGGGAAGCAGGGCAGATGCAGAGCCGGGAAACAGGGCAGGTACAGAGCCGGGAAGCAGGGCGGTCACAAAGTCAGGAAGCAAAATAGATACAACAGCAGGGAAAAAAACAGATATAAAATCGGAAAAAAGGGAAGAATATCTTCTGGTAGACGGCTATAATATCATCTTTGCATGGGAAGAACTGCGTGAGCTTGCGGCGGTGAATATTGACAGCGCCAGGGACAGGCTGATGGATATCTGCAGCAATTATCAGGGCAGCCGGGGCTGTACCCTGATTCTGGTTTTTGACGCCTATAGAGTGAAGGGAAATCCCGGTTCTGTGATGAAATACTGCAATATCTATGTGGTCTATACCAGGGAGGCGGAGACCGCCGATCAGTATATAGAAAAGACGGTCCATAAGATGGGCAGAAAACACCATGTCACGGTGGCGACCTCCGACGGGCTGGAGCAGATGATCATATGGGGCGAAGGAGCGACACGCCTGTCTGCTGCAGGCTTTCACGAAGCGGTGCAGGAAGCCCGGCGCCAGACCAGAGAGCTGATTCCGGAGGGGAGAGGGCTGAAAAATCCATTGAAGCTGCCAGAGCTGTCGTAAGGAAAAGATATGCCGTGGCAGACTCAGGTTTTTCACGCAAAGAATGTGTGAAAACGCCTCGCGGAGGTGACAGGTGAACATAACAGCTCAGTGACCTGTCTGAACTGTATGAGTGAACGGCAGCTCTTGGCGTACAAGACAAACCTGTGGCTTGCTGTGGGGAAGTTTTTGTGATAAGCTGGTAAAAAGTATTGCAACAGTCTGGAGCAGAATCCAAGCTGCTGTAAAATATGGGATTGGAGTATATTGCTATGTTACATTTTCTGCTTTCGGAAGATTATGATTCACTGTTGGCACCTGTTGGCATTATAATTGCCTTTGCGGCGACGGTCCTTGCCATTTCAAAGCTGGCGGACAGGCTGCCCAAGGATGCCGGGCGGGCGTTTGCTCATAATGGCAAGCTGTCTGCCGGAAAGCCCAGAGGGGCAGGGGTGGTCTTTGTGTCAGTGTTCGTGCTGACGGCGCTTGTCTTTGCAAAGCTCTCGGCGGAGATTGAGATTTATCTTGTTCTGACGATGCTGTGCATGCTGATGGGATTTCTGGATGACGCCTCCAAGATTCCCTGGGGAGAGTACAAAAAAGGATTTCTGGATCTGTGTATAGCGGCACTGGTTGCCATGAACTATCTGAAATTTAACCCCAATACCATAGAACTTGCGATGTTCCATGTGCAGCTTACCATTCCCGAGTGGCTGTTTGCGGTGTTGATCGTGATTCTGGTGTGGGGATCTGTGAATGTGACCAACTGCGCTGATGGGGTGGACGGGCTTTCCGGTACATTGACCATTATATCTATTATGACTATTTATGTTGTGGACAGGCTTCTTGGGCGAGGGGAAGACTTTTCATTTTTAATCCTGCTCTTTGCGGTCTGCATTCTGGGGTATCTGTGGTACAACGCCGATCCCAGCCGTCTGATGATGGGGGATGCGGGAAGCCGTGCCATGGGGCTGTTTATCAGCATTGCCATTCTGAAGACGGGTTCTCCGGTGCTATATATCCCCATTGCGCTGGTGTTGATCCTGGACGGGGGGCTGGGGCTTTTGAAAGTGGCGCTGCTGCGTTTCCTGAAGATCAGGATTTTAAAAAACACCAGGACGCCCCTCCACGACCATGTGCGAAAAGTATGGGGCTGGTCCAACACCCAGACCGTGTTCCGGTTCGCCATCATACAGATTATCCTGGCGGTGGCAGTGGTATATGGAATTTCCATGTAAGAGCAAGTTGAGAAAAAACGGGTAAAGGGCAGGAGTGGAGCCGGTAAAAAGCAGAAGAAAGCCCGGGAGAAGCTGATATAAAGTGGAAAAGCAGGAGAGAAGCCGGTAAAAGCAGGGGAGAAGCCGGTAAAAGCAGGAGAGAGGTCAGTAAAGGCAGGGGAGAGGTCAGCAAAGGCAGGAGAAATCAGTAAAGGCAGGACAGAAGTCAGTAGAGGCAGGGGAGAGATCAGTAAAAGCAGGGAGAAGCCGGTAAAAGCAGGAGAGAAGTCAGTAAAAGCAGGAAAGAGATTAGTAAAAGCAGGGTAGAAAATCAGAGAAAAGCCGGAAAGAAGGCGGAAAGGACAGCTGTAATAATTTGGGATGAAAGTTCCGGATTATGGACCAGCTTTCGTCGAGGCGGACAGGGAGGCAGGAGAAATGTATGATCAATTGACACCAGGTGACATTAAGAAGATGGAGGAAGAAATAGAGTACCGCAAGCTGGTGGTCCGCCCCAAGGCGCTGGAGGACGTGAAAGAGGCCAGGGCACAGGGGGATTTGAGTGAAAATTTTGAGTATTATGCCGCAAAGAAATATAAGAATCAGAACGAGAGCCGTATCCGTTATCTGGAGCGGATGATCAGGACGGCGAGGGTGATCTCCGAGGAATCGGCGGAGGACGAGGCGGGCATCAACAACACCGTCACAGTGGAATTTGTGGATGACGGTTTGGTGGAAACATATAAAATTGTCACCACAGTGCGGGGAAATTCCCTGCAGAATCTGATCAGCAATGAGAGCCCGCTGGGGAAGGCGCTGCTTGGAAAGAAAGAGGGGGACATTGCCCATGTGCAGGTCAATGATACGGTGGGTTATGATGTGAAGGTCATAAAGATTGAGAACACGGTGGACGACGGGAGCGACAAAATCCGGAGTTTTTAGACAGTCTCTCGGACAGGCCAAAATAGAAAGAATTTCCGCGTTTTTACATAATACGGCTGAAATGGTGGATGCAGGAGGGACTGAGTGTGAAAAAATATTTGTTATTTGACTTGGATGGGACGCTGTCAGATCCAAAACTGGGCATTTGCACTTGTGTACAGTATGCTCTTTCCTCCTTTGGGATAGAGGAGCCGGATCTGGATAAGCTGGAGCCCTTTATCGGCCCGCCGTTAAAGGACAGCTTTATGAAATATTATCATTTTACACAGGAGCAGGCGGAGGCGGCGATAGAGAAGTACAGAGAGCGGTTTGCGGACGTGGGGCTTTTTGAAAATGAGCTGTATCCGGGGATTACCCGAATGCTCCGCATGCTGAATGCAGGGGGGATGGTCCTTGCTGTGGCGTCCAGCAAGCCTACGGTGTATGTGCGGCGGATTCTGGAGCATTTTAAGATAGAGCGCTATTTCAAGGCAGTGGTGGGCAGTGAGCTGGACGGCAGGAGGGTCAACAAGGATGAAGTGGTGCAGGAGGCATTGCGGCAGCTTTTTGGGGATAAGCCTGCGGACTTAAGCCAGGTATACATGATCGGGGACCGCTGCTTTGATGTGGAGGGTGCCCGCAAGATCGGCGTTGAGAGCGTGGGAGTGACCTATGGTTATGGCGGCATGGAGGAGCTCAAGGAGGCGAAGGCGGATTATATTGTCCGCTCTGTGGAGGAGCTTCAGGCTTTTTTGCTGAGAGGGACAGATGACATGCAGCAGAAGACAGGCCTGCAGAAAATATGGGAGATTGTGTTTCCGTGCCTGATGTTTTTTCTGGTGAGAGGAATGGTCTTTTACCTGGCGCAGATGATCATTTTAGGGCTTGCCAATCTGGGCATCTGCAGCGATTTCCTGGTGCTGTATGACGGGGCGGGGGCGCCGCAGGCTTTTACGGGCAATGCCGCGGCAATCATCTCCGCGCTGGGGTTTGCCGCCGGTGCCGGGGTGGTGTATGGCATTGCCGCAAAGAAGGCATTGGCAGAGGCGGCAGAGGATATGTTTCTGCTCCACCTGAAAAGGGAACCAAGACAAAACTGTGTCCTGATGGCGGCTGCGGCAGCCGGCATGGCGCTGGGACTGAATATATTGGCGGAGCTTGTGTCGGCGGCGGAGGTGTCTGATGCCTACAGTGTGGTGGCGAGACAGCAGCAGTCCGCTTCTTTGGCGGTGGGGGTGCTCTGTTACGGAGTTGTTGCCCCGGTGGCAGAAGAATTGCTCTTTCGGGGAATTATCTATGGATATCTGCGCAGGATGGTAAGGCTTATCCTTGCTGTGGGAATTTCGTCGGCGCTGTTTGGCTTCTACCATGGAAACATCGTCCAGGGCGTGTACGCTTTTGTCATGGGCTGTCTCATCGCCTATGCCTACGAATACTTTGGTGATTTCAGGGCTGCGGTGGGGATACATATGGGGGTCAACATTCTGGTGTATATATTGAGCCATGTGGGTTTTGCCCTTTCAGGGGCGGCAGGAGGGATTGCCTGCTCGGCGTGCCTTGCGTGTGCAGCAGGGAGTCTTTATCTTCTGCACAGGCAAAAGAAGGTTTATGGGTGAGGGATAAACTGTTTATCCCGGCTGAGGTCCGTCTGGGCGGACAGGGGGTGTATGTAGTATGATGTTTTCGGTGATCACCGTGTGCCTGAATCCAGGCAATAAATTAAAGAAGACTTTGGACAGCGTGCTGTGCCAGAGCTGCAGGGATTTTGAGGTCATTGTAAAAGATGGGGGAAGCAGCGACGGGGCTGTGGAGGCATTGAGGCAGATGGCTGGAGAAGGCAGCGAGGGAGCTTCGGAAGGGCAGGGGCAGAGCTGGCAGGGAGCCGGAGAAGGCGGCGAGGGAGCTTCGGAGTGGCAGGGGCAGAGTCGGCAGATAGCCATAGAAGGCGGCGAGGGAGCTTCGGAAGGGCAGGGGCAGAGCTGGCAGGGAGCCGGAGAAGGCGGCGAGGGAGCTTCGGAGTGGCAGGGGCAAGAGCCTGGGTGTGTCTCCGGCAGGGTCAGGATCTTTGTGGAGAGGGACAGGGGAATCTACGATGCCATGAACCAGGCAGCGGTGCATGCGGCGGGGGACTTTGTGATATTTATGAACTGCGGAGATGTGTTTGCGGATGATAAGGTTCTGGAGCGGGTGCAGGAGAGCATCCGGGAGCAGGAGAGGATGGGAAAGGATTTAAAGAAGCTGGTACTCTATGGGGATACCATCAATGGGCAAAGGGGCGTTACGATCGTCTCATCTCCGAAGATTACCGGCTTTACCTGTTATCGGAATATTCCCTGTCATCAGGCATGCTTTTATGCCAGGCAGCTCTGTGTGGATAAGCCCTATGATTTACAATACCGTATCCGTGCGGATTATGACCACTTCCTGTGGTGCTTTTACCGGGCGGGGGCGGGCTTTGTACACATGGATTTTACTGTGGCGGTATATGAGGGAGGCGGTTACTCCGAGAGCAGGGAAAACTACAAACGTGATCTGGAGGAGCACAGGCAGATCACAGGCTCCTATATGGGGCGGGGAGAGCTGCTCCGCTATCGGTTTGCCATGGCGCTGACATTGGCGCCCCTGCGCAGGGCGTTGGCGCAGAGCGGGGCTTTCGCCGGAGTTTATCATTGGCTGAAAGGGAAGCTGTACAGGGGATGAGGCAGCATTTGGGATTGCGCCTCATCCCCTGTCTTATATCGGTGTTATGGGAACAGTTCGATGGCAAATGGTATGCATGAACGGTTATGCGTTATACATTTGTCTGATATACCAGCATTGCCAGGGGCAGATCATTGTCCGGAATGATCAGTGCGCCTGATCTGACGGCACAGACGCCGATTAGGCCGGGGGTCTCGAAGGGCAGGGTCTTGGCAATTACCTTATCAACCAAGGGGGCGGCGCCGGCAGGGGCGTGTACCCCCATGATCTGCACTGCAAAGCGGTACAGGGATTCATACAGCCTGTGGAAGGCTTTTATTTCAGAATGCAGGATTTCCAGGATTGCGTTTCGCTGCGCCTGGCTGACAATGGGGGCAAATGGGTCCATGGTTCCGGCCAATACCTTAGGCAGATTGTTTCTCCATTCTTCATGCCGGGGAGCCGAATGGTTTTTCTGCGGCAGAATGCCAAAATCCGCAAAGGAGGAGGCATAGTCTTTTGTCAGTTCACTGTAGCCGGCAAAGCTGCAGGCTTTATACTCGCCGATGTCCGCCGGATCATAACAGATGCCGTAGTTGAGGCCCATGGCGCCGTAATAGAGTTCCTCTGGTGAAAGTTCCGCCTTGTGTTCCGCGGCAAACAGGCTGTGACCGGTGCGCATCATTTCATATAGCAGTGCCCACAGCAGCCTGTTGTCATCACTGTCGCTGCCGGGAAAACCCAGTCTGCGGATTTCCGGGAGCTTAGGCTTTGCACCCGTCAATATGGCGTCCACATCTGCCATGCAGGTTTTTTCCGCCGTACTGATAAATTCTTTCATATAGTCTTCGGTGAAAATGATCAGGTTGGTCTGGTATCTGCCGCCATGCAGGGAAGCCAGCAGATGATATTTTTCCAACAGGGCAATTTCGTCCTCCAGGTAAACGGACGCGACGCCCAGTTCTATAGCCAGTTCCCTTATGGTCATGGGGGTATGATAGGCGCTTGCCAGGATGTTGCCGGGCAGCTTGCGGTTAAAAAGCCTGCAGTATTCGGCATTGTGTTTCTCATCAAAAATAGTCTTAAATGCAAATTTTACGGGATTGTAGCTTTTGGTTCCGAATTCTCTTTCCATAGCGATTCCTTCTTTCAATATTTTTCTTGTCTTGAACAGATAATACTTTACCATTTCCAGGGAGATATGGAGCCGGGATGCGGTTTCGGCGCAGGACAGGCCATCGAAATAGTAGGCGATGGTACATTCCCTGTATTCCTTTGAAAGCAGCGCCAGCTCCCTGCGGAGTGTGTTGTGCTCCTCGGAGAGGAGGACTTCCCGGGTGAGATCCTCCTCCGATGGAATGTCTTCCGCCAGCTCGTCCATACGGGCGCGGCTTTTTCTGCGCAGATAGTTTTTGTATGTGTTTGCGGCAATCCGCCATATGTAGCCAAAGAAAGCATTGTCATCCCGCAGCTTTGGCGCACTTTGCAGAATGGCGAGGATGATATCCCCTGCCAGGTCTTCCGCATCTTCCCTGTGCGAGACACGGGAAAGGGAGTATGCAAATATTGTCTTCATATTTTCTTCCACAAGCTGTGAAACTTTTTCCTGTTCCATTTCTGCACCCTTTTCGCGTACCAATCAATATTTTTCACATTGGAATTCCTTTTTTGAAAGCTTTCACTAATATAGTACCAGATATGCGGGGAAGGTTAAGGGGAAAAACAGAAAAATTTTCCCAATTTTTTTTCAGATGTGGTACAATATCAACATTTAAGGCGGGAAACCCTGATTTTTCGGGGCTTCCCGCCTTTTTTTTTACTAATTTGTTATTAGTTCAATATTCAATTTGAGTTCTTCTATATTTTTGTGGGTGTAAACCCGTTCCCCTGTTCCTTTCGATTTATGCCCCATAATTCGATCAATGCACACCTTGTTTGCCCCGGCAGAATCAAGACGACTTCTGAATGTATGGCGGCACTCATGCGGGGTGTGGTTCATTTCCAGCTTCCCCATGATTTCAGCCCACAAAGCCCTATATTGGGTTTGGTTCAACTTCTTTCCGTTGTACTCAAACAAATAGCCGCTTTGGGATTGTTCAACCCGCTTTTGAACTATGTGCTGAATTCGTGAATGTATAGGAACAACCCTGTTCTTTCCCGCCGCTGTTTTTGTTCCCCCGGTCATAATTTCCGCTTCAAGGTCAACAGCAGATATTTTCAGTTCAATCATTTCTGAAATTCTGAACCCCGTGTAAAGAAAGAATAAAACAGAATCAACCCACGGAAAATTTTGATTTTCCCAAAGCCGGGAAACTTCTTCATCCGTGAAAATTTCCTTGCTTGTTTCCGGTATGGGTTCAGAGGTTAGCAGATCAGAACAACATTTTGAAATTACATCAAGTTCCATTGCGAAACGGTCAAGATGCCCGAAAAGGTTTTTGATTGCCCCTTGTGTGGAGTACCCACACCCACAACTATCAATACAATCTTGCATTTGGTATGATTTGACTTGCTTATATTTCAGTTTTTTCAGTTTGGAACAGTGCTTATATGCAGATTTCAGGGAACTTCTGTTTGAATCACCCAATTTGACAGCCCGTTTTTCAAGCCACAATTCATAGAGTTCTTGAAAGGTGATTTTATCCGTTTCAATATCCCACGGATCATTGTTGTAATTGGCAAGCATAATCAAGCCTTCTTCCCGTGTTGCAGCGTAACCAATGGGCTTTTGCCTTCCTGATACACCTTCCTTCACGATATAGGGCTTTCGCCTGTTCCCTGACAGCTTCGTTACTGTTCCATATCCATTAGGATTCTTCATAACTTCACCCTCCCTTTTACCTTGGTAGTGTCAAATCTGACACTACTTTTTGGCTACAAAATCTTTATTTTCCGG